>JBAQYM010000086.1:0-7711 GCA_049300095.1 Syntrophobacteraceae bacterium
GGAAAGCACTGGATTCCCGCCCAAAAACGCCGCGGGAATGACGATCCTTGGGTCCCGGGCTTAACCATGAGTGCATTACGGTTTTACCGCTGCCGTTTTGGGGAGGCCCCTCGCTCCCTGGCAGGCGGGCTGGAAAGCCCGCCCCACATAGATCCCGCCGCACCGCCTGCGTCGACGTCTTTTGCGCCTCCGCCTACCGGTTATGGCGCGGTCTCCCGACCGCGCCGCCTATACCGGCGTCTTTTGCGCCTCCGGCCGCGCCAGTCTCTTCAGCGCCACCATGTCCTCGTACGTGAATCCGGGCCTTCGGCAGGCAAAAAACGTGTTGTTGTGGTAGAGGGGTTCGCCTTCGATGTCGTAGGCGCTCCGGGCGGCCGCCCCGGCCCACATCGGGGTGCCGGGGATCGGTGAGTACTCCGCGATATTGGGCCGCGCGCCCGCTTTTTTGACCGTCTCGACCGCTTCCGCGACCTCCTCCGGGGCCTGCCCCGGAACGCCGCCCAGAATGTAGACCCCGACTTCATCGCCCTTAAAACCGGCCGCGAACAGGTTTTCCACTCCCTTGAGAAACATCCCCGTATCAACCTTGCCGCCCCACTCGCGGCTCCTGGCATCCGTTGTGGTTTCGAGCCCCAGGCGGATCGTCTTGAACCCGGACGCCCGCAGAAGTTCGCACCACTCACGCGAAAGCGCCCGGATGTGGAGCGCGTTCGGGACGTGAAACCGCAGTCGCAACCCATCCCGCGCCACCCGCTCCAGCGCGGGTTTCAAGCTTCGCTCGGCGCCGAGCAGAAGCGCGTCGTCATAGAAGGCGAAGTCGACCGCGCCGAACTGAATATGCGCGCGGAGGATTTCAGCATGGATTTTTTCGGCGCTCGACCGTTTCCACTCGGGCTGAAGTTTTGCCGAAGCGCAGTAGGGGCAGCGATACGGGCAGCCGAGGCTTGTCAGGACCGGGGCGTAATCGGGGTTGGGGACAAGTTCGAGCGCGGGGGGCGGCAGGAGGCTGAAATCGGACCAGGCGCGCGGGTTTTTCACCGCAAAGCCCGTACGGGCCAGAAGAAGGTCGGGGAGGTCCGATAGAGGCCCCGTGACGACCAGGTCCGCCCCGCTCGTCCGCTTCGCATGCTCGGGGCAAAGTTTCGCATAAATCCCCCCGAGCCAGACCGGCGGCGCCGGAAGCTCCTCGCGAATCACCCGCACCGCCTCGCGCACGCCGGGGTGCCAGTAGGTCATGGACGAGGTGACCCAGACCAGGTCGGGACGCCCGGCTTCCCGAAGCTTTGCCCGAAAGCTATCCGGATGAATGCCGTGGCGGTAAAAGTATCGCGGAAAACCGGAGAAGGCCTCCGGCCTCGGAAGACTCATCCGGGGATACTTGCCCGTCCCGAATTTTTTCGCCGCGCCGCGCAGAACGTCCGGGTGCGTGTTGGTGAAGCAGTCGTGGCGGTCCAGGCAGTCGATAAACTCCACCCCGCAGCCCCCACCCTTTAGGAGCGAGGCCAAAATGAGCAGTCCCATCGGTTTTGCCCAGAGATCGAACGCGGCAAAGTCGGTGATCCAAGGATTTACGAGCAGTATCAGCGGCGCTTTCGACATATGCGGTCCGGCCGTGTGGGAGAAATACGCAACCGTTCACCGGGAGACCCCGGATCGGAGTCCGGGGTCTCCGCGATGAACGTTTACAGAAATACTTGCCAAAGGTGCGCAAACTCCTATATATCCCGCCTTGCGGCCGCAGGTCAAATGGGGCGGATGTTGGACACTGGATGCTCGATGCAGGATGTTGGATATTGGATATTGGATATTGGATGTTCGATACCGGACACCCGTCACTCGCAACCCGCAACTATTCAACATCCAACATCCAGCATCCAGCATCCAGCATCCAGCATCCAATATCCAACATCCAATATCCAACCCGCAACCCCCAACGGAGACAAGCATGAGGGCAATAATCCAGCGCGTCGCTGAGGCGAGCGTCACCATCGGCGGGGAGCTAACCGCGCGCATCGGGAAGGGGATTTTGGTCCTTCTGGGCGTGGGGGCCGGCGACACGGCCGAGGACGCCCGCTATCTTGCCGAAAAGACAGTGTATCTCAGGATATTTGCCGACGAGGCGGACAAGATGAACCTCTCGGTCCTGGATATCGGCGCGGAGATCCTGGTCGTCTCCCAGTTCACGCTCTACGGCGACTGCCGCAAGGGGAGAAGACCCTCCTACGCCGGGGCGGCCCCGCCCGACTCCGCCGAAGCGCTTTATGAAACCTACGTGCAAGGGCTTCTCAAATTCACCCCGAAAGTGGGCGCCGGGCGCTTCCAGGAGATGATGCTGGTCCATCTCGTAAACGACGGGCCGGTCACATTGCTGCTGGACAGCCGGAAAAATTTCTGAGACCCACGCAAAGCCGCGCCCGGACTCCCGGCAAGGCGCCGCAAAAGGGAACTCATCGCAAAGATACGCGTGAGGATACGAGTGAAAACACCAAGACATGTCATTCCGGCGGAAGCCGGAATCCAGGTGTTTTACATATAACTTCAATACTTTAGAATCGATAGCCCCTGGATTCCGGCTTCCGCCGGAATGACGGCCGTGTCGATTTCCGGCTCATCTCCGGGTTTCGAGCAGCTCTTTTTAACACCCTGCCGGCCCGGCCCGCTTTTTCGCACCCGATTAAAGGACCCAAATCTTGTTCGTCTCGCGCCACTTGCCGTCTTTGCAAATCATGCAGGTCGTGGGAAGGCATATCATCCGGTCGGGACTTATCTCCTTACCTCCCAGAAAACATCGTTCGTTTTCCATCGTGCTCATCTTTTCCCCCGCATATCCCCCTCGGCGGAAGATATTCATACATGGATATTTTGGAACTCACATTCATTGCTAATAATAATCATTCCGAGACATTATGTCATACTTACATAATCGGATGAAAACCCATATCCGCCGGTACTACGAAGAACTTTATCGCCGAAGAGAGGGCATGAAACCGCCGGTCATGACCGGCAAGCCCCTGGCGGCCGAACTCGGCTATCCCGCGTCCGTTATCGAGGCCGTTCCGGATGAACTCTGGGAGGATTTCCTTCCATGCGGTAACATTCTTCCGCACGTGCATCCCGGAATCGGCGACACCGTTCTCAACCTGGGGTGCGGGGCCGGGATAGATTCCCTGGCGTTGATGGCGCACCGTGGAAATGGGTCCGGAATCGTAAACCTCGATATCGTTTACTCCGTGCTCTTGACAGCCTCGAAGGCGGCGCGGAAAATCCTTCCGGACCGTGAGTGCGACTGGATCTGCGCGGACGGCGAGGCGCTGCCGTTCGCTTCGGGTTCCTTCAGGTGGGTGATGTTAAACGGAGTGTTGAACCTGTTTCCCGATAAAGGGAAGCTGGTGGGGGAGCTTTCGCGGGTCCTTGATGCGGGCGGGACCGTGGCGGGGGCGGACCTTTGCCGCACGGGGCCGCTTCCCGACTATTTCCGGGACGAGCCGGACGCGTGGGCGTGGTGCATGAGCGGCGCCCTCACCGAAGAGGAACTCGATGCCGCTTTTGAGTCTGCGGGGTTCAAAAAAACCGGATTTGCGTCGGAAAGGATGGACGAATTTTTCAGTCGAGCGACATTCGTGTACGAGAAGGCCGCGCGAATCTCACGAATCTGATGTGGCGTCCCGTAAGTTCAATGATATTCGATGGCGGGGAAAACTTCACGCATCGTCATTCCGGCGGAAGCCGGAATCCAGGGTCTTTCTAAATGCTCGGGGACACTGGACCCCGGCTTTCGCCGGGGTGACGGATGTCTTGAAGGACTGTCGTAGAACGTAAGGGACGCGAACCTACCCGACCTTCTCCTCGACCATCGTGATGGCCTTTGCCGGGCACTCCTCGGCGCAGATCCCGCACCCCTTGCAGTAATCCATGTCGATTTCCACCGGGACCGATCTCGTGACGATCCCCTCGGGGCAGTACATCCAGCAAAGATGGCACGAAGATTTCCCGGTCTTGGACGGAATGCACTTGGTGCGGTCTATTTCCGGTCTCGAGGACCGCCAGTCGCCGGTCTTTCCGGCCTCGGCCTTGCAAACTTTGGAACGCGCGCAGGTAAAAGGGTCTTTATGTGCTTTGGAACCCATCCGGATTTCCTCCCGGTGTTGCTGATTACTGGAAAAAACCAATATTGTGGGAGCCGCCCTTTAGTGGGAACGGCCCCTCTGTGGAAGCGGCCCCTCTGTGGGAGCGGCTTTCAGCCGCGATGCCGCCCGATCGCCATCGATTTCTCAGGCGCAGGCCTTGCCCGCGGCGCTCGAAGTCAAGGTCCCCTCGAAGGCCGATCTCGCCGCGAGCACATTCTTCTCGGCGGCTTCACCCTTGAAGTGGTTTCTGAGCGCTTTTTCGATGCTCTCCATGCCGATCAGACCGGTTGCCCCGGCAAATCCGCCAAGAATCGCCGTATTGCAGAGCACGGCCCCGGAGATGATGAGCCCGGCCCTGGTGGCCCACCGGGTCGCATCGGTCGTAGCGACCCTTACGGGCGCGTCGAACTTGAAGGCCTCGGGCGGCTTGGTGCTGTTTATGAGCACGAGTCCGTCGGGCTCGATCCCAGCCACGACATCCACCACCCGGAGAATGCTCTCGTCCAGCACCACCACGATTGCCGGGTTCCGCACGAGCACGAAGGTCCTCACCGCCTCGCGCGCGAAACGGTTCGTGGCTATAACGGGGGCGCCTCTTCGCTCGGCCCCGAAAAACGGGGCGGCGGTAACGCCCTTGTAGCCGTCATAATAAGCGGCCTCCGCCAGTATCTCGGCGGCCGTGACCGCGCCCTGTCCACCGCGGCCGTGCCATCTCACTTCAATGTATTTTCTGTCCATTCCGCAGGCGACCTCGTCTGGAAGAATCGGTATGAAAAAAACCCCCTTCCCCCTGTCGGGAAGGGCCTTCAAGCAGAAAACTAATAGCCTTTTCGCCCATAGTAGTCAATATCGGCATCGTTTCGGTTTGCATTTGGATGGTTCCCTGTTCTAATTGCTCCCCGAACGCAAATCAAATTGGAGGACGGCGAGAATGGAAACCGGAGATATTATACTCGATACAATTCAACTTGATAACGGTCTGATCGTCTATTTCATCGACCGGTCCCGCCCGATTGCCGGGGACAGGTGGCAGGTGCGGCTCCTGATCCGGGTCCCGCTTGAACCGGGAGAGACTTTTTTTGCGCGCTATCCCGATCCCCCGAGCGCCTGCGCCGATTTTGCCTCCCTGTGCCCCACGGCGGAGTTCGAGGTCGAAAAGGTGCGCAACTTCATTGACGCGGGGCAGCGCGAGGCGGTCCTTGAACAGTTAAAAAAGGATTTCGTTCAATCCGCTCTGGGTTACCTGGCAAACCCGGGCTTCGCCGAGGGCTGGATCACCCGGAAATACGAGGAATTGCGCCGCGAGCGGGCAACCCGCGATGCCTACGAGCAAGCTTTGCGCTAGAGCGTGGAAGAAGCAAGGGGGTAAGGGCGGCATTATTTCCCGCGGAAGCTTGTGCACCTCCGCGTTTTTCCTCGCCCGAATAAGATGTCGTGGTCGCATAAGATGGTGTTTGACAAAAATTTTGCCTCGCGATAAGATTTTTTTCGACAGCCGTTAGGGGTGCCCGGAAATATCCGGGCTGAGAAGAAACCCTTAATACCTGATCTGGACAATGCCAGCGTAGGGAAATGGCTTGGAAAAAAGGTTCGCCGCGCTTTCTTCTGACCGTTTCCCAATCTGGGGAGCGGTTTTTTTTATGTCCGATAAAGTGCGCGCTCTCACCGAACTCGAAAAAAAGATCTACATCCGGAATATTCTCGTCCCCGAGATCGGGGAAGCCGGCCAGGCAAAGCTTTTGGAGAGCCGCGTCCTCGTGGTGGGGCTTGGCGGCCTCGGAAGTCCCGCCCTGTTATATTTGGCCGCATCCGGCGTGGGCGAGATCGGAATCCTCGACGCGGACACGGTGGATTATTCCAACCTCCAGCGCCAGGTCCTCCACGGCCGCCCCGACATTGGGACACATAAGGTCGATTCGGCCGTAAAGACCATTTCTCGCCTGAACCCGGACGTGCGGCTCAATGGGTACAAGACCACGCTTAGCGCCGAAAACGCGTCCGAAATCATCGCGCCCTACGACTTCGTGATCGAGGCCACGGACAACTTCGAGTCCAAGTTCCTGGTAAACGATGCGTGCGTGCGGCTCGGCAAGGCGTTTTCCCACGCCGGGATCCTCGGGATGTTCGCCCAGACCATGACGGTTGTGCCCGGCGAGGGCCCCTGCTACCGGTGCGTTTTCGAGGACGTCCCCAAGCCGGGGACCTTCGAGACCACGAGCACCGTCGGGGTTTTTGGGGCCGTCCCCGGTGTGATCGGGGCGATTCAGGCAACCGAGGCCGTCAAGTATCTGATCGGAATCAAAGGGCTCCTGGTGGGAAGGCTGCTCACCTGGGACGCGCTCACGATGACATTTCGGGAAATCCGTCTCCCGGCCGCCCAGAGATGCGCTTTGTGCGGACCGCAAGACGCCGCATCCCGCACGGAAAGGTAGAACTGAAATGGACCAACCGTTGATAATCGCCGGACGCGCCTTCCGCTCGCGCCTCCTGATGGGAACGGGAAAATTTTCCTCCCCCGAGGTCATGATAAGGGCAATCGAAGCCTCGGGCGCAGAAATCGTCACCGTGGCCCTGAGGCGGGTCGAGCTGGAAAACCCGCAAGACAGCATCCTCAGCGCAATCGATACGAGCCGCTACCTGCTGCTGCCGAACACTTCGGGGGCAAGGGACGCGGACGAGGCCGTGCGGCTGGCGAGGCTTGCGCGCGCCGCGGGCTGCGAACCCTGGATCAAGCTCGAAGTCACCCCCGACCCGCAGTCCCTGCTGCCCGACCCGGTGGAAACGCTCAAGGCGGCGGAAATCCTGGTAAAAGACGGCTTCATCGTCCTACCCTACATCCAGGCCGACCCCATCCTGGCAAAGCGTCTGGAAGACATCGGAGCGGCGACCGTCATGCCGCTCGGCTCGCCCATCGGCTCGAACCGGGGCATCCGGACGCGGGACTCGATCGAAATCATCATCGAGCGGGCGACGGTCCCGGTCGTGGTCGACGCCGGCCTCGGCGCACCCTCGCACGCCGCCGAAGCGCTTGAGATGGGCGCCGACGCCGTTCTCGTCAATACGGCAATCGCGGTCGCGGGGGACCCCGTAGCGATGGCGGCCGCTTTCAGGAAGGGTGTCGAGGCCGGAAGAGAAGCCTTCATGGCGGGAATCGGGCGGACGCTGGCAAGCGCCGAGGCATCCAGCCCGCTCACCGGGTTTTTGAGATAGTCCGCGTCCGGAAACCGCCCAAATTGAGACGTGTGGCAGGTCTTCCCGTACGTGGGGCAGGCTTTCCAGCCTGCCGTTCCGGGCCTCCAATTACTTGTGGCAGGTCCTCCGGTTCATGGGGCAGGCTTTCCAGCCTGCCAATTCGGCTTTCCGGCGGTCCCGACGCCGTCATGTAAAGGTAGGGGCGAGGTTGACGGGCTGTTGCCCAAAGAAATATTCAGGCTGCGCGACTATTGATCGGGACGTAAGTCCCCCTCCCTTCGATGGGAGGGGTTAGGGGAGGGTGTTGAATTTTCAAGTACTTACGACCCCCTCCCCCAACCCCTCCCGCCAAGGGAGGGGAGACCTCCGCCCTGTTTTGGCCATACCTGTCG
>JBAQYM010000087.1:0-10260 GCA_049300095.1 Syntrophobacteraceae bacterium
GCCCCAACGGGGCTAAATAACTCAGCCCAGGGTCAGTCTCGCGCTTCGCGGGACGCCACCCTGGGCTGGAATATGAAGCCCTTTCAGGGCTGGGCCACCGGTGCATGCAAGTTCCTAACCGGACACTGCTGTCCCTGCCCCCCTTTAGAAAAGGGGGGATTCGACTTGGCGCACCCGGCAGACACCCCCCTTTTCTAAAGGGGGGCAGGGGGGATTTTACCCATCGGGAGGCAACCTGGCATCAGGCCGTCAGGGCGTCGATCCCAGCAATTTCTCGAACGCCGGCCCGATCTGCTCGAACTCGGAGGGGGCGACCGTGCGCACGTCCATGATGAAAGAGTCGGATTCGATCCTTCCGATAACGGGAGGGTCGCCGCCGCGCAGGTATTCCTCGATCCTGTTCGCGCTGAATTTTTCCGAGCGCACCGCCACCACGCTGGTGGGCAGGTCCTGGGCGGGAAGTGAACCTCCCCCGACCTGCGAATACCCAGGCCTCACGGTCACTTCCAGCACCGAGCTTCCCGCGAGGCCGCGGATCAGCGCGGCCAGTTCCCCGGCGCGCCATTCCAGTTCGGAGGCCGAAGCGGCTATCATCCTGAGCGTGGGGACCTGCTCGACGGCCTGGCGCTCGTCCCTGTAGAGCCTCAGGGTCACCTCCAGCGCCGCCAGGGTCATCTTGTCCACGCGCAGGGCCCGCGTGATGGGGTTCTTCCTGCACCGCTCGATCAGGTCCTTTCGGCCTACCATGATGCCCGCCTGCGGTCCCCCGAGCAGCTTGTCCCCGCTGAAAGTGACCAGGTCCGCCCCGGCGCGCACGCTTTCCCGCACGGTTGTCTCGCCGTGCAGCCCGAAGGGGGCGAGGTTAACGAAACAGCCGCTTCCGAGGTCCTCGATCACCGGCAGGCCGTGTTCCCGCCCCAGCCCGACCATCTCGTCGAGCCCGACCTCGGCGGTAAATCCCACTATCCTGTAATTGCTCGTGTGGACCTTCATGAGAAGGGCGGTCTGCTCGTTTACGGCCCCCGCATAGTCCCTGAGATGCGTGCGGTTGGTCGTTCCCACCTCGCGCAGGATCGCCCCGCTGGCGCTCATTACGTCCGGAATGCGGAAAGAGCCCCCGATCTCGACGAGTTGTCCGCGCGAGACCACCACCTCGCGCCCCCGTGCGAGGCTGTTGAGGGCGAGAAACACCGCCCCCGCGTTGTTGTTTACCACCAGGGCCGCCTCCGCCCCGGTAAGCTCGCGCAGGATGGCCTCGGCGTGCACGTAGCGCGACCCCCGCTCGCCCCGATCTAGGTCGTATTCGAGATTGTTATAGCCCGCGCAGATGAGATGAAGCCGATCTATGGCCTGCTCGGGAAGAAGCGAGCGGCCCAGGTTGGTGTGGATGACGATTCCCGTGGCGTTTATCACCCGGCGCAGCGTAAACCGGGCCAGGCGCTCGATTCGTTCCGCGACGAGGGCGGCGAGTCCCGCATGGTCGATGGCCGGAGCGCCGCTTTCCCCTTCGCGCAGTATCCGCCTCCTGGTCTCGTCGAGCACCTCCCGGACGGCTTCCAGGACCAGCTTTCTGGGATGGCGCAAAAGAGCGTCCCGGATGGGGTCCATCTGGAGGACCGCATCCACGCTCGGGATTTGCCTGAGAAATTCCTGTGCGGGACTCTGTTCCATTCTCTGCCTCGTCTTCGGGCCGCAAGCGCGGCGGCGGTGAGCGGAATGCTTTTTTTGCGGAACCGTTTCGGATATAGTAAAAAGCTGATGTTGGTTGGTGGATGATGGATGGTTCGGGCGAGCGGGCGACAGGGTCCTTCCTCAACTGAGGAGATGGGGGCCTGCCCAAGTGCGTTGGGAGGCCGGAAAATCGCGGCTGCAAGCCGCTCCCACAACCGGTCCCCTCGCGGCATCCAACATCCGGCAACTAACATCCGACATCGGGTATCCAGCATCCGGCAACTAACATCGAGCATCGGGCATACAACAACTAACATCTAACATCTAACATCCAACATCAAGAAGAATAATGGACCTTTCGATTCCTCACCAGGAGCGGGACGAGCGGATGCCCGAACCGGAGGCTTTCAAATCCGGCTCGGAAGAAGTCGTCTCCTTTCTGAAGCATTCGCGCGACTCGGCCGCCCTTCGGGGCGTGCAGCCCTCGGCCCTCGCCTATCTCGTCGCGCGCGCCATGCGGCGGGTAAGAAAACCGTTCGTGCTGGTGGCGGCCACGGACCGGGAGGCGGAAAATTACGCGCGGATGGCGTCCTTCTTCCTGGGAAAGGGCGCGAACGGGGCGCCGCTCGATCGCCGGGTATGGTATCTTCCTTCACGGGCCGGCCACAAGGCGCAGTCGCTCGGGAAAGCCGAGACCACGGCGCGAAGGATCGAGGCGCTCTACGCGCTGCGGGCGGCATCCGCGCCCCTGGTCGTCGTCACCTCCGCCATGGCGCTCCTCGAACGCCTGCCGCCACCCGAAACCTTCATGTCGGGTGTCGAATACAAGGTCGACGGCGAAGTCGCTGACATCGAAGCGTTCACGCGCAGGCTGCTCGAACGCGGGTTCTACCGGGTGGCGCTCGTTGAAGAATACGGAGATTTCAGCCGCCGGGGCGGGGTCGTGGACATTTACGCCCCGCTTTACCGCTGGCCGGTGCGGCTCGAATTTTTCGGCGACGAACTCGAATCCATCCGCCTGTTCCACCCGAGCACCCAGCGCTCGATGGGCGCTCTCGAAGACGTGCTGATACTTCCCGGAAACGAGATCAACCTTGACGAGAATGCGAGGCGGCGTGCCCAGGACGCCGTCTATGAAGACGTGCGCCGTGAGCGGCTCTCTCCCGCGGCGGGCAATATCTGGTTGGACAAAATCCAGGAGGGCCACCAGTTTGCGGCCTTCGAGGCCGTTTTCCCCGTCTTCTTCGACCGGACCGCCTCGCTCTGGGACTATCTCGACCCCGGCTCGGTCGTGGTGTGGGCCGATGCGATGCGCATCCGCAAGGAACTCGACGAGCACCACGTGAAGATATCGAGGGAATGGGAGGAAATCCGGTCCGACAATGAATGGAAGCGGCCCCCGGCCGAGCTTTACGAAGAGCCGGACAAGATGTTCGAAGGGGCCGGGGCCTTCCGGCAGGTGATCGCGAGCTCGCTCTCCGAGGAGGGCGCGGCAAAGGTTTTCGACCTCGGGGCCTCGGGGCACGCCGAATTGGCGCTCGCCGTCAAATCTCACGCCAACCGCGAACGCCTCCTCGATCCCCTCGCCGTCCGGTTTCGCGGGTGGATCGAGCAGGGGACCTCGATATTCCTCGTGTGCTCGCAGAAAGAGCGCGCCGCAAGGATCGCGGAGCTGCTCGCAAACTACGGAATAGACGCGGCGATGACGGGCCGGCCGTTCGGCGAGGAGTCCTTCGAGTCCGCATCGGTCAAGGTGATCGCGGGCGACCTGCAAAACGGCTTCTTCTGGCCGGCGGAGCGGATCGCGGTAATCGCCGAGGAGGAAATCTTCGAAAGGCGCTCGAGACGGCGGACGCCCAAGCCGGTTTCGGGCATCTTCCTCAGTTCGTTCCAGGACCTCCACCAGGGCGATTTCGTCGTCCACGTGGACCACGGCGTCGGCGTCTACAAGGAGCTGGCGCACCTCGGCGTGGGCGGCGTCGAATCCGATTTTCTGCTTCTCGCCTACCAGGACGGCGACAAGCTCTACGTGCCGGTGGACAAGCTCCAGAAGGTCCAGAAATACCTCGGGATCGAGGGCCAGGACCCCAAGGTGGACAGGCTGGGAGGCAAGTCCTGGGAAAACGCCAAGCGCAAGGCGAGGGAATCGGCCGAAAAGATGGCCGAGGAACTGCTCGAACTCTACGCCAAACGACAGGTCGGGGAAGGGTTTTCCTACACCCCGCCGGACAGGTTCTTCCAGGAATTCGAGACCACGTTCGCCTTCGAGGAAACCCCGGACCAGGTCAGGGCGATCGAGGACGTGCTCGATGACATGACCTCGAAGCGGCCGATGGACCGCCTCATATGCGGGGACGTGGGCTACGGCAAGACCGAGGTGGCGTTGCGGGCGGCCTTCAAGGCCGTGATGGACGGAAAGCAGGTGGCGATGCTCGTGCCCACGACCGTCCTGGCCGAGCAGCACCACGAGAGCTTCCGGGAGCGGTTCGAAAAGTTCCCGGTGACCCTCGCGGCGCTCAGCCGGTTCAAGACGGCCGCCCAGCAAAAGCTGATCCTGGAAGGGCTGAAGAAGGGCGCCATCGACATCGTCATCGGCACGCACCGGCTGCTCCAGAAGGACGTGGCCTTCAAGGACCTGGGGCTGCTCATCGTGGATGAGGAACACCGGTTCGGGGTGCGGCACAAGGAGATGATGAAAAGGCTTCGCGTCGCGGTGGACGTGCTCACCCTCACGGCGACGCCCATTCCCAGGACCCTCCACATGGCGCTTGCGGGGATCCGCGACCTCAGCACCATAGAAACCCCGCCGCAGGACCGCCACGCGATCGAGACCTTTGTTTGCAACTACGACGAACTCACGATCCGCGAGGCCGCTTACCGCGAACTCCACCGGGGCGGGCAGGTCTTCTTCGTGCACAACCACGTCCAGAGCATCTACCCGATGGCCGCCAAGCTCGCAAAGCTGGTGCCCGAGGCGCGAATCGCGGTCGGGCACGGGCAGATGAACGAGCGCGACCTCGAGAAGGTGATGCTCGATTTTATCCGCAAGAAGGTGGACATCCTGGTGTGCACCACCATCATCGAATCGGGGCTCGACATTCCGGCCGCCAACACGATCATCATAAACCGGGCGGACAAGTTCGGCCTCGCGCAGATCTACCAGTTGCGCGGACGGGTCGGGAGATCGAGCGAGCAGGCCTACGCCTACCTCATTATTCCGGGCGAGCACCTCATCACCCGCGACGCGCAAAAGAGGCTGCGGGCGCTGCTCGATTTCAGCGAGCTGGGGGCGGGGTTCAAGATTGCGCTGAACGACCTCCAGATCAGGGGCGGGGGCACAATTCTGGGTTCCTCGCAGTCGGGGCATATCGCGGCGATCGGCTACGAACTCTACCTCGAACTCCTCGAGAGGGCGGTCAAGACCATGAAGGGGGAGGAAACCGGGGCCGACGTGGGCGAGATGGAAATCAACCTGCCGGTTTCGGCGTTTCTGCCCGAGGACTTCATCCCGGATGCCGACCAGAGGCTTCTTGCCTACAAACGCCTTACGACCCTTTCCGAAGAGCAGGCCGTGGACGATCTTTCAGGCGAGTGGCGCGACCGGTACGGGCCCTTGCCCGACGCGGTAAAGCACCTGGTCCTGATGGCGAAGATGCGGCTCGCGCTCAAACGCCTCGGGGTGGTGCGCCTCGAGGGCGACGAGGAGAGCTTTACCCTGCATGTTTCGCCCAAAGCGGACATCCAGCCGCTGGTTTCGCTTTTCGAGGAAAAAAAGTGCACCCTCAGCCTGGAATCGGGGCGTAAACTGAAAGTGGAAGTCTGGGGCCGCAGTTTTGTGCACAGGATTGCCCGGCTGAAAAGAATCTTGCAAGAGTTGGACGAACGTGTTACTCCTCTCAGTCTTCAGTAGGTCTCAGTCTATCCGGTTTTCTCAACCATTTGGCGTGTGCGGAAAATGGGCGTTCTCCGCCTTTGCTCCCGGAGAAGAGGGCCCCGCGGATTGAAATCGGGCAGATAAAATCGCTCCAATCGAGGTTGATATGTATTCAGGTAAAAAATGGCTGCTCGCTTCGGCGTGTATCGTTTTGCAGACACTGTTGTATGCCGGCCCGGTCCGTTGCGAATTCATAGATCGTACGGTGGCCGTGGTCAACGGCGAGATCATACTCTACAGCGATATTCAGGCACAAATATTGCTCTTGAAGAAAGTGATGCCGGACCTCAAGATCGACGATCCCGAACAGAAGGCGAAGATCGAGCGTGATGTCCTGACGCAGTTGATCCGCCAGCGCCTTACCGAACAGGAGGTAAAGCGCCTGAAAATCACCGTGCCCAATGCCGAGGTGGATGCGTCGGTTGAAAACGTGAAGAAGCAAAACCAGGTCACCCAGGAGCAGTTCGAATACGTTTTGAAGCAGAACGGGCAGACCCTGGAGAAGTTTCGCGAGGGGATAAAGAAAGAACTGGAGCGCGGCAGGCTGCTCGAACGGGTCCTGAAGGCGAAAACGGTGATCACCGACCAGCAGATTGAAGCCGCCCTCAGGGGAGAGACCGGAGATAAGGCCGTATCTAAGAACAAGGTGCGCCTGGGCATTATTCTTCTCCCCGCGGACGAGAAAAAGGGCGGCTATCAGGCGGCCGAGAAAACGGGGCGCGAAATTCTGGACAAGCTCAAGGGCGGCGCCGATTTTCGAAAGCTGGCGAGAGAGCATTCCAAGGGGCCGGCCGCGCAGGAAGGGGGCGATATCGGGTTTATTTCCACCGATGACCTCGCGCCCGCCGTCTCCGCCGCCGTGAGCGGGTTGCAGAAAGATCAGGTGTCGAATCTGGTAAGGGCCGAGGGCGGGTATTATATTCTGAAAGTCTTCGACATCGACCAGGAAAAGCAGAACAAGTCCGACCCGATGGTGCGTGAAAAGGTTCGAAGAGAGCTCTTCCAAAAAGAAGTCGACCGCAAATTTGACGAGTGGGTCCGAGATCTGGAAGCCAAATCCTTCATACAGATTTCCCTCTAAACAGGGCCTCCTACCCGATGCGAGAGCTTGCGGAATTTCTTCATTCTGAGAGACGGAAGCGTGGTCTGACGCTCGAGACCGTCTCCGAGCGGTGCGGGATCAGCACCGGTATGCTTCGGTGCTTCGAAGCGTGTGACTTCGAATGCCTCGATTCCGCCCTGCTCCTGCGCAATACCATCCGCGGCTACTGCAAGGCCCTCGAACTCGACCCCGAGGCCTTCCTCCGGGAATACGCCACCGAAATCGCGAAGCACAACTACCAGGAAAAGGGGCTCAAAAAATACGCGCGCCAGATGAAGACGCTGGAAAAAAAGCGCCGCATAGTGAGTTTTCCGCTCCTGCTCCTCGCGGTGGCGACCGTGGTGGTCATGTTAGCCGGAGCGTGGATTTCTGAGAAACGCGCCAGGTTGTATGAGCCTCCCGCCGCCGAGTGGATTTCATCCCAGGAAGACCTCCCCTCCGAATTGCGGCAAAAACTGGCGCCCTATGCGGCGGTGGAGCCCACCGGGCGGCACGGCGCGATCACGGGTTTGCCGGACAGGCTGGCCGCGCTGAGCGCGAAGAGCGATGCCGACTTCAAGGAGGCCGAAAAGGCGATCCGGGATGCCGAGAAGAACATAAGGGAAGCCGAGAATGCCAGGGAGGCGGAAAAAGCCAAAGATGCCGCCGAGGGCCTGCGGGCCTCGATGCGGCTTGATCCGGCATCCGAGCCCGCCGCCAAAGTCGCCTTGAGCAATTCCATGGAAGTAATGGCCGAGGACAAGCCGGCCGCCGCCACGGTGGCGGGGAATCGACTGCGGTTTGCGGTCGAGGCCGATGCCAAGACCTGGGTCCAGGTCATAATAGACGAAAAGGAAACCCGCAGCGCGATGCTCCATCCGGGCGACAAGCGGGAGTGGAGCGCACAGAAGGGGATGCAGGTGGTCATTGGAAACGCCGGGGGTGTGCGCATGAAATGGGAAGACCAGCAAGTCAAGGCCCCGCGCGATCCCGGCCGCGTCCTGCGATTCAAGCTGCCCGAGCAGCTTTCGGTTATCGGCGATTAGCCTCAAGGAACGGTGAGCAGTGAACAGTGAAGGGTGAAGAGTGCGTAGTGAAGAGTGAGCAGTGAAAAGAGATGGGCGATTTGTCGTCTGCGGTCAGCCTCGATACGGTTCACTTAAAGCGCATCCACCATCCAACAACCAACATCCCGCAACCCGCAACCAACTGACAGCCACCACCACCACCCACCACCCACCACCATCCACCATCCAATATCCAATATCTATTCCCTTGACACCGGCAGCCCCGCGCTGCTAAAAGGCAGAGCAAGCAGTCAAAGCTATCGGCCAACGGCTGATGGCTTACAATTTTTATTGCGATCAGGTGCTTCAGCTTAAAAGGGAATCCCGTTAAAATCGGGAGCGGTCCCGCCGCTGTAAACGGGGACGAAATCCACCGTGTGCCACTGGGAAATCCCGGGAAGGGGTGGAGAGTAGAGCGATCCGAAGCCAGAACACCTGCCTGATGCGCGTGGAAAATCGGTACGAGGCGATACCGTTTTGCCGTGAAGGATCAAGAAACAGGGTGCAATCCTTGAGGCCACAGGCTTCAGGGATTTTTTTATTTGGGAGGAAGAAAGGGACCGCACCTCCATGAATCCGTGGAAACTCCCATTCCTCGACATTTTCCACCACACCCCGACCACCCGGGAGGCCGCAACCCCCGGGTGGTTTCCCCTCCCGGGAAAACCGGCGGCGAGTCCGCCGGGTCCAAAGATCGGGGCGGAGAGAAAAATCATGCAAAAGATACGATATTTCTTTTTGCCGCTGTCGATTGCCCTTATATTCGGCCTGATGATTTTCCTTGCTTTCGGGACGACGGTATCCGCCATGAAAACGAAAAAAGAGCCGAAGAGGGCTATCCTGCTGGTGGCGTTCGGGACGAGTGTCCCCGAGGCGGCAAAGGCGTTGGACGGGATCGAGAAAAGCGTGCGGGAAAAGCACGCGGGAACGGAGGTCCGGTGGGCCTATACCTCGAAGACCGTCCGGGCCCGCCACGCCGCGCGGGGGAAGGTCATGGATTCCCCGGAGATCGCCCTTTCCAGGCTCATGGACGAGGGTTTCACGCACGTGGCCGTGCTCTCGCTCCACGTTGTCCCGGGCCAGGAATTTCACGACCTTTTCCACAATGCGATGCGCTTTTCCGACATGAGCGGGGGCTTCGAGAAGATCGTGGTGGCCCGCCCCCTTCTCGGCAACCATGAAGACATGACCCGCGTGGCGGATGCGCTTTCGAAAAAATATGCCGTCCGGGAAGGCGCCGGGGAAGGCGTGGTCTTTATCGGCCACGGGAACAGCAGGCACCCGTCCGATGCGATTTATGCGGCGATGGGCTTCCTGTTCGGAGACAGGGACCCAAACCTGTTCGCGGGGACCGTATCGGGACACCCCACCGCCGACGAACTCGTCCCGAGGCTTGCGGCCGCGAAGGTCCGAAAGGTGCGGCTCGTGCCGCTCATGACCGTGGCGGGCGAGCATGCGCGAAAGGACATGGCGGGGGATGCCCCGGATAGTTGGAAGTCCATTCTCGCGAAGGCCGGCGTTACGAGCGAGGCGGTCTTCACCGGGCTCGTCGAATACCCCGAAATCGTGCGCGTCTGGATGGACCATTTGGATGACGTTCTTTCGCAATTGTAAGTCGGGGATTCAAAAAGGTTGGAAGATGGGCTTCCGGTTCTGCCCCCACTGCGGATTTTCTCTCGATGAACGGACCGAAGACGACCGTATCCGGTTTTTTTGCGCCCGGTGTGAAAAATTCATTTATCGGAATCCCACCGCGGGGGTGGCGGTGCTGCTGGTGGAAAACAAAAAGGTCCTCATGGTGAAGCGTGCGGGGTCGTACAATGGGATGTGGTGCATTCCGTGCGGCCATGTCGAATGGGATGAGGACGTGCGGGATGCGGCGGGGAGGGAGTTCTTCGAGGAAACCGGCATCGAGGTGTCGGTGGGCCCGGTGTTTGCCGTCCATTCCAATTTCCACGATCCGGAACAGAACACGGTTGGAATATGGTTTTGGGGAAAACGGACCGGCGGTGAGCTTCGGCCCGGCTCCGACGCAACCGATGCGGCCTTTTTCAGCCTCGACGACCTTCCCGGCGATATCGCTTTCCCCACCGACAGGATCGTCCTGAGAGATCTCGGGGAATATTTCGAGTCACGGGCAGCGTCGAGGGCCTGATACTCTGGGGCCGAGACCGTTCACTCAAGCCGCACTGGGTGGAGATCGTCGTGGGGCAGGCTTTCCAGCCTGCCGGCCCGGGAGCGCGGCGCCTTCATCGGATGGCAGGCTGGAAGGTGCTGTTGCCCAAATGCAAGAGTTGCGACAGGTGTGGCCAAAACAGGGCGGAGGTCTCCCCTCCCTTGGCGGGAGGCATGGTGCCGAGATTGGGCCATCGCATGTCCGAAAAACAGGGCGGAGGTCTCCCCTCCCTTGGCGGGAGGGGCTGGGGGAGGGGGTTGTAAGTACTTGAAAATTCAACACCCTCCCCTAACCCCTCCCATCGCGGGGAGGGGGACTCACGTCCGGCTCA
>JBAQYM010000088.1:0-5864 GCA_049300095.1 Syntrophobacteraceae bacterium
GGATCAACCCCGCCCCTACGTCCAAACGACGGCGCCATGCCCTCCGTAAACGCGTAGGGGCGGGGTTGATCCCCGCCCGGACTGCCGGAGGGGTAAGGGCTGACCGTTTCGAATGTTGGGTTGAACCCGACGACAAGGGGCCGGATCGCGCGATGGGCGATCCGGCCCCTTGTTTATTTGTATATTGCGTAATTGGTATATCGCCGGCTGATATTCGAGGGTCTGAGCACGGCACAGCCTTGTTTATTTGTATATTGCGCAATCGGTCTATCGTGCCCGGCGACCGCTACTTTGCGATTTCCTCATCCGTCAGGTAACAGGCCGGATCGCAGGCCCAGAGGTCGCCCGTGGCGGCTTCGGCCCTCACCCGGAAATTGCCCCCGCAGGTGTCGAGCCATTTGCACGAGGCGCAGCGTCCCCGCACGTATTTTTTCTTCTCTTTTAGCCGCATCATCAGCGGGTTGGACAGGTCCATCCAGATTTCGCTGAATTTGCGGTCCCTCACGTTGCCAAACGAATAGTGCCGCCAGAACTGGTCGGCGTGAACGCGTCCGTCCCAGCTTATGCACCCGATGCCGCGCCCGGAATTGTTGCCCTCGTTCATTTCGAGCAGTTCGAGCACATCGGCGGCCCTGGGCGAATTTTCCGCGATCATTCTGAGATAGACGTAGGGACCGTCGGCGTGGTTGTCCACCGTGAGGACTTCCTTGGCGTGCCCGCGGCGGTGCAGGTCGGCCGTCCTGTCTATTATCAGGTCCACGGCCGCGCGGGTCTCCTCATGCGAGAGGTCTTCCTTCATGAGATCGCTTCCGCGCCCCGCATAGACGAGATGGTAGAAGCAGACGCGGGGGATTTCATGCTTTTCGAGAAGATCGAAGATCCCGGGAATCTCACGGGCGTTCAGCCGGTTCATGGTGAAGCGCAGGCCGACTTTGATCCCGGCGTCCTGGCAGGCCATGATGCCCGCCATTGCTTTTTTGAAAGCGCCCTTGACCCCCCTGAAGCGGTCGTTTACCTCTTCCATGCCGTCCAGGCTGATCCCGACGTAGGAAAGCCCGATCTTTTTTAGTTCGCCGGCTATGCGCGGGGTTATCAGGGTGCCGTTGGTCGAAATGACCGCCCGCATCCCTTTGCCCACGGCGTATGCGGCCAGTTCGGTCAGGTCGGGCCGCACCAGCGGCTCTCCTCCCGAAAAGAGAACGACCGGCGCGCCGAACGCGGCGAGGTCGTCCAGGACCGCCTTCCCCTCCGCGGTCGACAGTTCGCCCTCGAAGATCTCGTCCCTGGCATGGGCGTAGCAGTGCACGCACTTGAGGTTGCAGCTCCTGGTCACGTTCCAGACCACAACCGGTTTCTTGTCGGCTGAAAACTGGAGCAGGTGCGAGGGCAGCTTGCCGCTCTCCCGCCCGTAGCGCAGCGCATCCGACGGTTCAACCGTCCCGCAGTACAGTTTCGATATACCTATCATGTCGGCTCCGAAGTTCGCCCGCCGCTCGCTCGCGGACAGGTCGCAAATATGGTTCAACCGGAATTTCGTATATTTAACCCCGGAAGCACCGAAAGTCCAGTGGGAGGGGTTGCGGGTTGCGGGTTGCGGGTTGCGTTCAAAAAAGTGTCATTTCGAGTCCCGCGCTCGCGCGGGGCGAGAAATCTTGTTTTTAATAACCCTGCGGAGAGACAAGATTTCTCCCTTCGGTCGAAATGACAGATTTACTGCTTCTCGGCTCCACTACAGGCAGTTGGCCCAAAGCGCCGTTTGGGCAACAGCCCCGAAACATTCCCCAGCTTTGTTCGGATCTATTAAGACTTACCACTAAGACTTGCCGCCTCGAACGCCGACCGGCATCAGCAGGCTGTCCAGCTCGCCCTTGCCGGCCAGGCGCATGCATGCGTCCACCACCGAGGCGTCGTACCGGGTCCCCCTTCCCGCCATGATTTCCTCTAAAGCCGCATCGATGCCCAGCGCGGCCCTGTACGGCCTGTGGGAGGCCATGGCCTCGAGAACGTCGGCCACGGCGATGATTCTCGCCTCGAAGAGGATTTCATCACCCTTGAGGTTTTGGGGGTAACCGCTGCCGTCCATCCGTTCATGATGCTGGTACACTATCTGGGCAACCGGCCAGGGGAACTCGACCGACTTGAGGATATCGAAACCGGTCTGAGAATGACATTTGATGAGGCCGATTTCGTGTTCGCCGATTCGACCCGGCTTGCTCAGGATTTCCGCGGGGACGGCTATCTTTCCGACATCATGTATCAGCCCGGCCATCAAGATCCCCTCGATCTCCTCAGCGGGCAGCCCCATTTCTCTCGCCAGGGCGCATGCGATATCGGACACCCGCTTCTGGTGCCCCGCCGTGTACGGGTCCCGGCTTTCCACGGCGTGGGCCATGGCGCCGACGGCGCTTTGCGAAAGGAGGCGGTACTTGGCCTCCGAGCCGCGCAACTCCTCCTGTTGGCGGTGGAGGGCCTGCGCCATGTCATCAAAGGAGCGCATCAGGTCGCCGACGTCCTCGCGCGGGGAGGTGACGCCGGTGCGCACGCTCAAGTCGCCCGACGCCATGGACTTGGCGGCGTCGCTGAGCAAACGGACCCGCCGCAGCAGCAGAACGTCCCCGGCAAACCATGCCGCGAAAATGATCAGCAGGGCGATAGCGCCTATCATTCCCCGGGGGACGGCTTCCGTCGCCTCCTCGTAGGCCTGCGGAAGGGGAATGCCCACACTCGCGTAGGCCATGTCTCCGGACGCTTCGCCAAGCGGCATGAAGGCGTTCAGCCTTTGAATCCCGTCAAGCCCACGGGCCTCGGCCGTCCCTTCCTTGTGTTCGAGGATGGTCCTTATAAGGGGGATTTCGGGCGGCGCGGTCCCGACCCACTTCTCCGGGTCGGGATAGCGCGCCAGGATGGTCCCTGCGGAATCGATGACGGTGAAATCCCCTCCCGGCGGCAACACGGTTCGGGCGGCCAGTTGATTCAGCCGGCCAAGGTCGAGGGAGGCCGTAACGACCGCGCGCACGTCTCCGCCGGGACCCGTGACGGGCTGGGCCACGATGACCGACGCCCCGCCGGCCGGGCCGCCGGCGAGATAAGGACTCATCGACAGGCGGCGTTTTTCTACCGCCTGCCGGAAAAACGGCTCACCGCCGATATTGGCCGGCTCCTGGCCGGGGGAACTGGAGCAGAAAAATCTGCCGCCGGCATCCGCCGCACCGAGCGCGCTGTAAAGCGGAAATTCCTTCTGAATGCCGGCAAAAAGGGCATTGCATGCGGGAGTATCGCCATTTTGGACCTGGGGCAGGTGGCCCAGGGCGACCAGGAGATGCCGTGTCGCCTCCATGAGCTGCTCATGCCTGCCCGCGGCGACCTTGACGGAACGAAGCGCTTCCACCCTCGCGTGGGCTTTTTCCTGGACCCATTCGCCGGATGTCGTATAAAAGATCAGCCCCAGCGCGGGAAGCAGCACGACACATATCAGCGCCAGCAGGCGGCCACGCGGATTTCCCAACAGCCTGGCAATCATATCGTTCCTCCACCCGATCGGGACAACATGCAAAGGTCGGCGATCGGCCCTTACCGACAGAAGGAAATGCAACGGCTTACGGGGAGGACGGGGTTGTCATCCCATCGGGCCATATCGCGGGATTACCCGGTATTGCCCCGAGCAACGGCCAGGTGCGTGGATGCCCGGGCCGGCCGCGGTCCCACTCCCCGACGCCCGCCTTTCTCTTGCGCGGCGACTATCTGCCGTACCCGCCCGTGCCCATGGCTGCCAAAATGCCGTTTTCGAACCTGAGGATGCGCACAAAATGAGTCGGACCGTAGTTATAGGTCCATTCCTGTATTTCGACGACGGCTTGTCTCATGACGATTCTCCGGTCCCTGATATACCACCCGTCGTAGCCGGCGATATAGGGAACGGCCCTTCCCTCATCCCATGAATCCGCCCAGGACGGCTCTCCGCAATAGCGCAGGACCTGAGACATCGTATCGCCGATTCTCGCGCAGTCCCCCGAGCAATGGCCCGCGAGCGTGAAGGCGCACACGGCGCACAGCGCCAGGCACACCGCGGTCAAGGCGGCCGGTGATGGTTTCTTCATGGCAAACACCTCCGGATAATCCTGGTTTCGCACGGGGAAACGCCGTCAAAAAGCCCATGGGAAAGGCCCGCGCAAAGCACCTTCCCCGCGTCTCGAATACCGCGATATGAGATCGGCTCACGAGCAGGGGCCAATCGAGCGCCCGCCCGCCGCCTCGCGATCAGGGGTCAAAGGAGCGCCCGCCTGCCGCCTTCCGGTCGTTTCGAGGATTTTGATGAGAAGATGAGGATACCCCGCTTCACGGCGCACCGTCAACCGGAACGTTCTCCCGCCGGGCGCGGCTGTTGTTGCCGGAGGGCCGGGGGACGGGGCCAAGCCGGGCAAGGGCCGGGGTAGGGCCGGGGTAGGGCCAAGGCGGGGCTATGGCCGGGGTGGGGGCAAGACGGGGCTATGGCGGGGTGGGGGTGGGACGGGGCCTTGGCGGGGTGGGGGCGGGGTTGAAGGGCTGTTGCCCAAAGAAATATTCAAGTTAAGCGACTATCGAGCCGGACGTGAGTCCCCCTCCCTTCGATGGGAGGGGTTAGGGGAGGGTGTTGAATTTTCAAGTACTTACGACCCCCTCCCCCAGCCCCTCCCGCCAAGGGAGGGGAGACCTCCACCCTGTTTTGGCCATACCTGTCGTAACTCTTGCATTTGAGCAACAGCCCCTCAACCCCGCCCCTACGCATCTAAGGCTGCCCTACGCACCGCGGCGTGCCTGCGCCGTCGTTCAAACGTAGGGGTGGGGTTGATCCCCGCCCGGACTGCCGGAAGCAGAGATCTTTTCCAACCCCTCCTCATTTGGGCAACAGCCCTTTCGGCACACGCCGCGCACAGGGGGCTGTTCAGCTACCCGTTGCTGTGATCGTAGATGCCCGCGCAAATGATGAGGTCATCGACTTTCTCGAAATAAACGATCTTGGGGAGCCATTTCTTGGTGATCGGATGGAACCACTTGTATTCCACCCAGCCGCTCCCTTCCTTGTTGGCCGTATCGACTATCTCCCTGATGAAGAACCTGCCGTTGGAATCCTGGATGCCCATGAATTCCTCGCCGACGAACCTTTCGTTTATCCCATGGGCCAGCATGGTCCCCCGGCTGTTCAGGACGTAGAGATAGATTTCATCCTCGACGAAAGCCCCGTCGGGCCTGGTAAATTCCGCGAGGGCGATCCTTTTGCCCGAATTCCTGTAGAACTCCGCCGCCTTTTCCACCCATGTCTTCGCATCGGTCTTCGATCTCGGCATAAACAGCTCCTTCCTGAATTGTGAAATATCCTCTCCTGGACCACTATGAAAGCGGAATGCCTCCCCCCATAATCTCCATGTTGGCGGGGCAAAGGCAATAACCGGGCGCACAGACGCCCCATATTCATTAGCGGCGTGAGACTATCTCGCCGGCTCAAAAAATTCCCGAAAACCGAAAAAGGAAAAGGGTGAACACGTGAGGAGCGCAAGGCGAGCGGGAAACAAGAGCGGCTCACTCAGAGCCGATTAGATGAGGCGGAAGAGGATGAATCCGGCGGAGCTTGCGGAAGCGGTCCGAAACGTATGTATCCTACTCACTGCAAATTGCCTGTCAACAGGTTTCTTGCCCGGACCGGGGCTGTATTGGTCGGGTGGAGAAGAATTGAGCCATCGGGTCTGTTTCTATGCTTGCCGCCACAAACGCGCAGTCACTAAGTGACCGCAACGTAATAACTTTTACATTTCATGAAAGTTCGATGTATCGCGTAGGATGGGTGGAGCGCCCCGCGCAACCCATCGCCTCAGGAGTGCGTGATGGGT
>JBAQYM010000089.1:0-5102 GCA_049300095.1 Syntrophobacteraceae bacterium
GTGGGGCAGGCTTTCCAGCCTGCCGGCCAAGGAGCACGGGCCTTAATCGGCAGGCTGGAAAGCCTACCCCACATCCCTGGCTGCCTTAAGTGAACGTTATTGGGGCTAATCGGAACCACTACGGGGAGAAGCGGTGAATTCCACTGAACCGGCGAACAATAATACGGCCCGGATAGAGATTGCGGCCCTGATAAAGATTGCGGCCCTGATCGTATTCCTCGTCCTGGCCTTTTTGTCCGTTCGCTACACCTCACTGCGGGACTACCTTACGCCCCAGGTCTTGCAGGGCTTGCTCGACCGCGTGGGCTTCTGGGCGCCCCTGGCTTTCATGGTCTTCTATGCGGTGGGGGTTTGCTTTTTCGTTCCCGGCACCGTGCTCACCGGCATCGGCGCGGCAATTTTCGGGCCTTACCTGGGCTTTGCGTACGTCTATGTGGGGGCGATGGCGGGCGCTGTGGGGGCTTTCTTGATCGGACGCACGCTGGGGAGGGATTTTGCCGCATCCCTGGCGGGGGAAAAGCTCAAGAAATACGATGAGGCCATCGAGCGCAACGGCTTTGCAACCGTGCTTTACCTCAGGCTCATTTATTTCCCTTTCAGCCTGATGAATTTCGGAATGGGGCTTACCCGCGTGCGCTTCATGGACTACCTTTTCGGCACCGCGCTGGGAATTCTCGTAGGCACTTTTATCTTCACCTTCCTCATAGGGACGCTGAAAGACATCTGGGTTGCGGGAGACTGGAGCCGGTTGATTTCATCGAGGGTATTTCTCGCCGTCGCCCTTTTCGTGCTGTCCCTTTTTATCCCGAAGGCGGTCAAAAAGTTCAGGGGTGAGGGTTGAATTTGCCGGCCGACATTCTTTTCGCGCCGCGCTATGTTTCAGGCTTCCCTGTCGAAATTCCGGTCTTTTTCGTCCCGCATGAAAATGCTTGTTTTCCCATCTTCCCGATGACCGGAGCTTGTTGTGATTTCTCAATATTTCTTATTGAAACCGGTTAATTCCTAATTTATTATAGATTGCTAAGTATTCATATGTTCCTGTTCTGCCAACATAGTCGTATTTTGACGGGCGCGCCCCGCAGTCAAGCAGCATTCGCAAGGCCCAGTTGCGCCCGGATTTCAGACTCGGGTTTCAGGACGATTCACAAAAAGGGGGATTTTATAAAAACTCAGCCCGCATGAAGGAGGTGATGCAAGAACGGTAATCGTCATATCATTATTTCCGCTTTTTTCCATTTTTGCCTATCTACCGCCGTGGGGGTCCTCATAGTCGTCTGACCGCCGACGGATCCCGGCAATTCTCATCATTTCATTTGTTCCCCGTCTCAGAGAAAGGGGGCGAATATGGCAGAGGATGTTCCCAGCAAAGGAAGTCGCGAACCGGATTATGTCGTAATCGAGAGCGGCAAGACATCTCTGAGGGACCTTTACACCAAAGAGGACTGGATGGCCATCTGGATGGGCTTTCTGCTTCTTATGGTCGGCCTGGCGATCTACTTGTTTCAGCCGCCGCCGAAGGCCGTCGATATCCCCAAGTACAACGCGACGATGAAGGAAGAGGCCGCCAAGGCGCCGTTCAAAACGATAGAATGGTACAACGCCTCCTCGGCCAAGAAAGGCATTCGGGCCAGGGACCAGGAGTTCGGCAAGACCATCCAGGCTTTTCTTGCGGCCCCCAGCGATTGGTCGAGCAATCCCCTGGATGCGGTTTACCGGAGCAAGGAGGCCGCCGACGCGATGAACGCGGCAGCCAAGCCGGCCGCGGACAAAGCCAAAGCCGCCGGAGAAGCCGCCCTGGCTAACGCCAAGACCGCCCAAGCCGCCGCCGCCGCGGCCGGGTTCAAAGACGCCAATCTTAACGCCGCCGCCGAAAAGGAAATCAAGGCCTGGCAGGCGGCCAAAGACAAGGCGTCCAAGGCCGGAAGCAAGGCCAACAGCAAGCCCTTCAACCGGGTCCCCTACCTGATTGGGCTCTGTGTATTACTGGGGCTGTTTTTCGGAATCGGCAAGGGCATTATGGGAGAGTCAGTGGGCAAGTTCATGCTGGGCTTTCCCGTCGTTTTCCTGCTGGCGGTGATGGCATACATGGCCGAGACACAGTCGCTGATGAAGTACTGGGGGTTCGGTTTCCCGCTGTGGGCCATAGTCTTCGGCCTTCTCATCAGCAACACCATCAAGACGCCCAAGTGGGTGCAGCCGGCCGTCGCCACCGAGTTCTTCATCAAGACCGGCCTGGTGCTGCTCGGGGCCGAGATTCTTTTTAACAAGATCCTGGCCATCGGGAAGCCGGGCATTTTTGTCGCCTGGATATGCACGCCGATAACCCTCATCCTGACCTACTGGTTCGGCCAGAAGATCATCAAGATGCCTTCCAAGACCCTGAACATTACCATTTCGGCCGACATGTCCGTTTGCGGCGTTTCGGCGGCAATCGCCACAGCAGCCGCCTGCCGCGCCAAGAAAGAGGAGCTGACCCTGGCGATCGGCCTTTCCATGGTCTTCACCGCCATCTGCATGGTGGCCCAGCCCGCGTTTGCCAAACTGGTGGGCTTGCCCGAGATTCTCGCGGGGGCCTGGATGGGCAGCACCATCGACTCGACCGGGGCCGTGGCCGCCGCCGGTGCGTTCTACGGCGAAAAAGCCCTCTATGTCGCCGCCACCATAAAGATGATCCAGAATGTGCTCATCGGCGTCACGGCTTTCGCCGTGGCCGTTTACTGGTGCGCCAAGGTCGATTGCGTGCCCGGTGCGAAGGTGAGTTGGTGGGAAGTGTGGTACCGTTTTCCGAAATTTGTCATCGGCTTTATCGTTGCCTCGATCCTCTTCTCCTTTATAGACGCGAGCATGGGCAAAGACATGAGCACGGTCCTGATCGATCAGGGGGTGTTGCGGGGATTTACCCGTATCGCCCGCGAGTGGTTCTTCGCCCTCGCGTTCACCTCGATCGGGCTCGAGACCAATTTCAGGGAATTCGGACCTTATTTCAAGGGCGGAAAACCCATCAGCTTGTATGTCTTCGGACAGTCCTTCCAGCTTATGATAACGCTGCTGGTCGGCTACATTATGTTCTACCTCATCTTCCCCGAGGTCACCGCCGGGATTTAGCGTATGGCCGCAAGGACCACAAACGTTCAAGCCCTTGTCCCCGGGGCCCCGCCCCCGGGAACAAGGGCTAAACTCTGGCTCGAACTGATCACGGGATTCATCCTGGTCTGGGTGTGCATCTTCGTGTTCGGGACCCTTTCCCGGTATATCCCCGGCGCCGCGCACATGGCCGAGGTGATTGACGAGCGCGGACTCAGGGCCACGGCCATCTACTACACGGACCTGGATGAGTCCTACGAAGGCTCGGAGTACATCCGCCACAGCCTGGAGTCCGCCAGGGGCAAGGAATGATCGTGCCGACACGAGCCGAGCTTGAGCGCAAGAAACAACTGATCCTGGAACATGAAACGATTTTCGCCAATCAGATCGGCTCCGCGGTATTCGAAAAACCCAGGGTCAACCTCTGGATGATATTGCTCCCGATTCTTTTTCTCCATTTAATTTACAGAATGCAAAAGTATAAAGAGGGCCGCATGAAGTTCAACGAGGACTTCATGATCACACGCCGAAGGGCCATGAACGCCGCCGTCGAGGCGGCGGCGGGCGGGCGCCACGATATCGAAGGGATAACGCGGCAGGCCGACCTTGCCGAACCGCTCGCGGCCCCCTATGAATCATGGGTGGGGGCCCTGGTTGAATATTACATGGACCTGCTCGCCGCGGATGGCGAGAGCTTCGAGTCCCTGGTGCGAGCCGCCTTCGGGAGTTCGTCGAATTACCTGTTGTCCCTCAACCGCCTCAGCATGGCGGAGAGGAAATTCTATTCCGCCCTAAAACCCCGGATGGCCGAGACCGAGGGCGCGACGGCCATTATCTCCACCATTGAGGAGCGCTCCCATCAGTTGCGACGCGAACTCGCCGATAAAATATTTGCTTCAAAAAGCCGCGAAAGCGGTCTAGACTGAACTCCGCTTCAATTCTACTCATGACGAAAGCAGTGCGTGGTGGTACATTCTTACTGAATTCACTGGGACTTTACGCCGGGTTTTAATCTCGAAAAGCCAAAGGAACGCAATTGCTGGATCTGGGAGTACTCGGGGTCATTACGTTTGACTGGGCATTTGTCTCGGCGTTTTTGAGCATCGTCATGATCGACCTCATTCTCGCTGGAGACAACGCCGTCGTGATCGCCATGGCGGTTAGGTGCCTGCCAAAGGAGCAACGCAACAAGGGCATTATCTTCGGGGCCGGGGCCGCCGTTTTGCTGCGGGTCGTGCTCACTTTCTTCATTGCCCAGCTTCTCCTGATAAATTACCTCAAACTTGTCGGAGGTTTACTGATCCTCTGGATCGCGGTGAAGCTTTTCGTCGAGGGGACCCCCGACGAAAGCGGCGAGTGCGAGGCCGCAAGTCTTGCCAACGCGATCAAGATAATTGTTATCGCCGACATCACCATGTCCACCGACAACATGCTGGCGGTGGCCGGCGCCTCTCACGGAAACCTTTTTCTGCTGCTCTTCGGCCTCGGCCTGAGCATCCCCTTCATCGTGTTCACCAGCGGACTGCTGTCCATGCTGATGGACAGGTACCCGGCCATCATCTACATCGGCGCGGGCATCCTTGGAAAGGTGGGAGGGGAAATGATCATTACGGACCCGGTGGTGTTCAACTACCTGGGACCCTCCCAGTTGGTGATCTATTGCGTCGAGGCCGTCTTCGCGCTCGGCGTGATTGCCGTGGGGAAGTTGTGGCTCCACTTGAAGGTTCGGACCGAAAATCAGGCGGCGTGAGGATTACAGGGTTGCGGTGCGCTCCTTGGCCGGCAGGCTGGAAAGCCTGCCCCACGACCCTGGCCGCCTGGCGCGGCTTAACTGAAAAGTCTTGGGCATAGCTCTTATACGTTAGGTAGTGGCGGGCACGTAAAGCGGGCTGTTGCCCAAATGAGGAGTTTTTGAAAAAGATCTCTGCTTCCGGCAGTCCAGGCGGGGATCAACCCCGCCCCTACGAATTCACGGCGGGTCTGATGCCGTCGTTTGGACGTAGGGGCGGGGTTGATCC
>JBAQYM010000090.1:0-23835 GCA_049300095.1 Syntrophobacteraceae bacterium
GCCGAGGGTAGCTCAACTACCCTCGGCTACCCGACTCTCGAAGATGGTCGGCAAATTGGTCTCGGAGAACCAAACCGATCTTCATGGGCTCATCCACGAAGACGGTGGGTGAAATACAGAGGATCACCGTCAAATAAAGCGGGAGCCGGCCTTTTTCCAGGCCGGCTCTCATGGTTTATCGATATCTACCGCCGTCCGGCCATGCAGGAGTCATAAGCCCGGTTATAGTTGTCATTCCATACTTGGGAGGCATTAGCTGCGCCACCGGCCGCCCCTACTCCAGCGCCGATAGCGGCGCCCTGACCGGCGCCCTTTCCGCCACCGATAATTCCGCCCAGCAGCGCGCCTCCGGCAGCCCCTCCCACCGCCCCGCCAACCACATCACGTCCCGCGCTATTGTGCCGATTGGCATAATCTGTGGCGTAGGAGTCACAGTAGGCCGGATCAGGGGAACCTCTGCCGGCCGCGCTTGCGGGAACTGCCCCGAGCGCCAGACCCGACGCCACCAGGGTCACGATCAAAAACCATGGTATCCAGACGTTTTGTCTCACCTTCATAGTAGCCTCCTTCCAGGAAGTTTGGTGTCCAAGCCTTTCAGGTGATTGAGAGCTTCCGCCAGACCACCGTTCAAGCTATCCACGATAGCAGTATTATAGAGCCCGTTGCAGAACTCTCAAGGGCTGAGAAAAGCAAACCGGCTGATTTCGGGTAAATTTTGGATCGGGGACGGTTTTTCTCCCCGTGATCAAACAAATATATTGCTGGGAAAGGCCCTAAAGGGCTGTGGGCGGCTCTACCCCAACCTCCCTACGTGGTTGGGACCACTCCGAAGGCTCTGAAAAGCTTCATAAGATTATGGCAGGAACAAATCAGCTTCCATTCGCTTCGAACCGCGTCTATGCCGCGGCGCATAAATCCATAGATGCCCATGGCTGCTTTGATTTGCCCAAAAACGGGCTCGATGGTCTGGCTCCTCAGTTTGTATTTCGCTTTGCCCCGTTTGGTGCGCAGTTTTCGTCCCATGCGCTCACGGGGACTTGTATCCGCGGGGATTCTCCCGTGAGAATGCTCCTCATCAAGACATTGTTCTCGCTGCTTCGAATCTTTTTGGACCGCTATCAGAAGCTCCACCCCGTTGGCGTCAATGCTTTTGACGGGCAAATCATCGCGCCAGCACCCTGTATCAGCCGTGCAAGTGTCGATGCCCTTCTCGATTCCCGCTTCTTCAAGACTCTCCCGGGTTTCATCGATCATCAGCTCAAGCTGGTGAAGATCGTTTTCTTCCTGAGTAACCTCGGCCCCCAAAATGATTTGCTCCTTGGAGACAACCGCCTGCCCATTGTAGCCCTGAACGTGCCCTGTCTAGTCTTCATGATCCGGCTGTCAGGGTCCGTGGCATTGGCCTTTCTGTCCGGATTGACGGCATCTTCAGGGGCTTTAGGTTTGGGTCCGGGTTTTTTTCGGCCGGATGCCTTCTCCTCTTCCTCACGGTCACGGAGCTTCTTTTCCTGCTCCTCGCGCTCCGCTTTGGCCTTGGCTTCAAGCCTGGCCTTGGCCTCTTTGAGCCGGGCAAGTCGGCTTCCCGGATCTTCCAGGTCCGCGGGAAGTTCATCGCCCCTTTTATGCGGCCCAAAACGCCTGTCCTCTTCCTCATCCGCGGCCCTGGCCTCTTCAAGCATCTGTTCGATCTCTTTATTCAACTGATCGAGAGTGCGATTGGCCGAAAGCGAGGCGTTCCCTTTAATCTTTGTTCCGTCAAGATATACGTCTCCAACACGAACCAACCCGGCTTCGGCGCAAACAGAGAGTATCTCGCAAAAGACGGTCTTCATGAGGCTTTCATGGCGGGACCTGAAGCGTGATATGGCACAGTGGTCGGGGACCGTGTTGCCGGTCAGCCAGCGGTAGGGCAATTCTTCCTCGCATGCCTTGGAAATCTTACGCGAAGAGCGCCTCCCCCGGCAGTATGAGTAGATTAAAACCGCAAGCATCATCGCCGGATCGTAAGGAGGACGGCCCTCCGTCCCATAAGAATGGTAAAAAGCCGTAAGGTTCATCTGCTTTACAATATCCCAGATGAATCGCACCATGTGATTTATGGGGACCCACTTGTCCACCGACGGCGGGAGCAGGAATAATTGTTTTCGATCACCAGCGATGAAACCGCGACTCACAAAAGTCCTCCAAATCTGATTTAACAGTTGGATTTCATTACCATAAGTCGCTATTTTACGCAAGAATTATATTGGATGTTTTGCAACAGGCTCTTTGCAGTTTCAATCCACGTCCCCGCGCGGGGGACGACGATCGCATCCGCGAGCTGCTTGTCCGTTCTGAAGGGTTTCAATCCACGTCCCCGCGCGGGGGACGACCCCGGTCGTTCGGGGAGTCGGACAGGAGTTTGGCCGTTAACTCCAAAAAATATCGATTTTAGCCGTAAGATCAATGGGTTAAATGCCTTCAGTTTGTAAGACCCTGTTTTATTTGGCCTATAAAATAACAATAATAACCAAATAAAGCATATATTTAACTAATTATTTAGTTGACATTGGTAAGACCCTGTTATATTTCCAGGCTCATGGCGCACCTTCACAAAAAAATGAAAAATGGCAAGCCCTATTATTACGTTCGGGAAATCGCCAGGGTCGACGGCAAGCCCAAGGTGATCAAGCAGGTCTATCTGGGTCCGCCGGAACGTCTCATTGCGCTGGTCAAGGGAGACAAGGACAAGTGTTCCCGTATTTCAGTTCAGGAGTTCGGGGCGCTTTGGCTTGCCAACCAGATCGAAGAAAGAGTCGACCTGATCTCCATCATCGACTCCGTAGTGCCAAGAACAGCTCGTGAGACCGGGCCCTGCGTCGGCGAGTATTTCATTTATGCTGTTTTCAATCGCATGATCGATGCCTGCTCCAAGCGAAGTCTACCCGATTGGTACAAGGGAACCGCCGTGCAGTACATCCGCCCTGTAGACATTGACTCACTCACTTCAGAGCGGTACTGGAAAAAATGGGACCGAGTGACGTGCAAGGCAATCGAGGAGATCGCAACCAAGTTTTTCAGAAAAGTTTCCGAGATCGAGAGCCCCAAGTCCGATTGCTTCTTGTTCGACACGACCAACTACTACACCTACATGGCCGGCCAGACTCCCTCGGAACTCGCCAAACGGGGCAAAAACAAGGAGGGCAAGGATTGGTTGCGACAAATCGGGGTAGCCCTTCTGGTTGCCCGTGACACCCAGCTTCCCTTTTTCTACAGGGAATATGAGGGAAACCGCCACGATTCCAAGGAATTCCAAGAGATTCTAGAGCCGGTCGCGTCCGCCATGAGACAGGCACTGGGTGGCGAAGAAAAGGAACTCACCATCGTTTTCGACAAGGGCATGAACTCGGAGGACAATATCGCCATCATCGACACCATGCCCCGCATCCACTTCATCACCAGCTACTCGCCCCATTACGCCGAGGAACTGACACGGGTCAAGATCTCCGAGTTTGAGATTGTGGACACCCCCAGGAACCGAGAGCTCTTAAGCCTCGGCCGGGAAGACGACAGGCTCGCCGCCTGGCGAACAGATGGGGAATACTGGGGAAAAACACGAACGGTTGTCGTCACTTACAATCCGCTGACGGCCGCAAAGCAACGGTACGCCTTCGACAAAAAGCTCCTAAGCCTTCAGGAGACCCTCGTTGACCTCCGCGCCAAGGTGCGCACGCAAAAGGAGCATTGGACGAAGCAGGCTCGCATTGAAAATCACTACAATGAAGCCTGCGAAAAACTCCATCTTCCCAAGGACCTCTACGATATCTCCCTTGAGAAGAACAAAGACAAGTGGCAGTTCGTTTACAGAAAGAATTACCACCGAATTGGCCGATACCTGCAAAAATTTGGGAAGAACATCCTCATCACCGACCAAAACGCATGGTCAACGGAAGAAATCGTCCGTGCCAGTCTAGACCGCTACATGGTCGAAAAAGCGTTTCGGCAGTCGAAGGACGACGACCTGGTCAGCGTATTTCCCGTCCGGCACTGGACGGACAGCAAGATACGGTGCCACATTCTGACCTGCATCGTTGCCCTGACCTATTTGCGTCTCATTGAGCTTCAACTTCAGCGAAGCGGTCTGCCGCTGACAGCCGCAACGGCCATGGAGCATATGAGACTGCTACACTCCTGCCTGTGTTGGATAGAGAACAAGCAAGTGCCGAATCGGCTCGTGGAAGATCCCACCAAAATCCAGGCGCAAATCCTCAAGGCATTTGACAGCCAGGTGAGCGATGGGGTCTTACAAACTGCCTAGGCATAACCTATTGACTAGACTGCACTTAACCCCTTTTTGGCCTTCGGAACGGCTAAACTCCTGTCGGAGATGCGTGCAGTGTTTCAATCCACGTCCCCGCGCGGGGGACGGCCAAATCCGCGGCGCTTTTGGATGAGGACTCGGAGGTTTCAATCCACGTCCCCGCGCGGGGGACGACGTAGTTGGCACGAATGTTAAATACGGGCGTCATCAAGTTTCAATCCACGTCCCCGCGCGGGGGACGACCACCTTTGTCGCCAACTGTTCATACAGTTGTGCAGTTTCAATCCACGTCCCCGCGCGGGGGACGACATGCTCCTTTCATGAATACGGCGTTAGATATAAAGTTTCAATCCACGTCCCCGCGCGGGGGACGACACCGGATTTGCAGGCGAACCATCGACGATATCCAGTTTCAATCCACGTCCCCGCGCGGGGGACGACAATATTGTGGGGCTAAAAGATCGGACCATTGGAAGTTTCAATCCACGTCCCCGCGCGGGGGACGACCGCGTGGCAAAAACAGATTAAGCTCAAACCAGGGGTTTCAATCCACGTCCCCGCGCGGGGGACGACCACCGTCCACATGGACGGAGAGGCCTACTTCGGCGTTTCAATCCACGTCCCCGCGCGGGGGACGACTTTTGAGCTTCCCGATCCTTCGCAAGAGTTCGTTGTTTCAATCCACGTCCCCGCGCGGGGGACGACAATCCACGGACTTCTGCTGGATTTGGAACTCGGTGTTTCAATCCACGTCCCCGCGCGGGGGACGACAGTGGGAACCCGGCGCGAGCATGCCGGATGAACGTTTCAATCCACGTCCCCGCGCGGGGGACGACCACTTGGCAAACCATCTTCCGTCCGTCTTTTGGTGTTTCAATCCACGTCCCCGCGCGGGGGACGACATTTTATGATATCGCCGAGGCGATTTGATTCAGTTTGTTTCAATCCACGTCCCCGCGCGGGGGACGACAGGCTCGGCCGTTTTCGCGCCGTAGTCCACAGTAAGTTTCAATCCACGTCCCCGCGCGGGGGACGACAACGCCCTGGGACTGCCCGCCGCCTTGGATATTTTGTTTCAATCCACGTCCCCGCGCGGGGGACGACGGGATTATCGAGGCGAACCAGTTCGTATTGCAGGGTTTCAATCCACGTCCCCGCGCGGGGGACGACAGACGGCAGGGCGGATACTTGGACGCCTGAAGCGTTTCAATCCACGTCCCCGCGCGGGGGACGACGGCACGATCTAGAGGCCGAGCGCCACGCCATATCGTTTCAATCCACGTCCCCGCGCGGGGGACGACGACCTGCGCGAGTTAATAATCGAAAGCTCCCAGCGTTTCAATCCACGTCCCCGCGCGGGGGACGACTCCGAAGCATACGAAACATATCTAAGGGTTATGAAGTTTCAATCCACGTCCCCGCGCGGGGGACGACATCAGCTTCGCGTCCGGGAAGAGCAGAGCATGGTGGTTTCAATCCACGTCCCCGCGCGGGGGACGACGCCTGGATATGGACCCGCTTTTGCCGGTATCCGAGGTTTCATACAGAGTTGCGTCCAAGATTGAACTATAGTAACATGCAACCCACCAGTCAAAAGGGGGTTGCCTATGCCCAAGAAAACCAGAGTACCAAGCGAGGTGCTTCAGTTGGCAACGGAAGCCGCAAAGAGAGCCAAGACCTCCGATGAATTGCGAATGGCTCAAACAGTATTGCTCTCTGGCCTCATGGATATCCCAGACCGCATTACAGGACAAATAGTTGGCCGTTCCCGTGGAACGGTAGTTCAATTGCGCAAGCAATTCAGTGCGTTAAGTCAATCGAAAGATCGCAACTGGGGTGGTCGCCGCTCCGGCTACATGACCATCGAGCAAGAACGCGATTTCCTTTCGCGGTTTCTCGAAAAAGCCTCGAATGGCGGTATTTTAGTCGTGAGCGAGATCAAACGGGATTTTGAGGCCATGGTCGGGCACAAGGTTGCCAAGACGACAATTTATAGGATGTTGGACCGTCATGATTGGCGAACAATCATCCCAAGGCCTCGGCATCCAAACAGTAACCCAGAAGCCCAGGAGGGTTTAAAAAAAACTCCCGAAAACAGTGGCTAAACGTGCTGAGGCACTTGCCCCCGAAGGTTTACGCCTGCGACTAATGCTACAAGACGAAGGTCGTTTCGGAAGAATCAGCACGCCACGGCGATGCTGGGCTCCCCGTGGAATGCGCCCCGAAGTACCCAGCCAGATCGTGCGCGAGTACACGTATGCTTATGTGGCTGTATCCCCTCATGACGGCACCCTGGATTCACTGATACTGCCTCATGTTAACGAGCAAGCCATGTCAATTTTCTTGCGGGAAGTAAGCGACCGGCATGCAGATGAGTTCATCCTAATGGTCATGGACGGTGCCGGGTGGCATAAAGCCAAGGCGCTGAGAGTGCCGCATAATATGGCGCTGGTCTTCCTTCCACCTTACAGTCCGCAACTCAACCCGGTGGAGCACATATGGGAAACTATCCGTGAAAACTGGTTCAATAACGAAGTGTTCAAGAGCATCGGAGCAGTGGAAGATCAATTGGAAAAAGCTTTAGCTGCGCTTGAGGGCGATCCGGCGTCGGTAAAAAGCATCACTGGATTCCCCTGGATTATTAGTATGAACTTGCACGCAACTTAATATAAGATGTCCGTATATGCCATCGACGGCTCCAAGTTTACTCTTCCCGCAACCGAGCAGATTCGCGCCGAATTCGATCCTGAAAGCGGTCTGAATCACAACGGCAAAGGCCACTACCCCCAGTGCCTCGTCATGACCGTCCACGATGTCTTCAGACAATTGCCCGTGGCCAGAGTAGTCGGCAGCATCCATGACTCCGAGCGCGATCAGGCTCAAAGCCTCCTGTCTCATATTCCGCCCAATAGCGTACAGCTCTACGACCGTGGGTTTCCCAGCTACGCCTTCATCCAAAATCTCAGAGAACACCACGGGGGCTACTTCCTTTTCCGCTGCCCGGCCCAATCCACTTTTCCCGCTGTTGAGGCATTCATCCGAGAGGGCAAAGACGAGGATTTCATCCTCATCACCCCTTCGAGCAATTACCTGCGCCACGCGAGCGCCAAGCAACGAAGAAAGGCCAATCTCATCGAGCTCAGAGTCATCAGGCTGGAAAGTCCCGATGGCACGATCTCCGTCTTGCTCACCAATTTACTTAATAAAAACAACTTTTCCAAAGAACAGATCATCGAACTCTATTTCCGCCGCTGGGCCATTGAGGGCCACTACAGAAACGAGAAGGCCGTGCTCGGCATCGAAGAGTTCCATGGAAAGACCGGCAACAGCATCCGCCAGGAACTCTTTGGACCTGTCCAATATTAACTTGAACAACTTTTGTTCTTGGGAACCAGCGTGTAATTCCATTCGCCGTGAAAAGCGGCTTTCTCTATTCGGATATTCTTCAGCTCTTCGTCAGTCACTTTGATACCTGTCGGATAAACGTTTGTGTCAAGTTCGGCTTCAATTTTGAGCCCTGTCCTGGTAGTTGTACATGCGATAAGGTTAACGATAATCTCATGGCTGATTAGTGGTTTCCCTCTCCAATTCAGACTGATATGGCTGAACATCCGATGTTCTATCTTGTTCCATTTGCTTGTACCCGGTGGAAAGTGGCACACGGATATTCTGAGTCCGGTCTGGTCAGCGAGTCGCTGGAGTGCAACCTTCCAAAGTCGGACCCGAGATCCATTGCTTCCGCCCCCGTCAGCTGTTATCAGTAATTCGGTGGCTTTGGGATAGCTTGCTAGCCCCATTTTCTCCCACCACCGGCGGAGTGTCTCAACGGCGAATTCCGCAGTATCGTGATCGACTCCAACACTCACCCAACCGACGTTCGCTGTTGGATCATAGACACCGTAAGGGTTTATCTTTCCAAGCTTCTTGTCTATGAAGTCGTAAACTCTGACTGGCTCGGGTTCCCCTTTCGGCTGCCATTCCTTACCACTATTCTTGAAATCGCCAACAAGTTCCTTCTTTTTGGTATCCACCGAGACAACAGGCTGTTCCTTATGCTGAAAGTTCTGAACACGATCATTGATGTATTTGAACTGGGCATCACGGTCCGGGTGTGAAGAGCCTTCCTTTGTCTTCTGGTTCCCCTGCAAACTATACCCAAGCCCATCAAGCAGAGTTGCTACCGTTTGTCGTCCAATCTGATATCCCTGGGCCTCCAAGGCGGCAGCCAGTTGTCTTGTGCTTTTGCAGGTCCATCGCAGGGGATTTTCTGGATCACCCCGCGTCGTAGGTTCAACCAGTGACTCCAGAGCGGATAGTACCCCTGGTTCCCGTTCGGTCAACTTCTTGCGTCCTCCACCGGTCGAGCGGAGCTTTTTCCCACGATCCACAGTGGACCCCTCTTTACTTCTGCCGAGTTCGCCAGTAATGGTCGTTCGTGAGATCCCAGTCGCTGCTGCTACAATACTCTGCCCTCCATAGCCCAATGCTTCGGCTTCCGCGGCAGCCCATACTCGGCGACTGCGTTCATCCAGCACCGGAGCCAGCGTCTGAAATTTCCTTCAGACTGTTTCTATTAAGTCCTCATTTCGCATGAGGATATTATCGGAGATATTCACAACTTGTTCAACTTATTTTTGGACAGCCCCTTTGCCGCGCTGATTATGACGGTAATAGCCAGAACCCTCATGGTGCTCGCTTCCGATAGATTGAGTTCAGATGCCGGTGAATGCCAGTTCAAAAACGCCATCATGGTCCTTGCCGCCGAAGCGGCCGTTCTCGTTCCCGACAATGCGGAGAAAGCCGCCGCAATCTTTTCCGAAATCCTTGACGGGATTGCCTCGCTCAAATACTACCGCCCAAAGAAGCCCAGGCCCTCCCAGCCCAGGGTTACCAAACGGGCTCACAATAAATGGTGTGACAAACGGGCGGAAAAGCTGGCAAATCCTTAAAGCAACAGTATTGGGGGCAGGGGGAGGGGGTTGTAAGTTTGAAATCGCCGACACCCTCCCCTTTCCCCTCCCGTCGAAGGGAGGGGGACATCGTCCCGCTCAGTCGTTGGGTCGTATAAATCCTAATCTGGGCATGAGCCGGGAAACATTCCTCCGCCCTCTTGCAGTCTTTGCAACCGAAGTCCCCAGCCAAAATCACGTCGGAGCGCGCTTACACGCCGCTGTAGGCCGAAAAACCGCCGTCAACCGGGATGAGCGCGCCGGTGACGAACTCCGATGCGGGCGAAAGGAGCCAGAGCAGCGCGCCGATGAGGTCTCCGGGCTTTCCGAAACGCCCCATGGGCGTGTGCTCGACGATTGAAGCCCCCCTCGGCGTGAGGGCCCCGCTCTTTTCATCGTAGAGCAGGTAATGGTTTTGAGACGTATGAAAGAACCCCGGCGCCAGGGCGTTCACTCGAACGGCGGGAGAATACTCGCGGGCCACGTGCACCGCCAGCCACTGCGTAAAATTGGTCACGGCCGCCTTGGATGCGCAGTAGGCGACCGTCCGCGTTAGCGGCCGGATGGCGCTCATCGAAGATATATTCACGATCGATCCCCCGCCGCCCGCGATCATCTCGGGAGCGAATACCTGGCAGGGCAGGACGGTCCCGAGAAGGTTCAGGTCCATCACGGACCTCAGCGATTCTTCCGGGAGGTCGAAAAACGACCGATCCGGCCCGGTCGTGGCCTGGGGCTGATTGCCGCCGGCCAGGTTGATCAATCCGTAGACCGCGCCGAACTCCTTCCGGATGCCCTCTCTTGCTTCCAAAAGGCTGTCTTTCCTCAAAACGTCGGCCTTAAAAAAGGCACAGCGCCCCGGCCCCTGCTCCAGGTGTTTTCTGAGAGATTCCGCGCGCGAAAGGTCCCTGGCAAGGACGGCGACATTTGCGCCGCGGGCGGCCAATGCGCGGGCCATCTCGGTCCCCAGAACACCGGTTGCCCCCGTCATGACGACGGTTCGGCCCGAAACGTCGAAGTCTCCGGCCTGCGCCGGCGTATCGCGGTCCATTTCCTCCGCAATCCTTTCCATTCCTGCCTCCACGCATCACCCGGATCGGGGCCTCCACCGAGATGTCTTATTCCGAGTTACGTTCCAAATCCCCCCTGCCCCCCTTTAGAAAAGGGGGGAATCCAACCGGCGAGATCGAGCTATACCCCCCTTTTCTAAAGGGGGGCAGGGGGGATTTTTAGGCATTGGATACCATCTTGAACGCGACTCGGTATTACTTTGTCGAAAGCCGGACTTGCATCTCGGCCACTTCGTCAAAGGTTGCCGCCGCGTTTTGACACAATTTCAGGTACAGCGGATAGAGCCGGTGGTAAATGGCGGCGTTTGCCGCGTCCGGACTGTGGCGCCGCTCCATTTCCACCAGGGCGCCTAGACTCTCAACGCTCGTGCCCGGATTCATCGCGAGAATCGCCCAGAACGCCGCGCCAAGTGAAGAACTCTCGCCCCATTTCGGGACCGTAAGCTCCCGGTCGAGAACATCCGAGACGACCTGGAGCCAGAACTCCGATTTCGTAAAACCGCCCGAAGCAACGATCAGACGGGCATCGCAGCCGATCTCATCGAGGACTTCGCCAATGTTTCTCAGCCGGTATGCTATCGCTTCGAGCAGCGAGCGCGACAGGTGCGCCGCGGTGTGATCGAGGGTCATTCCCAAAAACGCCGCGCGGGCGTTCGCGTTCCAGTTGGGACTCCGCTCGCCCGCGAAAAACGGAAGGCAGATGACGCCGCCCGCGCCCGCATCCGCCTCTTCGGCAAGATTTAGCACGTCCTCGGACGAGAGCGGGTCTCCAGCGGGCAGTCGATCAAATTGCCGGCCGAGAAGGTCCCTGAGCCAGAACAGCGCCGCGCCGCCGTTGTTGATCGCCCCGCCGACCAGCCAGTGCGTTTCATCCACCGCGTAGCACCAGGTGCGGGCCTTGTCATCGAGGACCGGCCGCTTCGAGATCACCCGGAACGCCCCGCTGGTCCCCAGCATGCAAACGGCCTGCCCGGGCAGCACCGCCCCGGCCCCCAGGCTCGAATTGGCGGCATCGGACGATCCCACGACTACCGGTATGCCCGCCGGAAGCCCCGTCATGCGGGCGAATTGCGGCCCCAACCCGCGGTGTATCGTCAACGGAGAACAGAGGGTGGAGAGTTGGTCCCGCGTGATCCCGGCAAGGTCGAGCGCGGCCGGGTTCCACCGGAGCGAATGAATATCGAGGAGACCCGATCCCGCCGCCAGGCTGTAGTCCACCAGGTGCTCGCCCGTCATGCGCTGGAAGATGTACTCCTTGGCGGAAACAAAGCGGGAAGCCTTCTGAAAAAGCTCAGGCCGTTCTTCGCGCAACCACATGATCTTGTAGAGAGGATACATCGGGTGGACCGGGCAGCCGCCGGCCCGGTAGAGTTCGGCGCAATCGCGCCGCTTCCGTATGCGCGTGGATTGGGCAACGGCTCTCCCGTCCGCCCAGGTGATCACCCCGGTAATGGGGTCCCCATGCCGATCAAGGGCCATGATGCCGTGGAGCGCGCCCCCCAGGCTCAAAGCGGCGCACTTCCCGGGCGCCGCGCCGGAATCATCGAGCGCCGCCCGCACCGACGCGGCAACCGCCGCCAGCAAGCTCTCGGCGCTTTGCTCCCGCAGCGCCCGGACATCGACGCCCGCGTAGCCGCACGCGCCAAAACTCAGGACCCCGGCCCGCGCGTCCGCGACAACACTCTTACAACTGCCCGTTCCCAGGTCGATGCCCAAATACCATTCAGAACTTCCCATTCCGCCCCCGGTCCTCCCGGTCATTTCCCATGGACATCGGGATTGACGGGATGCTGGGGCTTCTCACCCTTGAGCACCGCCAGGCAATCCCGCAGCGACATCCACCCCATCGCCGATACGGCCTCATCGGTGTGCGCGCCCATATGCGGAGTTATCATTACCCGGGGCAGCTTCAAGAGCGGATGCCCGGCGTCGGGTGGTTCCTCGCGGAAGCAGTCCAGGGCGGCCCCGGCGAGGCGGCCGTCTTCAAGGGCGCTCGCCAGGGCGTATTCATCCACCAGCTCGCCCCTCGCCGTATTTATCAGGAAAGCGCCCCGTTTCATCGCGGCAAGAAAGCCGCGGTCCACCATCGCGGAAGTGGAAGGAGTGAGGGGAGCGTGAAGGGATACGAAGTCGGAAGCGCCGAGCAGGTGGTCGATGGAAGCGGGGAGCGCGCCGTGCTCTTTGATTATCCCGGGTGGTACGAAGGGGTCCGACGCCAGGACCGTGCATCCGAATGCCCCAAGCCGAGCCGCCACTTCTTTCCCGACCGCCCCGAATCCCACCAGGCCGACGGTCTTGCCGCGAAGGCCGATGCCCGAAAATCGAGGCCATTCTCCCGCGCGGGTCGCGCGGTCGGCGGCGCAGATATTTCGCGCAAGGCACAGGATCAGGGCGAGGGCAAGCTCCGCGACGGCGGCCGAATTGGCCCCCGGAGTGTTGGTGACGATTATCCCCCGCTCGGCGGCGGCGGCCAGGTCCACGGCATCCACCCCGACCCCGTAGCGGGCAATCACCCTCAAGCGGTTCGCGGCCTCGATGGCCCCCCGTTCAAACCGGTCCAGGCCGGCGATGCAGCCGTCGATGTCCCGCAGCAGAACGGCCAGTTCGGAAGCGCTCAGCGGGCGGCCGAAGGGGTTGTAGACAACCTCCCCGACAGCGTCTTCAAGCTCTTCCCCGAGTCTCGGGTCGCTGGTTCCGAACGTGGCGGGAGTCACCAGCACGCGGCACTGCTTCAGTTCCATGTCTCACCTTCAATCGGCATCCACCCGGAAGTAGGCGACCGCATTTCGCCAGCACACATCTTTTACCATCCCCCCGATCAATTCCATGTCGTCGGGCAGTTCCCCCCGCTCCACCTCGGCCCCCAGCAGGTTGCACAGCACGCGCCTGAAATATTCGTGCCGGGGATAGGACAGAAAGCTCCTCGAATCGGTGAGCATGCCGACAAAACGGCTGAGCAGCCCCATCTGGGACAGTGCGTTCAATTGCCGCTCGATCCCGTCTTTTTGATCGTTAAACCACCAGGCCGAGCCGAACTGGATTTTTCCGGGGACCGTTCCATCCTGGAAGCAGCCGGCCATCGTCGCGATGAGTTCATTGTCCTGTGGGTTGATCGCGTAGAGGATGGTCCTTGCCAGTTTGCCCTCCGAATCCAGCGTGTCCAGGAATTTCGCCAGCGGCCGCGCCATCTCGAAATCGCCCGCGGTGTCGTATCCCGTGTCGGGGCCGATAGATGTCATGGCGCGGCTGTTCACGTTTCGCAGCGCTCCCAGGTGATACTGCTGGGTCCAGCCTTTTTCGGCATTCATTCGGGCAAGTTCCAGCAGCACGGCGGTCTTGAACTGGGCCGCCTCGCCTCTTTCCGGCTTTATCCCCCGCCGGGCGCGGTCGAAAACCCGCCGCAGGGCCTCGATGGTGAAATCCTCCGCGTACGGGTGTTCGATCCCGTGGTCCGAGATGCGGCAGCCGTGTTCGTGGAAATAATCGTGCCGGCGGCGTATCGCCGACAGAAAGGAATCGAAGCCGCTTATCCCGCTTCCGGCCGCTTGTTCGAGCCTATCGACCCATGCATTGAATTCGGCCGGAGAATCGATGTCCAGCGCCCTGTCGGGTCTGAAGGCGGGAAGCACCTTCACGGGAAAACCCCGGTCCTCCCGCAGAAGGGCGTGATGTTCGAGGCTGTCCGTCGGATCGTCCGTCGTGCAGACCACCTTGACGTTCATACGTTCGAGGAGTCGCCGGGCGCTGAATTCGGGACCGCGCAGCATCCCGGAACAGGTCTCGTAGACCTCCCCGGCGGTGCGGCGATCGAGAAGCTTACCTGAAATCCCGAAATAGCGCTTCAGCTCGAGGTGTGTCCAGTGATAGAGCGGGTTTCGCAGGGTCTTAGGGACTGTGGCCGCCCAGGCCGCAAACTTTTCGAAATCGGATGCGTCCCCGGTGATGAACCGCTCGGGAACTCCGTTTGCCCGCATGGCCCGCCACTTGTAGTGGTCGCCGTTGAGCCAGATGCGGGTGAGATTTTCAAAGCTTTTGTCGTCCGCTATTTCGCTTACCGGCAGGTGGCAGTGGTAGTCGAAAATGGGCATGTTCGCGGCAAAATCGTGATAGAGAACACGCGCTGTTCTGGTCTGGAGCAGGAAATCCTCTGACAGGAAATGCGCCATCGTCATCCCTCAAGCGGTCCCACGGCCCTCGTCCAGCCGGTAGAGCGTTTCACCGGCCTGGTCGACAAAGAGTATCCCTTCATCTTCCCGCCCCATGTAATCCGCGATCCGGACGGAATGTGGGTCCATGTAGCCCAGGTTGATTCGTTCGCACACGTCCCGGGGAATCCCGGTGGCAAGGACGACGTTTACGTCCGGTTCCTCGATGCCGCCTCGGCAGACGCCCGTTCCCTTCACGTGCGTCAGGTGGGCCAGCACTCCCCTCGGGATGTCTCCGAACCCGTCCATGTGCTCCAGGAGATAGTCCCTGGTGTGGTACCCGGCCCTTTCGATGAAGCTCCCCCACGCCCTGGACACCTCCCGGATGTGGGGCCCGTATATTATGAGGGTCCCACCGGGGGCCACGACCTGTTCGAGCTTGTACATCACTTTCCCGGCGGTCCAGAGTTCATCGTACATGAGTGGGGACCGGCCGAGGACGGTGCTGAAAGACCTCTCCTTCACAACTATGTGGACCTTTGCCGACAGGTCCGCCGCCTCCGACCAGGCTTCGCGCGCGTCGCCGGCGTAAAGGCCGCTCAACCTGCAATCGCGCCCCACGACCATCGCAAGACAATGCACCGCAACCGGCAGTTTTTCCAGGGCTTTGTGGATAAGCCGGCGAACGGGGGTATCTTTTATGCCGATGATCTTTTTGCAGGTGATCAAGGCCCCGAGCCAATGGAAAAAGTGGAGGAAATCTCCCCCCGAAATACCCGGAAAGAGGTACTTGGCCCCGCCGGAAAAACCCACCACTTCGTGCGGGAAAACCGGTCCCACGATGAGAATGAGATCGTAATCAAAGACCTTCCTGTTGATGACAATCGGCACCTCTTCGCTCAGCAACCCCTCCGAAAGCTCCTCGATCTCCTTTGCGTCAAAACGGCCGATTTGCCGGTAGATGCTTTCGTCGTACCACTCGTGGTTATAGAATGAGGAGCCCGCAAAAACTTCCCGAGGTCCCCGGATGCCGTAGAGCCGCGGGATTTCCTCTTGCGACAACGGCGCGTGGGTGCCGAGGGCCACCATGAAATCGAGTCTTTCGCACCGCCTTCCGATCACCTCGCCAATCGCCCTCACCATCATGGGCAAAGGGCAGGTCCTCGTCGCATCCGGGGTGAGGACGAGGACCCGTTTTCCGTCGTATAGCCCGGCGGGCGCGCCTTTCTCGATTACCGCCCGCACGTCGGAATCGAGCGGCGCGCAATCCGCCTCGCCGGTCGCAAAAAGCGCGTTTTCCGGCTTTGCTCGATAAAAGGTCGTCGTCATCTGTCTCACTCGCGGAGCATTTACGCCGGGTCATGAAAAAAAACGGTCGCGGCGCGGCGCCGGGCAGCATGGCAGCGTGGCAACTGGCGCTGGACCGGTGGCCAAACCACTCGTCCAATATCTACCAGTATCCACCCGACATGTCAATAATTTCGGAGCAGACCGCTGCCCAAGAACTTGTCCGTAAATGACCTGTAAAGCGATTTTAGGGGCCTGTGCCCAGTGGCATAGCTCAGGATTCCGAGCAGTCCGCATACATCTCGGGATCTACGGATCGTCATTCCCGTAGCGCTTTTGGGCGGGAATCCATTGTCTTACTTTGTGCAACAGACCGAAAACACACTGGATTGCATCCCAAAAGCACTCAAACAGGGAATGACGGTTTTGACGACCCGAGCCGAACTTCAGTTGCACGGGTAACCAGTCGCATGTGATTGGGCAGCACTCTGTAAGGCTGTGCTAACAGTTAAACAAGTTATTTGCGGACAAGCTCCAAGTCTTTCGCTGCCGCCGCGAAGGAATTCCCGGGTGGGTTTCTTTTCTATTATAGGAGGGAGCGGATCCCCGGCCCGCAGTCCAGAAGATATTGGCGCACAGCCAGGTCCCGCAGTGTTGGCCCTGTCGTCCGTGCCAAAATTTCGCATACTTGTCCCCCCTCCCCCGGGCGGGTCTCGGGGGGGCTCCGTCACGAGTATTTCCCGGCATCGCGGGCAGAGGGGTCGGCGCCGGGCGATGAGTTAGTGCGGTTATGGGGCCGCTTTGGCGATATTGGCGACGTAAACATCGCCCATGTAAGGCGCCCATTTGCTCTGACCGCAGTGCATGTAGATATACGAGGACCCGGGCGGCGCGCTGGCGGGCACGGTAACCCAAAAGGTGACCGTCACCACCGAGTTGGCCCCCACGGTCACCGTTTTGGCCGGCGCGCCATCAAACTTATCCGACGTGTATGTGGAACCATAAAGTGTACGGTCAGCACGAATGGTAGGCCAGACAACGACCACCCTGCTTGAGGCGTAATCATTCACCACGTCGCACCGGACCCTGACATTCCCTCCCTCGGCGGGGACCTGATTACCCATCACCTGGAAGTTGGATAGCCTTATGGGCAGGGGTTTCAGGAGAATCGTGGCGAGATTCTTCGTCTGTGACGCGGTCAAGGTAACCTGGTTCTTGCTGTCAAAAACCGTCTTATTGTTGTAGTACTCGCTGACATAACCGGGTGCATAGGCGGCAAAATAGTAGGTCCCGGCCTGCAGGTTGCTGAAAGTGAAATTTGTATCGGTCGGGCCAAAGGTTGTAGATGTTACAAATTCCCAGTTCGAACTCTCCGAATTCCATTTGTTGGCGTATATGGAGCCGTTAGTCTCCACTGCCAGACCGGTCGCCTGATCGAGGACTTCCCCGGTGACGGTCGCAGCCCTCGCCGAGAAGCAGGTGAGCGCGAGAACAAGGACGACACACAAAAAAACGGCTAATTTTTTCATCGTGACTCTCCCTGGTTTTGGAATACCGACAAATGGAGTGGCTTCGTCCGGGCATCCACGACAGCGCCGATCACTCGATCCGGCGGGACGATGGGTTTTCCCCTTTGCCGGGTGGCGGCGCCGCAACTTCGCGTTTTCCGGGTCGCACCCGGCGCAGTCCGGGCCCAGTGGGACATTGCTCCCGGCAACGTCCCGAGAGGGATGGGAATATCTGATAATTGTCAACATATTGACACATTTGCCGCGAATAAGCAACCGAATTCCTGTCTTGTCCCCGCCGGGCGGCCCGGGGGGCCGGAAAGCACCGTGACGGCGCGCGTCTTGCCGGAGGGCGGCCGGTCCTGTCCCCAATCATCCCGCGACCCGGCAGACAGGCAAAAAAATCGGGGCGGGAGGAATCGAGCCCCCCGCCCCTTCGCACCCTGGGCGAATCCAGCCTGATCGAGCGTGGACGCCGCTTTCCGGTTCAGGCGTCCAACAGATTACATCCTACAAATTCTGTTGTCCCCATCCTTTGGCCACAACGAAGGCAACGTATTTCCTGACCTCGTCGGGGGCTTTGCCGTTGAAATAGAGGTAATACGGGCGTCTGATCGGGTACGTGCCGTCGCTCACCGTGGCCCTGCAGGGCATGACGGACTCAGAATCGAGGCCTTTCTTTATCTTGACGATTTTACATCCCTTGGGACCCGGATATTCCAAGGCGTCCCGAATCCTCACGAAACCGACGCCTCCCGGTGTGGCGGCAACCCTTGCGAGCATGCTCGGAAAATCGGGCGTTATCTCGGCCTGAGAACAGAAAGGGGATTTTGCAAGGAAATCCTCGCGGATGAACACCACCGTTCCCGGGTGTTTTGGCCCGATCCCAAAGACTTTCACCTGTTCGTCGCGGCCGCCGAATTCTTTCCAGTTCACGCAATCGCCGCGCAGCAGTTTTTGAACCTGTTCAACCGTAAGGTCATTTAAAGGATTGGAGGAGTGTGTGACGATTACGATCCCACCGTGACCGATGAGGTTTTCCACCAATTCAATTCCTTTGGCCTTGGCCGCGTCGCCTTCCTGGTCGCTTATTCTTCGAGAGACCATGGCAACGTCGGTCACGCCTTTCACGAGCGCGGCGAAGCCGGCATCCACGGTTTCACCCCTTGTGATTTTCACGTCTATGGTGGGATTTTCCTTCTCGAATAGCTGTGAGAGGGTGTGCAACCTGCCGAACATGCTGTCGGCGCCCGTCACCCGGACGACTACCTTGTCGGCGGTGAATCCCACATCGGCCGCGGTGATCAAGAAAGCGCAAACCGCCGCTAAAAAGAAGACCGGTGCTCTTTTCATGCTCATCTCCCTGAATTCGAAGCGAATATTTCATCGGAGGATTCGTGAAAACCGACCGGCTTGCATCAAATGAAAAAGCCCCCGCGGGCCGGATAGACACATGGCCCGCAGAGGCTTCATAGCGGCAGTTTCGTGATGCGCTTCTTCATGGCTTCCCTCGGACGGGAAAAAGCCATTCAGTTCAAGCGACATGAACCAGAGTATGTCATTCTACCTTGAGGTGGTTGAGTGTCAATAATTATATCGCCCGATTTGCAGCAGAATGGAAGCGTTTCGCGCTTGCGAGGCGGGGCGGGGCGCGCCGGCATCCCGGCTGTTCTTCGCGTTCCCGCAAATCGTATTCATGGATAGTGGAGTATTGCGCGAAGGTCTCCGCCGGAGACTAGAATTCAAAGACAACCTTGCCAAGATATCGGGTTTCATCAATATCCCAGGAAAAATCGGCAATGTTGCTCCAGCGGTAGATCCTCTCGACATCGAGCGCCAGTTTCAAGTTGTCGATGGGGAGCTTGTAGTAGAGCGCCACCCGCAGCGACAGGCGCTCGTCATCAAAGGGGATATCGTTGGTCGCCCTGTCCTGAACGCGATCCAGTCCATCGATCGAATCGAACAAATGGTAGCGTACCTGCCCCTCAAGGCCGAAAGGCCCGTAGTCCAGTTCCACTTTCCCCGCGGTTCCCATTCCCAGGGCATAGTAGTATCCGTGTGCCCGATAGATGCCCCTGACACCAGTGGTGTCGTGATTCTGATCGTACAAGCCACCCGCGGCCGGGTGCACCATTGAAAAAGTCGGGAAGACATCCGCGCTCGCTCGCACATGAAAACCCTGGTGGTAATAGTCCGCGATCAGCGTGGGACCGACCAGGTCACAGATGGCCAGGGTGTCCTCTCTGCGCATCCCGGAAAAGTCGTGGGCGTAATACTCGAAAGCGCTGCTCAATCCCATGAACAGGCTGTACCCTTCCAGGCCCCGGCTGGCCTGGTCTTTGATTATATTTTGCTGGTAGCGGCCGAGAAACGCGGTTTTCGCAAAGAACCGCATGTCCACCATTTCATTGTCGGCCTGCGCGGCCTTGAACGACAAATCGTTGAACACGCCCTCCACGTAGAAGAGACACACTTCCCCCGGCTTGCCGTACTTTTCGGCCGTGACCACTTCAAAATCAAAGCCCGCCTCGGCTTCGGCGCGCTGTCCGCCGGAATTGCCGGAATCGCTCACGCCCCCTCCGGCAAACACGCGGAAGCGATGCCAGGCATCGGTGGTGAAGCCGAACTTGTCCACGTTGGCGGGGGCCTTGGGTTGGGTGTTATCCAGCCAGCGGTGGAAGGCCACGGACGGACCGAAGAGATACCCCAGGGCCCGGTTGGGAATGGTGTCGGAGCTGTGTTGGAAGAATTCCCCCAACTGGTATATGACTTCACCCGTGGCAAAGCCGCCAAAAGGGGTCATAACCGCATCGTTTATGCTGAACTCGTCTCGATATTCTCCGAACATCTCCCACGCGGTCGAGGCCCCCGTGTTGATCAGAAAGGATTCGGGAAGACTCAGGTTATTGGTGCGTGAGAGAAGATAGAAACTGGTGCCGTCGGCAACATGGGCCACATTGGTGCTCCAGGAATTCAGATCGAGGCGATATGCGTCTCCGGTGATGAAACGCGCCCTGAGACTGTCTTCATAGGTCTTGTATTCATAGCTTGTGGGGTCCGACACGGTCGCTTGATAGTACGCCTCCGCAATACCATAAAAGAGCACGATTTCCGCACCCGCCCGAAGGTATGCTTTCTTTTGCGGCACCGCGTTCGTGTAGTTCGAGAAGATCTGTTCAGGCGCGGGCATCGCATCGGCGTCCGACTTCAGGACACCCGCCTTGAACAACGCTTCCGCGGGTGGCGCGGGGACCGTGACCTGCCGCGGCGCACCCGATGGGTCCCGGTCCTCCGCCAAAATCGGATCGGCGATGCAAAGGCTGGCCGTCATAAAGATACAGATCGCAAACAAAAGAGCGAACGGCCTCGAAGGAAAAACCTTCCAGGTGCGGTTCTGCTTGCGCGGAGCGGACTTGAACGGTCCGGCCGGTTTCAGTCTTGGCAATAGGACTCCCATCTGGCCGACTCCCTGACCTGAAGTTACAGAAAACACTGTACGACCGTTGCACCCGCCCCCGGCGACCGTCGAGTTTGAAGGCCGGGGTCCATCGCGCCGCCGCCCGGGGCGGTTGCTCATGGGTGAACGCCCCGCCCTTCCGGGAGACGCACGGGCGCTGACGGTTGCGGAATGACACTATCGGGGATAAGCACCCACCTGACAGATGGGGCATGAAAACAGAGCGTCGATTCCATTATCCACTCCGTGAAAAAACAGCGCCCTACCCATCGGCGGCCAAACCGGCGGGAAGTGCTGTCTGCCTTGCCGAAACCGCCTGACGGAGAGTAAGGAAAAACAGTAGGATTGGAATGAAAGATACCACTAAAACACAAAATCCACCATGTCAAATACACTCATATTGAATGATTCGAGCGATGAAACCGCCGGGTTACCTTCAAGGGGAAACTATGATACTATTCGGCTGTGCAGGCGCGACAGGGGGTTGCCCGCGCGGGAAAAAGGCGGCATCTTTCAGGAAGCGATCCATCGGGAGACGGCGACCGTCCGAAAATCCAGGGGTCCCGACGAACTCGGGGTGGCCCGTGCGGTCCCGCTGCCGGACAGATCGTCCTCTTCGGTCTTTTTCAGCCCTCGATCATCCGCAAAACACCATCCGCCCGGAGCAGCCAAGCCCGGCGGTATGTACTTTTCCAACTCCATTATCCGAGTATTTCGCAACGGGGACCGAACAGGCGCACCGGCGCCACTTAAAGGAGAAACCCAGTCATATGAGCACCGAGCCCAACAAGGTCATTTACTCCATGATCGGAGTCAGCAAGTACCATAATAAGAAACCGATCCTAAAAGACATTTACCTTTCCTACTTCTACGGCGCAAAAATCGGCGTGGTCGGGCTGAACGGGGCGGGAAAGAGCTCGCTGCTGCGCATTCTGGCCGCGGTGGACAAGGACTTCAACGGCAAGACCGTCATTGCGCCCGGCTTTACCGTTGGTTTTCTCGAACAGGAGCCGCAACTGGATGCGACGAAGACGGTGCGTGAAATCGTCGAACAGGGGGTCCAGGGTACAGTCGATTTGCTGAACGAATTCAATCGGATAAACGAGCGATTTGCCGAACCGATGTCGGATGAGGAGATGGATAAGCTCATCGAACGGCAGGGCGAGGTGCAGGAAAAGCTCGATTCACTCGATGCCTGGGACCTCGACTCGAGGCTCGAAATGGCGATGGACGCCCTCCGGTGCCCTCCGGGGGAGACCTCGGTAATGGTGCTCTCGGGTGGCGAGAAGCGGCGCGTTGCGCTCTGCCGCCTCCTGCTCCAGGCGCCCGATATTTTGCTCCTCGACGAGCCGACAAACCACCTCGACGCCGAAACGGTCGCGTGGCTCGAACACCACCTCCAGCGCTACCCGGGCACGGTGATCGCCGTCACCCACGACCGGTACTTCCTCGACAACGTGGCGGGATGGATTCTCGAACTCGACCGGGGCCAGGGAATTCCGTGGCAGGGGAACTACTCGTCCTGGCTGGAACAGAAGAGCGCGCGGCTGCGCCAGGAGGAAAAGAGCGAAACCGAGCGGCAAAGGACCCTCCAGCGCGAGCTCGAATGGATCAGGATGTCGCCCAAGGGGCGGCACGCCAAGGCCAAGGCCCGCATAAACGCCTACGAATCCCTCCTTCGCCAGGACTACGAACGGCAGGCCGGGGACCTCGAAATATACATCCCGCCGGGGCCGAGGCTGGGGAGCGTGGTCATCGAGGCCGAAAATGTGAGCAAAGCATACGGTGAGCGCCTCCTGATGGAGGGAATGTCCTTCGCGCTGCCGCCCGGCGGGATCATCGGGGTCATCGGCGCGAACGGGGCCGGAAAGACCACCCTGTTCCGGATGATCACGGGCGCGGAGGCCCCCGATTCGGGATCGATCAGGCTCGGGAGCACGGCCAAGCTGGCCTACGTCGAGCAGGGCCGCGATGCGCTCGACCCGGAAAAGACCATCTGGGAAGTGATATCCGAGGGCAAAGACACCATCGAGCTGGGGACCCGCTCCGTGAATTCCAGGGCATATGTCGCCCGGTTCAACCTCTCGGGAAACGACCAGCAGAAAAAGGTCGGCCTGCTCTCGGGGGGCGAGCGCAACCGGGTGCACCTTGCCCGGATGCTCAAGGAGGGCGCCAACGTTATCCTGCTCGATGAGCCGACCAACGACCTGGACGTGAACACCATGCGCGCGCTCGAAGACGCGCTGGAAAATTTTGCGGGCTGCGCCGTGGTGATCAGCCACGACCGGTGGTTTCTCGACAGGATCGCAACGCACATCCTTGCCTTCGAGGGCGACAGCGCGGTGGTCTGGTTCGACGGCAACTATTCCGAATATGAAGCCGACAGGAAAGCCCGCCTCGGCGCGGCCGCCGAGCAGCCGCACAGGATCAAGTACCGCCAGCTTACGCGGGCCTGAGAGGCCGCCCGCCTCGAAGGCCCCGGAACTAGCCGGGGTAAGGCCCGGCAACCCCAAAAGAGCGGGGGAATGTTTCCGGAGTTGTTACCCAATTGAGGGATTGTTGAAAGAGACCTCGACTTCGGGCAGCCCGGGCGGGGATCAACGGGCTATTGCCCAAAGAAATTACTCAGGCCGCGGCAATTGAACGGGACGTAAGTCCAATACGGTTCACTTAAGAAGCATCCGATGGGTGTCGAAGGTTCGGTGTCGTATCATTCTCGTTCCCATGCTCCAGGGGCTGTTGCCCAAAAGCTTGCGAACCATCACGGGAAAAGTGCATACAGCCCAACCCCCGGTGGGAGCGGAAAGTGCAAACAACCCAACCCCCGGTGGGAGCGGCTTGTAGCCGCGATGGACGTACCATGGCGGCAGATGCGCGTTGCAGTGGCAACGCCCCGGACTCTAACCGCGATATCGTCGCTTTGGCACGCCCTTCGCGGCTGCAAGCCGCTCCCACGGATTTATTCCGGTTGTCTTTTACGGTGATGTGCAACCACCATTTCGGTCATGAGGATTTGGGCAACAGCCCGTCCAGCGTGGGAATGCATATAGTGGACTGTGGGATTAACCTCCCCTATGCATTCCCACGCTGGAGCATGGGAACGAGGACATCTTGCCGAC
>JBAQYM010000091.1:0-16380 GCA_049300095.1 Syntrophobacteraceae bacterium
GGGCAGGCTTTCCAGCCTGCCGGCGAAGGACTGTGGAATGGCAGGCTGGAAAGCCTGCCCCACGTGGTTTCAACAGCATCGACGGTAAGGTGGCCGTCTCAGGACCCGGCCGGGGCCGCGCCGGGAGCGGACGCATGCCGAAGCTTGTATGCGGTGAAAAAGAAAATCATGACCAGCAGCGACGAGGCGATCACCAAATCCACGAAGCCGAGCAGGTATTCCCCTATCGCGAACGTCACCGCAATGTTGAAGACCATCACCGAAACATAGAGTATCGGGCCGAGCAGCCGCATCCAGAGCGTCGCGGTCGACCGGGATGACCCATCCGGCGCAAGGAATGCCGCCCTGTCCAAAGCCTGAAGCGCCCCCATCAGCACCACTCCGACGAGAAACCACCCGCCGAAGTTGCTCATGGGAATTCCGAAATAAAACCCCTCATGCCTGTACCCGTAAATCTTGCCCAAAAACCACCGATCGCCCAGGAAGGCGACAGGGTCAATGATGACGTCCAGCATCATGAACAGGAAAGCGCCCAGGACGAGAGTGCGCCATGAGCGCCTCAACTCGGGCGTTTCCCAAACATGGAGCTTCGGCGAGGAGTAGGTGACGGGGCTCATGAGAAACAGGGCCAGCGAATAACTGCAATACGAGAGGAATACGTAGGAGAGCGAATCCATGAACGGAACGCCCAGCACCCAGAGTTCCCTGTCGACCGTGGCAGGAATGTAATAGTAATCCCCGTAGGGAAACCCGAAGTTGATGGAGCAATACTCCGATGTCCACGCCAGGGCGTATCCCACGGGAATATAGGCCAGGGTTTTCTTCCATCCGATATGCTTGCATCCCGCGACGATGTAGACCGCGAGAAATGCGAAGACATAGGGACGGAGCACCACCGTCCCGAATAAGAGGCTTACCACCTCAGGCATATCGTTTCCTGCTTGCTGTCCACTGTATCAGGCATGTCGTTCGCTCCCCACCGCTCACCGTTCACGACATACCCGTTAACTGTTCACTCTCCACTGCTCACCCTTCACTGTTCACTGCTCACCCTTCACTCTTCACCGCCTCAAGTGCAGATGTTCCATTTGAGCATGCGGATAAGGTCTTTGCCGGCCAACTGGCGCACGATTGTGGGCTCGAACCCGCAATGGACCATGCACTGCTCGCAGCGGGGATCGGCGCCGGAGGCATAATGCTCCCAGTCGGTTTTTTCCATAAGTTCGGCAAAAGTTGGGTAATGCGTATCCGTTATGAGGTAGCACGGCGACTTCCAGCCCAGCGGGTTTCGGGTGGGGTTTCCCCACGGCGTGCAGTTAAGCGAACGCTTGCCGGCGAGAAACTCGAGGTAGAGAGGGTTGCTGATGATGGGGAAACGCTTCTCCCAGGTCCGGATCTCGCGGAACTTCTTGACGATCTCGTTGCGGGTGAGAAAAACGTCGCGAATAACGTCTTCATAGCTGAAGCCCGGCGCGACGAGTATCCCGTCCACCCCGGCCTCGGTAAGCTGCCCGAAAAGCTTCTCGACGTCGGGGACGGAGGTTTCGCGGTAGACGGTCGTGTTGGTGCTCACCCGAAAACCGGCCGCCTTGGCCGCCCTGACCGCCGCAAGCGCCTTCTGAAAGCCCCCCGGCCGGCAGATAATCGTGTCGTGCACCGGCTCGGTGCCGTCGAAGTGCACGTTCCAGGTAAAGCGCGAACTCGGCTGGAACCGGGCGAGGGACTCTTCCAAAAGCATGCCGTTGGTGCAGAAATATATGTGTTTGCCGCGCGCGAGGACTTCCTTGACCAACTCGTCCACCCGGGGATAGAGCAGCGGCTCTCCACCCGTAATGGTGACCACGGGCGTGCCCGTCTCGTCAACCGACCGGAGGCAGTCGGCAAAGCTCATCTCCTGGCTGAGGGTATCGTGGTATTCGCGAATCCGGCCGCACCCGGCGCAAGTGAGATTGCACCTGTGGGTGGGTTCGAGCATCAGCACCAGGGGGAAGCGGTCGCGGCCCAGGATTTTGTGGCCCATGAGATACCTTGCCATCGAAACATACAGACTTATCGGAAAACGCATTCAGACCTCGATTCTTTGTATTTTAACGCATTGAACATTTCAAAGGCCGCATGGGCCTATATTTTTGAAACGTATCCATGCTCGTAAAACCAGGCGACGGCGTCGGAAAGGGCGGTCTCTATGGGGGTTTGAGGCAGCCCGAGTTCCCGCACGGCCTTGGCGGGGTTGAAAAACATGTGCTTTTTCGCCATGCGCACACCCTCGAAGGGGATCAGCGGCTCACGGCGCGTCACAAACGACAGCAGGTAAAAGAAGCCCGCCAGGCAATATATCGGCGTGTATGGAAGGCGTATCTTCGGCGCCGGGAGGTTCGAAATCTTTTCAAGCAGGTCAAAAATTTCGGAGAGCCCCAGGTTGCGGTTGCCGAGGATGTATTTCTCGCCGGGTCTGCCCCGCTCAAATGCCAGGCAGTGCCCTTCAGCGACGTCTCGAACGTCCGCCAGGTTCAGCCCGGTGTCGATGTATGCGGGCATTTTGCGGTTGAGGAAATCCACTATGATCTTGCCCGTCGGCGTCGGTTTGTGGTCACCGGGCCCGATGGGCGTGCTGGGATGCACGAAGAAGACCCGGAGGCCTTTGTCGAGGAACTTTTCCGCCTCCCTTTCGGCAAGAAACTTGGATTTCTTGTAATGGCCCACCATATCGCCGAACGCAACGGGCGTCGTTTCGTCCGCCGGAGTCCCGTCGGGTTTGAGCCCGAGCGCCCCGACGCTGCTGGTATACACCACCCCGTCGACGCCGGCCGAAAGCGCTGCCCGCAAGACGTTGACGGTGCCGTTGACGTTGCTTTCGTAGATTTCGCGCGGGTTTTTCGCCCACAGCCGGTAGTCCGCGGCAACGTGGAAAACGGCGTCGGCCCCGTGGATCGCGCTCGTTAGCCGCCGCGGATCGCGCAGGTCGCCCTCGATCCACTCGACGCCGGGAAGTTGCGCGGGATGGACCGAACTTGCTCGCCGCAGGGCCTTAACGCCCCAACCCCTGCGAAGGAGGGCCTCTGCCACGTGGTGCCCCACGAACCCGGTCGCTCCGGTAACGAAAGCGGTCGGCATGTAAGTTTCCTCCAAGATGGCGGTTTCTCCGGCCGGGCGGACAATGCCGGATTGTATCCCGTCCGCAAACCGTTTTTCAACATCCTCAAAAACGCATTGTCTATAACAGAACGGCGCCGAATTGAAAATACCAACCTGAAACCCCGGCGTGGGAGAAGAGGGGAGGTGGGGTGGGGCGAATGGACGGGCTGCCGCCCAAGTCAATTGCGGCAAAACCGTAAATGCACTCACGGTTCAGCTCGGGACCCAAGGATCGTCATTCCCTGTTTGAGTGGTTTTGGGCGGGAATCCAGCCTGTTCCTTTGCGCAAGAGACCGAAAAGAAGCTGGATTCCCGCCCAAAACCCCTGCGGGAATGACGATCCGTAGAGCCTTACGGGTTCGTTGCCTCACGGCCCTGCCGGTTACCGTGAAAACTATTGTCCTCACGGCCCGTCCGCTCAGCGGAAGGCAGCCCCGATGCCGCCTGTCCTGAAATCGAGTTCGGGGCTCGACAGAATGTGCCCTTTGATCTCGGCCGTACTGGTCGCATCCAGCCTGGCCAATATCCCTTCCCACCGGTTTCGGATGCCTCCGGGTTCGGGCGCCCGGTCTTTAAAGAGGTCCCGCACCAAATCAGATGCGGCAAGCTCTTTGGTCCTGGCGATCTCTTCGGCCAGGGCATCGGCAAAACCCGCGACGGCCTGATCGAGAACTGCTGAGGGCACTCCGCCGGAGAGGGCCTTTTGGAGATGGGTCCGGAAGCGCTGGATGCACTGCGGCAGCAGCGAGATCAGCGGGGCGGTCCAATTCGTGAAAGATCCGGTCGTCTCGATGATGACAAGCCGCCTGGGGATGGCCGCATCGTCGAACTGTATCAATTCGTCGCCGTCGTCGAAAAAGATTTTGCCCGTGCGGGGGCTGGCCCTTCCGAGCACGAGCGAAAACGTGGCCGCGGCGCCCAACAGCCGCGCAAGGCTCAGAATGAACTCGGGCTTTTTGTAATAGGCAATAGGAATCTTATCTGTGACGATCCCGGAAACGTACGGCCGGTCGAAGAAAAAGGCCGGGACTTTTCCGATTCCGGGAATATCTTCCTCCAATGCGATTTCGCTGAAGGAAAGGATGGGAAAACCCAGTACGGCCGCCGCGCGGAGCCTGTCGGATATGTACTTGCGGTAGTAGATCGTGTCGTTTACGGCCTGTTCGATGGGGACGCCCAGCTTGATCCGGTGAAGCACGTCCCATTTCATGAGGCGCACCAGGCGGATGGATTCCTGTCCGTCTTCGGTCGTGATGACAACAAGATAGACGTCCCGCTCTTCCCCGGAAATGTCCCTGGCGGTTTGAGAAAGCTCGACCCGCCCGAGATTTATCGATACAAAGCCGCCCTTATTTTCCCAGTAATGCGAGAGAATGCCCCGCACGCGCTGACTTGTGCCGGGATCGAAGTGCAACTCTCCGTCAACGACCGTGCCGCCGGGCAGCCATTTCACGTTGAGGTGGAATTCGGGGCTGAGTCCCAGGACCCAGGTTTCCATTTCGTGCTCATTGATATCATAAAGCCTGCAGAACATGGTGGTGCGCCAGACGGCGTTTTCTTCGTCGTCAACGGTGAGATCGGCCCCGGCGGTTTCCGCGAAATGATTGGCAAAACGGTCGAAGACGGCCTCGATCTCCTCGATTCGGGTCCCCGGCGATGCCCTCCGCAGCAGAGCAATGGCATCGTCGATCCCCCCGTAGTCAAGGACCTTGTCCACGGGCAGAAAGAAGCTCAGCTCACGGCTGCCCCAAATATTTACGCGGCGGAAAAGGTTGGCGATCTCGCGCAATCGCGCAAGGGCCTCCTTTGTATCCCGGCGCAGAAGGGGCCTGATGCGCATGAACTCGGCACAGGTGAGAAACCTTCCGCCGGTCGGCGCATTGTAGTAAACCGTCAGTCCGGTGCTGACCTGAACACGGCTGGAGCGTATGTATTCCTCGATCTCATTGACCGAGCGGGGCGCCGGGGACATTCGCCAGCTTTCGCCCCGGATGCGCAGTTTTCTCCTGACCTCGTCAAGATGCAGTCCGGTAAACTGGATGCGTTCCTTGGGGACAAATGACTGGACTATCTCGTCGGCGGCGAAGATGTTTTCCATGTCCTCGGGATCGGAACGGATGAGCAGATAGGAATTACGTATCACCAGCGCCACCGCATCGCGGAACAGCTCCTCTTCGAGTTCGAGATCGAGCTGCGCCGAACCGCAATCGGCCGTTTTTTCCTTGAGGAAATCGAGCATCATGGATGTGTGAATCGCATGAATTCCGCGGACCGTGATGACGGTGCGGAACCTCGGAAACACGGTGGCGATGGGGCTGAGCAGTTTTCCTGCTTCGTCGCGCGCGAAGAAATCGGGCCCGATAATGGTAATCCCGTCGCGTTGCCGGGGCTCCAGAGGGCCGGTGAAGGAGAATGTTTCCTGAAGAAAAGGGTTCATGTCGTCTCAAAACGTTTGATAGGCAAAACAAAGAAATACGCCGCTCGTCAATGGAAAATATCATGGAACACACCACTTGTGTAGGATGTAAATGTATCGTTCCATACGAGTCGGCCTTTTTCGTTGACTGTCTCTTCCCCCTGGGGTAAGCAAAACCTGTCCCGGCCGTCACGATTTTGCGCAGCCCACCCGTTCGGTTCTTAAAAGAGGAGCAGATATGGATAGACCAAAACTGGCTTGCCTTGCCGCCGTTCTTGCGTTTTCTCTTTTGGTTTGCACTCCCGCTCCGGCCCGGGACACCATCAAAATCGGGGTATACCTTCCCATGACGGGCGGTGTCGCGGCTTACGGCGACATGGAGTGGTCCGGCATTCAGGTTGCCAACGATATGGAGCCGGAAGTGCTGGGAAAGAAGGTCAAGCTTATCCTGGTGGATACCAAGAGCGACAAGACCGAGGCGGCCAACGCCGTGACCCTTCTCGTCGAAAAGGAGAAGGTTTGCGCGCTTATCGGGGAGGCTACAAGCGGCAACACGATGGCGGGAAACCCCATCTCCGAGAAGGCAAAAATCCCGACCGTAAGCCCCACTGCCACAAGTCCGCTCGTTACCCAGGGGAAAAAATACGCTTTCCGGGCATGCCTGATCGACCCGTTCCAGGGAGAGGTGGCGGCAAAATTCGCGCGCAACGATCTCAAGGCCCAAAAAGCGGCCGTCATTATCGACAAGGCCCAGGACTACTCGGTCGGACTCGGCAACTACTTTGCCAGGGAATTTACCAGGCTCGGCGGCAAGATTGTGTCCACCACCTTTATACAGAGCGGCGACCAGGATTTTTCCGCGCAGCTTTCCTCCGTCCAGGTCTCGAAGCCCGACCTGATATATGCTCCAAACTACTATGCCGAAGACGCTCTCATGGCCAAGCAGGCCCAGGATTTGGGGATAAAGATCCCGATCCTCACCGGTGACGGCGCGCAAGCGGACCCGTTGATCCAGATCGGCGGCAAGGCGGTCGAGGGGATGTTTTTCACGGGCCATTTTCATAAGGAAGCCGCGAGCACCGACCTGTCCAAAGAATACATCAGGCGCTACGAAGAGAAACAAAAAAGAGAGATGGACGCTTTCAGCGCTCTTGCGGCCGATGCTTATTTCCTGCTGATCGACGCCATGAAAAGGGCCGGATCGACGGAGGGACCGAAGATGAGGGACGCGCTGGCGGCAACCAGCGGGTTCAAGGGGGTCTCGGGAATTATCACGATGGGCGAGGACGGAAATCCTATCAAGAGTGTGGTCATCAACCAGGTGCGGGACGGCAAATTCGTTTATGTGACCACCATTAATCCGTAGATCGCGGCCCATCGGGTGGTGCGCCTTAACCGCAGAGACGCGGAGGGCGGGGAGATAACACGCGGACAAGGCATCAAAGCATCACAATACAGCATATACCGGGCGCCGGCGCAGGTTTTTAGCATTGGCACGCCTCTGATGTCCCACTTTTCAACTTGTTCCTATCCCAAGGTCTTCTCCGCGTTCTCCGCGCCTCCGCGGTGAACGGCCACCTCGGGTCCCGGGAAATTCATCCTCCCGGAGTCCGAATCGATATAACCGGTACACCGGCGGGGGTTCGGAACTCCCGCTTTTTTTATTCCGAGGGCCGCTATTGAGTGGAGAGGTGTTCGTGAATAGCTTTATTTTAATCAAATGACATATCTGTCGGATGGAAAGATCGGATGAGGCGAAAAGTGAAAGAAATGATGACCTCGGTGTCGGACCTCGCGGTGCTCGAAGAGGGGTCCACCCTTTTCGAGGCCATTCTGGCCATTGGGGCGGCCAGAGGAGATAATCCCGCATCCCCGAGGAGATGCCCCGCTGTGCTAGTGTCCAACGGGGACCGGAGGATAACCGGGTTCCTGGATTTTCGAAAGATGCTCAAGGGGCTTGAACCCAAGTACGGCGAAATAGCGGAAACGATGGAGGGCAACGGCGTTTCCGCCGAGTGGGTCAAGTCGATGCTAAAAAAGCACGGCCTTTGGGCGAACGCCTTCGATGACATTTGTAAAAAGGCGGGGGAAATCATCATCAGAAATCTGATGACCGTTCCAACCGAAAACCAGATAACCAACGTGAATACATCGCTGAATGAAGCGGTCTTCCAGATGGTCGTTACCGGAAACGATTATCTCTTCGTAAGGGATGGCGAGCTCCTGGCCGGAGTCATCAGCCTGTCGGACATCGTGACCCATGTTTGCGATACCGTGAAGGATTGCCGGGTCTGAGATTTTTTTGTTATTCCCTTTGGCGATCCTCGAAACTCATTGTATAATAGTAACCGCTGTAAACGAACCCCCCATAGTTACGATCCGTACCAGCTAGTCGTCGTGTAGTTCCGTTTTCACTCTCATTTTCGTGTTGGACCAACAGCGTCCGGACCGGGCGCGCATCTGTGTCGGGATATCCCGATATCCCGGCATGCATCGGTGGGGAGAGAACATGGCAAAGCAGCGCGATCTAATAGATCGTATAGTGCGGTATTGCGGTTCAGGCCTGGCGGAATCAAAATTCGATCTCCGGCCATATTCCGACTGGCTCAAACAGCCACGTGACCTCGCCCGCGTCTCGGGTGTCTACGGGGTCACCGGCGAGCATCCCAGCCAACTTGAAATAGAAAATTCATCGGTACAGGGGAGCTTTCTGCTCGGCAAGTGCGCCGTAAAGGATTCCGTGATCTATTGTTCGGACCTTCGCGGCGACGAGTTGAAATGCGCCTCGGCCAAGTGCGCGGCGGATGAAGAACTCCGGGTGCGGGACAGCTACCTCTACAAATCGCTTGTGCACAGCAATTCGCACGACCCTGAGAACCCCGGGGATTTCTTTATACGAAATTCCATAGTCATGGACTACGCAAACGTCCACGGCGCGCCAATCGACGGGTGTTTCCTCAAGCCTTTCGCAACGATCGACCTTACCTCGGCCAAAAATTGCGCCCTCGGGACGTACTCTTATGTTCAGACCGGCAAGCTCGACGGCCGGGTCGTCGAAGACGGCTGTATCCTGATCTCGGCGAAAGATTTCCAGTTCGAGTATACCTTTGACCCCGCCGTCCTGCGGAAATATGTCCGCATCGAACCGGGCGGCCCCGGCGGACTGTTTATCGATCTCCTGGATAAGATACATTCGGAATTCGAGGCCCTTTTCGGTTCGGGCGGTTGCGCGGCGCGCTCGGCGGCGCCTGGTTCTTTCTGCCATCCCTATGCTTTGATGAAAGGGGACCTCGCAATCGGCGGCAATGTATTTGTCTCGCAGCGGGCCTACATTGAAAATTCCTCGCTCGGCGACGGCTCGAACGCGCAGGAAAACTGCTGTATCATCGGCTCGGTGCTCGAAGGCAACAACGTGTCCGCGCATGGGTCGAAGATGATCCGCTCGAAACTCGGCAAGGGGGTTTTCACGGGATTCAATTCATTTGTGCGTGACGCGGCCGTTGGAAGCGGGTGCATCATCGCGCCGCATACCATAATCGATTGCCCGGATGGGATCGAAATTCCCCCGGAACACATTGTATGGGGATACGTGGGGAGCGGGAGCGATCTTGCCGCGAACTGCGTTCCCCTCGATGGCCTTGCGCGCGGCACGGGGGAGATCAAGTCGGGCAGGATGGTTTTTCGCGGTGACGGGGCCCACTTTGTGAAGGCTTTCCGGCACAGGATCGAGCATATCCTGGAAGGTAACGGGGCTTTTTGCTCCGGCGACCGGCTGCGCGGACACGCCCAAATGTATCAAAACATCTCCTTTCGGGCCCTGGAGCCGCGAAGGGAAGGGGAGTTGCAGGGTTTTTTCGCCGGCGGGATCTAGCCGGGGTTTAGGCATCGTTCGTCCGGGCGGGCTGGAAGGCCCGCCCGGCTTTTTTTGTCCTGCCTCGGAGCGCTTTGACCGATCAGGGAACGCAATACCCGCAGGTTTTCTTTATCTTCCGCGAGGTCTTTTCCTTTCGGGGTTTCCAGGACCATCGGATGGTTCAGAAAACGAGGGTCGTTCAAGAGCAGGCGAAATCCTTCCAGCCCGATTGCACCCTTTCCGATGTGCTCGTGCCGGTCCACCCGCAACCCGAGTCCTTTCTTGGAATCGTTCAGGTGAAAAAATTTGAGCCGGTCCAGCCCGATGACCTTGTCGAACCGTCCCATGGTGTTCCGGTATGCTTCTTCGGAGCTGATATCGAACCCGGCGGCAAACCCGTGACAGGTATCGAAGCATACTCCCAGGGCCTTTGAGTGGATCGAGTTTTCCAGGATGAACTTTATCTGCTCGAAGCTCGACCCGAGGCTCGACCCCTGGCCGGCGGTGTTTTCGATGAGCACGGAGACCGATTCCGTCTCGGAGAGATCCAAGGCCCGGTCGAGGTTTTTGACCAGCCGCTCCAGGCCCTTCTCGACCCCGTCCCCAACATGCGCGCCTGGGTGCGTTATCAGGTAGGGAATCCCGAGGGCCGCGCAGCGCCGCAACTCTTCCGCGAAGGCCCCTATGGACTTGGCGGAAAGTGCAGGGTCCGGGGCGGCAAGATTTATGAGATAGCCATCGTGCGTGGCGACCGGAATCCGCCCGGCTTCTTCCCGCTTCGTCCGGAACAGATCGATCGCTTCGGGGGAAAGGGTGTTTTCCTTCCACTGCCTCTGATTTTTCGTAAATATCTGGAGCGCTTCCCCCCGGACTTCCCCCAGGCGGTCAAATGCCAGGTGAATTCCACCGGCAATTGACATATGCGCGCCGAGAAGCGGCATTAGCATCTCCGTCCGACCTGAAAGGCCGTCCCGCATATTCCGTCCGGTTTTTCTTTCCGGCCCGGACAATTCCTGTTAAACTCCACGCCCTCTGAGAAGAATAGCCGGCAGACCGGCGCGAGGACATATTCTAATCACCCGCCCGAGAGTTCGCAGAGCGCACATCAGGGCGGCCCGCCTTGGAGAACAGATATGATCGAACGCTACACTCGTCCCGAAATGGGCCGGATTTGGACCCTCGAAAACAAGTACCGGAAATGGCTCGATGTCGAAATTGCCGTTTGCGAAGCCTTTTGCGAAAGCGGGCGTATTCCGCCGGAAGATTTCAGGGCGATCAGGGAAAAGGCGGCCTTTGACGTCCTGAGGATCGAGCAAATCGAGCAGGAAACCCAGCACGACGTGATCGCGTTTCTAACGAGCGTGGCCGAATTCGTGGGCCCCTCATCGCGCTTCATCCACGACGGCCTGACCTCATCGGACGTGCTCGACACCGCGCTCGGGCTGCTGCTTACCGAGGCTTCCGACCTGCTCCTGAAAGACATGGACGCCCTTCTCGAAGTGCTCAGGCGAAGGGCCTTCGAGTTTAAAGACACCGTCCAGATGGGCCGCTCGCACGGGATTCACGCGGAACCGGTCACCTTTGGGCTTAAGGTCGCGGTCTGGTATACCGAGATGGAGAGAAACCGCGAAAGGTTGGAACAGGCGCGCGAATCGATACGGGTGGGCAAAATCTCGGGATCCGTCGGCACCTTTGCAAACGTCTCACCCGAGATCGAAGACAGCGTCTGCGAAAAACTCGGACTGAAACCGGCTGAAGTGAGCACACAGGTCATCCAGCGCGACCGCCACGCGCACTTCTTCACCACTCTTGCCCTTATCGGCTGCTCGGTCGAGAAGATCGCCACCGAAATCCGCCTGCTCCAGCATACCGAAATCCGCGAGGTCGAGGAGTTTTTTTCCTCGGGGCAAAAGGGGTCCTCATCGATGCCTCACAAGCGCAACCCGATCTCATCGGAAAACCTCTCGGGGCTTGCGCGCGTGCTTCGCGGAAACGCCCTCGCCGCCATGGAAAACGTGCCCCTGTGGCACGAGCGCGACATCAGCCATTCTTCGGTGGAACGGGTGATCGCCCCCGACTCGACGATCCTGCTCGACTACATGCTCGCCCGCCTCACGCGCGTTCTTGACCGTCTGGTGGTTTACCCGGACAATATGCAGCGCAACATGGAAGTCACGGGCAACCTCTTTTTCTCCCAGCAGGTGCTGCTTGCGCTGGTTCAGAAGGGGATTTCCCGCGAGGACGCCTACCGCCTCGTACAGCGCAACGCCATGGCGGTATGGGAAAAAAGAGGCGAATTGCGGCGCGAACTCGAGGCAGATCCGGAGGTGACAAGCCGGCTGGACACCGCTGAAATCGACGCCATTTTTGATTTGCAATACCATCTCAAAAATGTGGATGCCATTTTCGAACGAGTCTTCGGGGAGCAAAGCCGTTAGCAGCGGCCGCTCGGCACATCGTTTCAAACGGCTCCGTTGTGGCACGGTCTCCCGACCGTGCCACCGTGCCCGACCGCAAGTCTCCCAAGAAGGTCAACTGGTCCTGGGGAGAGATGGAGACCTCCGGTCGAGAGCATGGCGCGGTCAGGAGACCGCGCCATAACCGAAGGGTGTGGGCAACTTGTCATGTGCCGGCCTCAGCGATGCTCGTTATGCCGTGACTTTGGAAGAAAGCATATCCCCGCAGTGCTTTTCAGCTTATAATGAAATCTTATCGAGTCATTTAATCGGATCATTTAAATCTTCCACCAAGAGAGCCAATTGGATCATAAACCCGAACTTCTCGCCCCGGCGGGCAACATCGAATCCTTTCTTGCCGCTGTGGAAAACGGCGCGGACGCGCTCTATCTGGGACTGAAAAAATTCAGCGCCAGGGCCACCGCGTCCAATTTCACACTCGAAGAGCTGGCAACACTCATCCCGTTCGCGCACGGCCGGGGGATTCGTGTCCATGTCGCGCTGAACAGCCTCATCGCCTCTTCCGAGATACCCGAACTGCTCGACACCCTTTACGCTCTTTCCGCGCTCAAACCCGACGCGCTTATTGTGCAGGATGCCGCGCTGTTCTACCTCGTCAGGCGGCACTTTCCCGGCCTCAGGCTCCACGCCAGCACGCTTGCGGCGGCGCATAACAGCGCGGGGGTAAACGCGCTCGAACGCATGGGCGCGCGGCGCGTCGTTCTCGCGCGCGAGTTGGGTCTTCCAGAAATCGAGCGGGTGTGCGCCGGCACAAAGGCGGAGATCGAGATTTTTGTCCACGGGGCGCTCTGTTATTCCTATTCCGGTCTTTGCCTCACGAGCAGCTTCCGGGGCGGTCGAAGCGGGCTCCGGGGCGAATGCGTCCAGCCGTGCCGCCTCAAATTTCGCCAAGGGAAAAAAGAGGGCTTTTTCCTGTCCTGCAACGATTTGTGCGCGCTCCCGCTGCTTCCCGTGCTCAAGCGGCTGCGTCTTGCCGCCTTTAAAATCGAGGGCAGGATGAAACCCGCCCCCTACATCGGGCTGGTGGTCCGGGCATACAGAATGGTGTTGGACGCCGCGCCCGGCCGGGAGGAGGAAACCGCCCTCAAGGCGGCCCGGGAACTGCTCGCGCAGGCGCCCTCCCGCCACCTGACATCGGGCTATGTGGGCGAGGGCCCCGCCTCCGAGATTCTCTCTCCGCACCGTTCGGGATCGAGCGGCATATGGACCGGCACGGTTAAGTCGGTTCGCGGCGACCGCGTCCTTGTCGAGCTGCGGCATGCGATGGAAAAAGGCGACCGCCTCCGCCCGGAATCCGGCGGGGGCAAAGAACAGGAAGCTTTTACCGCGTCCTCGATCTTCGACGAGCGGGGAAACCCTGTCTTGCGCGCCGAGGCCGGTACGCGGGCACTTCTGGTTTGTCCCGGCGGCGTATCTTCGGGCGACAGGCTGTTCAAGGTGGGAATGAAATCGGAATCCCCCACCGGCATCTGGAAGAAAATCAGGGCCGAAGTGCGCTCGCCTCTTCGGTTCAAGGCAAGGTTTCCCGCCCGCGACCAGGTAATCGATGAATTTCGCCCGACCGGCGAGCCGGTCCCCAGGGACCGGGAGAACCTCCTTGTCAAGGTGGGTTCCCCGGACGACGTGGTAAAAGGGCTCCAGTCCTCGGCGGCGTTCGTGCTGCTGGCGGGGGGCAGGGGCAACTTGGAGCGCCTCGCCAAACAGCGCTTTTCGGCGGCCCAGATGAGAAAGATCGGCATCGCCTTGCCCGCGCTCCTGTCCGAGGACAAGGACATCCCCTATTACAGGGCAGCCGTAAGCTGGTTTGTGGGCAAGGGATTTCGCACCTGGGAGGTCAATAACTGGGGGCATTTCGATTTTTTCCCTGACGTGAAGGGTTTGCGCCTCATCGCGGGATCAAGACTCAACCTGCGAAACGAGGCGGCCCTTGCCCAGGCGAGGGAACTCGGCTGCGCCCTGAGCGCCCTCTCGCTCGAAGTCACCGAAGATGAGTTGCGGGTGCTGGGCCAAGGCCGGTTCGGTGCGAAAACAGTCATAACCCTTTATTCCTGGCCGCCCCTTTTTACCTCGCGCCTGGTCCCGGACCTCGCCGAAGACAAACCCTTTTTCACCCCGCGCAATGACGCCTACCAACTCAAAAAGCAGGCGGGAAACGTCTTCATCTACGCCGACCGGCCGGTCAGCCTGTTCGAGGAGCTTGCGTTCCTGCGAACACAGGGATTTCGAAACTTCCTCATTGATGTCAGCGAAGGCCCGGGCAAGCGCCCCAATGCGCTCGAAAACGCTTTAGGCGGCTTTTCCGCGGCCCGTCCCCTCACGCCATCCTCCCGCTTCAACTTCGACCGCAGGCTCTGAGGTCGCCAACTCATCGAGCTTTTTCATGGATGCCTCGATGAAGGCCGGCAGATCGTTCGGGTCCCTGCTCGAAACCAGGTTTCCGTCCACCACGACCTCGCCGTCGATGAATTCCGCACCGGCGTTTTTGATGTCCTGAATGATGGATTTCCACCCCGTAATTTTGCGTCCCTCGAGCGTCCGGGCGGTGATCAGCAGTTGGGGCGCGTGGCAGATCGCAAAAACCGGCTTGCCGCTATCCATGAACTCCTTTACGAAACGCACCGGCCCTTCGTGCGCCCTCAGCTTATCGGGCGAATATCCTCCCGGAATGAGCAGCGCGTCAAAATCGCGGGCGGCGGCGTCTTTCACGTCCATGTCTATCTCTACGGGAGTGCCCTGTTTCTTTCCCTTGACCGTTTCTCCCTTCTTCAGCCCCACGTGCACCAATTCATGACCGGCTGCCTTGAAGGCCTCCGCAGGCTTGGTGTATTCGGAATCCTCGAAGTCCTGGCCGATTATCACGGCGATTTTCTTCATTATTTGCTCCTTCCCGCAATATGCTCTCTTTAGGGACTACGAACTTACTATTCTACCGTTTTAGGATAGATCGTTATGTCCCAGTTCGGGAGCGTCGGAGAACGCAGCAGCCGTTGTTCGAGTTGCGCCTTCTCCTTCTTGCATAGGCTGACGCCTTTCTCATACACCGCATCCAGCAGACTCACGGCGGTGCGAGCCCCTTTCCAGAAAAAATTGGCGGCCCGGCTCAGTGCGACCGTCACTGTGTCTAGCAAGTATCCGTTCCACGATTTTTCAAGCCCCGCCCAATAGCGCTCAATGCTATTGTACTTGCTGTGATAGGGCGGGTAGTAGACAATGCGGACCACGAGTCCAGCGACATCGGCGAATCCCGCCATGCGCAGCAGAAATTGGCTGCGGCGCCCGTTGCATTCCGGCCCGTTGTCCAGATTGATGACAAGCTGTTTGACGGCGGAAAGGCCCTGTTTCCTCGCTTCCCACCAGAGCAGAAGACCGTCAACCAGGAAGTCGCTGGTTTTATTGCTGCTGGTGAAAAACAGGAACGTTTTGCCGGTCGCCGGTTCCAGAATGCCTCCGGGAATCAGTTTTTCCTTGGGCCGCATGTCATGGTCCCACGCCTGGACCGGTTTGAGGCCCCGCGAGCGGCCGTATCTGGAGTATTCGCCGATATGAACGGTCGCTTTTGTGTCCATGCTGATCCTCAAGATTTCAGGGTCCGCATCCGCCGAGGCGTTTACTTGCCAGACGTTTTCGAAGATTGCGCCGGTGTTTTCAGTTTTTTTTGGACCTTGCTTTTGTCCACTGTGCGCAACCGGTAGTCGAGTCGGTCCAAAATGTTGGAAATCGTCCGCACCGTCGGCAACGATTCACGGGGCCATCCCTTTTGCAGCAGGGCGTCGTAAACCGCCCGGGCCGTCATATTCGTGTAGAGCAGGGTCGTGCGCAGGCGAGGCTCGGCCTGGCTGTGCGGGTCCATGATCTCGCGAATATCGGCCAGCAGCGCGGAGTCCTTCTCCTCTGTTTTCGGCTTGCGCCGGGTTGAAAGGTCGTTCAAACACGCTATGCCCGTTCGGGATTCATTCATGCCCAGCAGCACCGCGTCCCTGCTCCAGCCAAAGACATCCTCGGCGACGCGGGGCCTGCCGTCGAGAAGCGAAAGGGTCACATCCCCCATCGCTTGGCGCCGGACTGGCCAGGGGATCAGCTCAACCAGACGCGAAATCAAGTCTATCACTTGCTTGGATACTTGGTTCCGAACAACCGTCGATGTCTTCATGCTCAATGCCTCCATGGTTAAGACCATGAGACATTATAAACGGTATTTTAGTATTTTCCAAGTCCCTTAAGATTTGTACGGCGGAAAAATTTTCAAGCGGAAGGTGGAAATTTATCAGGCTGTTTCGATGGTATGGTTTGCGGGAGGAAGTTGCTCGATGAACGAAGCGGCCCCGTGCTGAAGGGCCTGTTGCCCAAACCACAGGCCCCTTCTCAGGTGCGGATGCAACCCAAATACAGTCGAGACAGTCAGCCCTTACCCTTCCAGCAGTCCGGGCGGGGATCAACCCCGCCCCTACACTCGAATGACGGCATCACCCACCACAAATTCGTAGGGGCGGGGTTGATCC
>JBAQYM010000092.1:0-2538 GCA_049300095.1 Syntrophobacteraceae bacterium
CTAGTAGCCTGTCCCGGAAGTACGGTACTCAATTTTGGCAATTAAAATACTGAAAAATCACGATTGTATTACACCCATGGATTGGGTATTATTACCAGTAATAGTGAGCTTAATAAGCAAATCAGTAGCATGTAATGGGTGTAATACAGCGTGGAGTCATTGATCATGGATTGCCGAGAGCTTGAGTTGTCACCCGAGAAGTCTGCCGAACGTATGAAGAGAGCCGCGCTGGTTTTCCCGGCAGGGCTCCTGAAGAGAATTATAGTGTTCGTGCTATACCTGCTTGGGGCAAAGCGCGGGAGCGTAGCCGCCGTGATGGGCATGCCGCAAGAATCGGTAAAGACGGCTGTGCGTGTCATTTTGCAGGATGGTTTTGCGGCTTTTCAAGATCGCCGGCGGTCGGATACTCCCGCCATCCCACAGACCATTGTGGCTCCCGTGCATGTTTCCGCGCGGCGCGAGGGTGAGTGGTGTGTTGTTGCTTTCGGCGGTGATGCCAATAAAGTGAAGATCCCATCTGCTCATAAGATTCAGGCAAGGACCATCTTGCTGTCGCTTCTTAATTCCGAGCTGCTTTCCGTGCAAGAGACGGCGTCGGTGTTGGGAGTTTGCCCCGGGCATTGCCGCGAGTTGGCCGCAAACCTGGCGCGCGGCGACGTTCCGGACACATTGATCGACAAACGCCGCGGTCAGGCTCGGGATTACAAGGTCGGACCCGAGGAGAAAGCGGAGATAATCCAACAGTTCGCGGCCCGTGCGGTTACCGGACATCCGACGTCAAGCGAAGAGCTGGCCAGGCTTGTGAACGAGCGAACCGATGCTGGAGTATCGCCACGAACGGTTCGTTGGCACTCGAATAAGTTTGGACTGGCCGGCATCAAGAAGACACTTCCCGAGTTGGTGTCCACGCTAAAAAAAACTCGTGACGATGGTGCGTGATGTGAACGTTCACTCTTCATCGGCATGGGACCAGGAAGAGATCAAGGGGGGCATGAAGGGGTTGGAATGCCAGACCGTGGGGGGATCCGACGGTGCGGTTTGCCGTGCGTATCCGCCACCCATGGCGACCGAGAGAGCTACACGCCGCAAGGCAATTCTCATTTGGGCCGCGGCGGGTATTGCCGTCAAGGCCATCGCCTCTTTTGTGCAATATTCCGTTGCCACGGTCCGACGCTGGGTGCGCCGCGGAGCTGAAACGAACGATCTGAATGACTGTCATCGTTGCGGCCGCCCCCGCATGTACTCAGAAGAAATCCATCTGAAGCTCGTGGCATTTTACTGCCAGATTCGCCCGCTGGCGGGATCTGGTAGATGGACGTTGAGATGGGCCGCGCTTCACCTGATAGAACATCCCGAACGAGTCGGCGCTGCTCCAAGCAAATCCACACTGCACCGGGTACTGAAGGGAAATAAGCTCAAGCCGCATCAGTCGCGGTATTTCCTCCACATTTCCGACCCCGAGTTTTTTCCCAAGATGGAGCATCTGATCGGTTTGTACAAGAATCCTCCGCGCAACTTGTTCTTTTTCGATGAATCACCCGGAATCCAGATCCTCATGCGGCTTTCCCCGGATCTGCGCACCGAGGAAACGAAGAAGCGGCTTGAGGAGTTCGAGTACATCCGTAATGGCACGATGGATGTCTTTGCTTTCCTCAACCATGCCGACGGAACGGTTTATGCCGAATGTCAGGCCGAGCACACGACTCCGACGTTCCTTGGAGTTTTGGGCGGCACATATCCAACCACTCGCCGACGGAACCGCTCCACTACGTTATGGACAATCTATCGACGCACTGCGGGTATCCGTTCTGTCAGGCGGTTGCCGAGCACAGCGGGGTGGAATGTCCCCCCGAGAAAGAGCTCAATGACGCCGCGAAGCGACGTCATTGGCTGCAGTCCGAGCACAAGCGGATCGTCATTCACTTCACCCCCTTCCACGGTTCCTGGCTCAACCTCGTGGAGATCTGGTTCGGTATCATGGCCGGTAAGATCCTCGGCGAATCTTTCGGCTCTCTTGAACAACTAAGGATGGCGTTCGATGCATTCCTGGCAGAATGGAATAGTCTGCTTGCCCACCCTTTTCACTGGTCCTATGATGGTAAGGGGTTACAACAGAAGGTCGTGAAACGGTTCACCGAAATGCTGCGTGCGGCAGCGCAAATAGAGATGCGTACACTAACCAAACAGATGCGGCTGATGACTAATCTGCTCAACCACCGTTTCACAGAGGTCTCGGAAGAAGTCTGGAAGGAATTTGCCGGCACCCTGGCATCCCAAGCAGCAATCATAAAGGACATCATCGAGCGGGAAGATGGACCCCAAAGGAAGAAAAAGGCAGAAGAGGCCATGGCGGCACTGACCATAACGCTGAGCAAGTGCCTCAACAGTGAAAGGGCCGCGGCATGAAATTAGGAAGCCAAATTGCCGCAATCGAGCTCAAAACTTCCGGGACAGGCTACTAGTAGCCTGTCCCGTAAGTTCTGCGCCAATTATTGGCAATAGATAATCTACAAATAGATGTCAGTATTAGACCCTATT
>JBAQYM010000093.1:0-11014 GCA_049300095.1 Syntrophobacteraceae bacterium
GTAGGGGCGGGGTTGATCCCCGCCCGGACTGCCGGGAGAGGCGGGTTATCCCAAGCCCGGCCTTCCAGCCTGAATTGACCTGCCCGCGAAAGCCTTTTTCAACACTCTGTTCGGGGGCCATACGCGGTAAAAGAAGGGGGGAAAGGCCCCCGGCCTTTCCCCCACATTGATTTCAGCAGAAGGATAAAGGAATTACCAGTTAAAGACCTTGTCCAATTCCTCATCCTCGACATTGAAAGTAACGTTGTGAGGGGCCACCGACTCGGTCTTGAAAAACCTCGGCAGGCGGTCGTGCACGTTCGTGAAACCCGCCCTGGTATTAAAATCCCGCTCCGTCTTCAAGATCGTTTTGCCGAGTTCCACCACGCCGTCGGCGGTCATATCGAGGCCGTAAAAGGCGTTAATGAGGTCAATGAGCGCCTGGAAGGTCTCGGGTTGGTCCAGCACGGCAAAGGCGATGAAGAGGCACATGCCCGTGGCGTCCACGGCGGCGGTGGCAATCTGGAGATTGCGCGAGAGTTCGATCTGTCCCTCGGGTTTTAAGGGATCGACGTGTCCGCCGACCTTGAGGATGTTGGTGGCGACGGCATATCCCGCCGTGTGGTCGGCCCCCATGGTGCTGGTGGCGTAGGTTACCCCCATGCCCTGCACCGCTCGCGGATCGTAGGCGGGCAGCGCCTGTCCCTTCACGACCGGGACGCGCTCGACGCCGAAGACCCGGCCGGTTGTCGCCGCTCCGCTGCCGATGATTCGCCCGAGGGGCGTTCCCTGGCCCACTTCCTTAATGAGCCTGATGGCGCCCTCGGCATCGCCGAACTTTAGGAGCCCCGCCTCCATCGCGACCCCCAGGGCGACCCCCATCTCGATTGTGTCCAACCCGTAGTTGTCGTCGAGAAAATCGAGCATGGCGATCGCATCCAGGTCGCAGATCCCGCATTGGCCGCCATGGGCCCACACGGTTTCATACTCGGGCTGTTTGCTCACAAAATGGCCGTCCTTGTCATTGTAGATACCCGAGCACCTGATGACGCATCCCCGGTGGCACCCGTGAGTGGCTAGGCCCCCCCGGGCCGTCTCGGTCTCGGCCTGGGTCTCGCCGCTGATCTTGTGCGCGCCATCGAAGCGGCCCTGTTTGAAGTTGTAGGTTGGATAGCCTCCGGCTTCGTTCAAAATATTGGTCAAAATGTTGGTGCCGTAGGCGGGAAGTCCCTGTCCCGTTACGGGGTGGCTTCTCAAACCCGCGACAAAGCGCTTGTTGGCATCCTTGAACTTTGCGGGGTCCTTGGGGGGGCGCATCTTCTTGCCGGTATCGTCCAGGACGATGACCTTGATGCCCTTGGAACCCATGACGGCGCCAAGGCCTCCGCGACCCGCGTGCCGCGTGGGACGAAGCTCCATGTCGGTACACGCAATGGATGCCGCGCCCAGTTTCATCTCGCCCGCGGGACCGATCGAGATGACGGCTATGCTTTCACCGTACTCGGCCTTCATCTTATCCACGAGGTCGTAGTTGGGAAGCATCTTGAGGCTGTTGTCTTTGGTGATCTTTACCCCGTCCTTATTGATGAAAATCTTGTAGAGATCGTCGTTATCGGGCTTGCCCTCCAAAACAATCGCCGCGTAGCCGAGCCTGGCGAGCACCTGGGCGGGCTGCCCGCCGGAATTGGACTCCTTGATGGTCCCCGTAAGAGGACTCTTCGCGCCGATCGAAAGCCGCCCCGACATGGCCGCGATGGTGCCGCTCAATATCCCCGGAGCGATCACCAGTTTGTTCTCGGCGCTCAGGGCATGGCAAAGGGGCGGGACCTCTTTGGCAACGAGGATGGATGTGAGCGCGCGGCCGCCCAGGCCCGCATACTCGCCCACGGGGACCTCGACGGCCTTCGGTCCGTCCGCCGCTCCCGTATCGATCCTTAGAATTTTTTGCATGAATTATACTCCCTCTCGGTGTGAGGATTCGCAAAGGCCGCACAAAAAGCCGGGGCGGCGCGGACGCCGCCCCGGGCAATCGAGGCTAGAGCGCCCACTTGTAGATATTAATCACGTCCTGTAGCTTGGGGCAACGGGGATTTGTAAAACCGCACGCATCTTTCTGCGCGTTTTCCGCCATAATGAGCAAGTCAGCTTCCTTCACTCCGAGTTCTTTTAATCCGCCGGGGATCCCGACATCCGTCGAGAGGACCTTGATCGCTTCCAGGGCGCGCTCAGCCGCGACCCTTTCGGAGAGGCCGTCAACCTGTTCTCCCATCGCCTCCGCTATATCGACGAACCGGCTCATCCGGGCGATCATGTTGAACCGTTCGACATGGGGGAGGAGGATGGCGTTGCATATGCCGTGAGGCAGATTGTAGAACCCGCCCAACTGATGCGCCATCGCATGCACGTGCCCGAGGCTCGCGTTATTGAAGGCCATTCCGGCGAGGTATTCGGCATAGGCCATTTTGTCGCGGGCTTCGAGGTCGCCGCCGTTGGCCACGGCGGGGCGCAGGTACTTGGACACCAGGTTAATTGCCTGCAATGCGCACGCATCCGTTACGGGGGTGGCGATGGTCGATACATAGGCCTCGACGGCGTGCGTCAGGGCGTCCATCCCCGTGGCCGCGGTCAGAGAAGGCGGCATTCCCACCATCAGCAAGGGATCGTTTATCGCGAGATTGGGGGTGACCCTCCAGTCCACGATCGCCATCTTAACCTTGCGGCTGGTGTCCGTGATGATGCAAAACCGGGTCATCTCGCTCGCGGTGCCCGCCGTGGTGTTGATGGCAATGAAGGGGGGCATCGACTTGGTGGATTTGTTTACGCCTTCGAAGTCGCGGATGTTGCCGCCGTTTGTCGCCACGATGCCGATGCCCTTGCCGCAGTCGTGAGAGCTTCCGCCGCCAAAAGAGATGATCATATCGCAGTTGTTGTCCTTGAAGACCTTGAGGCCCGCGTGGACATTCGCATCGGTGGGATTGGGAATGGTCTCGTCGAAAATAACGGGCTCGACGCCGGCGTCTTTGCGGATCAGTTCGGCAATCTGCTCGGTGAGGCCGCACTGGGTAATGCCTTTGTCCGTGCAGATGAAAGGTTTGGTCCCGCCCAGCGACTTGATCTGCGCGCCAAGTTCCTTGTGAGCGCCAATACCCATGAGGGTTACCGTCGGAATGTAGAAACCGAATACCTGGTCTGCCAATGCCATCGTAGAACTCCTTTTTGAAAAGCTGTAATCAATCAGGATGCCGGTCAAGCCCCAAGACAGCCCCGGGTTTTGCAGTCCCCGCATCCGAAAGGGTTGAAATCTCGGGCATCTTTAAGAGCAATGGGCGTGCCAAGACAGTATTATGTGTAATATCCATATATTACTGACTAGAAGGGAGTTATTGCACGGGGTGTTTTGCCCGAGCGGGACATGGTGGGTACAACAACACGAGGTCGCGTTTCTCAACAAAGATAGTATTTACAAGATGTTACCCATATGGGTCATTGTGACACGCTCACTTTCGGTAAAATGAGTCAGAAAGAATCGCTATGCCTTCACTCCCCGAACGTGAGGTCTAATCCCAATACTGTTCACTCAATGATCACAACCCTTGGATGAACGTTGCTTGACTTAAGCGACAAGTCCCCAGGTTTGTCATTTCGACCCTTGGGAGAAATCTTTCCCTTTTCGTGGCACGCTTCCGGATGGTTCGCCAAGGAAAGATTTCTCCCAAGGGTCGAAATGACAATAGGGCAGGCTCTCTGGTCCTGTGTGCCATGCTCATGCGCCGGCAGGCTGGAAAGCCTGCCCCACGTCGGCCCCGCGCTAAGTGAACGGTATTGGGCCTAATCCAAACCAAATTCCTTCAGCTTGCGATAGAGCGTCTTGCGGCTGATGCCCAGCATATCGGCGGCCTGGGACCTGTTGCCGTCGACATGCCGGATAATCTTCCGGATGTGCCGTTTTTCCATTTCCGACAGGGGCAAAAAGCGCTCGTCGCCCTCCGGACTCGATGTGCCCGCGCATAAATTCTGAGGCAGCGCCCGGAAGGTTATAAGCCCGTTTTCGGAGAGGATGATCCCGCGCTCGATGACATTTCGCAACTCGCGCACGTTTCCCGGCCAGTCGTAGTCTATGAGCCGCTGCATGACGGGGTTGGTCACCCGGCACGGGGGGCGCCCGGCGCACAGCACGCGCACGAAATATTCTACGAGAAGGGGGATGTCCTCTTTGCGCCGGCGCAGGGGCGGAATTTCGATGTGGAAGACGTTTACGCGGTGATAAAGCGCTTCGTGGAAACGGCCCGCCCGCACCTCTTCCTCGAGGTTTCGATGCGTGGCGAAGATGAAGCGCGCATCCACCTGCCTTTCCTGTTTTTCACCCACCCTGCGGTAGGTCTGGTTTTCCAGGACACGCAGCAGGGAAGCCTGCACGTCCTGGGGGAGTTCGCCTATTTCATCGAGAAACAGGGTCCCCTGGTGGGCGAGGGCCAGGAGGCCTTCCTGGGACTCGACCGCGCCGGTGAAAGCCCCCTTGCAGTGCCCGAAGAGCTCGCTGCGCATGAGCTCCTTTTGAAGGGTCGCGCAGTTTTTTATAATCAGCGGCTGCTCGGCCCTCTTGCTCCTCTGGTGGACGGCGCGGGCCACGACATCTTTCCCCGATCCGCTCTCGCCCGTGATGAGAACGTGCACGTTGGTCGGGGCCACCTTTTCGATCAGGAAATGGATTTGCCGGATCTCCTCCGCGCCCCCGACGAACAACGAGGGAGGGTCATAGCTCCGGGTGTGGCGCAAAAGGCGGTTTTCCCGCTGGAGGCATACGCGCTGGAAGGCCTTCTCGATCACCAGCTCGAGCCTGTCGAGGCTGAAGGGTTTGGTGATGTAGTCGTAGGCCCCCATTTTCATCGCCTCCACGGCGCTGTCGATGTTGCCGTGGCCGGTGATGAGAATGACCTCGACATCGGGTATCGCCTCCCGGAACCGGTCCAGCAATTCCAGGCCGTCGGCGTCGGGCAACCGGATGTCCAGCAGTATGACATCGAATTGCTTCTGCCGGACGAGGTCGAAGGCCTCCGCGGCGCTTCCGGCCGTGCGCACGACACGCCGCGCGTTGGCGATTTCTTTTTCGGCAAGCCTGCGGATGGATTCTTCGTCGTCGAGCAGGAGAATCTGAATGGGGTTATGGTTCGGCATGACAATCCGCTCCAGGCGCGGGAAGGCGCACGAGAAACGTTGAACCCTGCCCCTCCTCGCTGCATACCACTATTTCGCCTCCGTGGTCGTGGACTATGTTGTAGCAGGTCGACAGGCCGATTCCGATGCCCCTGCCCACCGGCTTGGTGGTAAAGAAGGGTTCGAAGAGCTTGCTGAGATGCCGCGCCGGGATGCCGCAGCCGGTATCCTCGAACGCGATCCCCACCCAGGCCTCGTTAAGGGCGTAGGTCCTGAGGGTGATCGAACCCCGGTCGCTCGTGGCGTCCAGGGCGTTTAGCATCAGGTTAAGCACCACCTGCTTGAGCTGCGACGGGTCACCCTGTATGGCGGGAAGGGAGTCCGTGAGCTCGATGCGTATATGGCCCTCGGGAAATTGCTTGAGCCGGTTGCGCAGGAGCTTCCTCGTGTCGGTTATCAAAGAATTTATGTGCACGCTCACATACTCGGATGACTTCTGCCTGCTGAACGTGAGAAGACTTTGAACGATCTCCTGGCAGCGCCGGCATTCCTTGAGGATTATCCCCACGTATTCGCTGAAATCCTCGAACAGCGCCCCGTCGATGCTCTGTTCGAGCTTGGGCAGACGGCGGCTCAGTCCCTCGGCGAATCCCGATATGGCGGTGAGCGGATTGTTGATCTCGTGCCCAACGCCGGCGGCAAGCACCCCGATTGTGGCCATGGTTTCCGCCTGGTAGTACTTTGCCTGGTATTCGTGCTCGAGGGTGACGTCGCGTTTAAGGAGCAGGATGTGGCTCGGCTTTCCCTCCGAGTTGCGCAAGGGCGAGGCCGTAAGCTGAAAGTGGCGGTTCTTGCCTTCCGACGGGACCGGGGATATGGCAAGATCGCGGCAGACCTGGTTGCTGTCCCTCGCGGTAATCACCGGGCAGGGCGAGCAGGGCTTATCCATGCCCCTGAATACCTCGTGGCAGTATTTGCCGATGGGGTCGGGTTCGGGGAAAACGTCAAAGAAGACCTTGTTTACCGAGTGTATCTTGAGGTCCAGGGTCAGCACCGTCATAACATCGGTGATGCCGTCCAGGATCGCCTGGATCTCACGGCGCCTCCCCTCCAGTTCCTGGTTCGACGCCCGCAGCTCGGCGATTTTTTCCTGAACTTCCCGGAAAAACCCCAGCTTCGCGTATTCTATACCGATCAGGTCATCAAGGGTGGTATTGGGTTTCATCACCATGCCTCTTCACAGATGTGCAACAGGTCTTCCCAGGTTGCCGAGCGCGGGTTGGTCAGAAGACAAACGTCGTTGGCCGCCATGCGGCACATCTCCGGCAGGGCCGCGTGGTCCTCGACGATTTCTCTCAGACGCACGGGAACGTTAAACGAGTGCAGAAACTCTTCCAGCCAGGCAATGCCGTCGAAGGCCGTGAGTCGCGCCGAGCGCCGCCGCCTTCCAAGCAAAATCTCACCCACCGCCGCCATCCTTTCCGGGCAGGAAGGATAATTGTACCGCATGACGGCGGGCAGCAGCACGGGGTGCACCATACCGTGGAGGGTGTCGAACATGCCTCCCAGGGAGTGCGCCAGCGCATGCTCGACGCCCAGCCCGGCGTTGCTGAAAGCCATCCCCGAGGCGGTGCTGGCGATGCTCAACTGTTCAAGGCTGTCCAGGGTCCGAGTTTCCACGGCGACCTTGAGATTTTTCCGGATGAGTTCTATGGCCTTTAGCGACTGGGATTCCGTAAAAGGCGAGGCAATTCTCGATACGTAGGATTCAACGGCGTGGCAGAGCGAATCGATGGCCGCGGCGACAATGAGGTTCTCAGGTTTGGTCATGAGGATGAGCGGGTCTATTATCGATATATTCGGCACAAGGGTGCGGCTGATGATGGACATCTTCACCCGTCGCCCGACGTCCGTTATGATCGAGAACTGCGAGATATCCGAACCGCTTCCGGCAGTGGAAGGGATAAAGACCATCGGCGCGAGCGGCCGGTCGATGCGGTTTGCTCCCTCATAGTCTCCGATGTGCCCGCCGTTGCTTGCCACCAGGGCGACGCCCTTGGCCGCATCCATGGGGCTGCCGCCGCCAAGGGCGATCACCACGTCCGCGCCCTCTTCCCGGTACAGGGCCGCCCCGGCTTCGATCTGGAAATCCCGAGGATTGGAAACCACGTCGGAAAAATAGACCCAGCGCAGTTTTTCACGGATCAAAACATCGGTCAACCGCTCGACCCAGCCGGCATCCTCGATGCCGGGATCGCTCACCAGAAAAACCTTTTCAGCGCCCAGCCTGCGGGCGCAAAGTCCCGCGTACTCCATGCTTCCGCGCCCGAAAATCACCTCGGGTATAGAAAACTTGCGAACATCCATGAAAACAACACCCTTCCGCCTGCAAGTCGCCAAACCGTCATTCCGGCGGTCCGGGCGGGGATCAACCCCGCCCCTACGATTTTCAAGGCAACCCGACACCCCCGTGCAACCGTAGGGGCGGGGTTGATCCCCGCCCGGACCGCCGGAAGTCAAGATCTTCTTCCATAACCTCTTATTCCGGCAACAGCCCCGCGAGCATGGGAATGAAAATATTGTCGCTTATCCGCCCGATCATCGTTCAGTCATGAATGATAACCGTTACGTCGCGGAATACAAAGAAATCACTTCTATATCACTTCGAATCGCGCGGAGGATTCCGGAACAGTTTTGTTTCCCGTGCGGCAATTGGTACAATTATGCAAAACAATCATGGAGAACGGCATTGACCGGTTTTACCCGCGGGCAGGCTGGGAAAAGGCCCGGGACGCATCTCGATATTATAATAATGGGCACGGTTATTGCTCTACATAGCTGCGGCATGACTGCGGAATGACTGCGGCAAACAAAGATGTACCGCTCCCATTTTACGTCGGAGGCTCAAAAATTTGCGTACTCTTCTGGTGATAAAGCTCGGCTCCACCTATTCGTGGGTGTCACGGGAAATTGGAGATTTCGACGATTGGATTATTACGGGGATGCGGGCGTTTCCGGGAAAGATCCTTGCCGTCTCGCCTCCGCTCGGCCAACCCTTGCCGCCACCGGGCGAAATCTCCGGCGCTGTCCTTACCGGGTCTCATTCCATGGTGACATCACGGGAAAAATGGAGCGAAGACACTGTCGCCTGGCTTGTTGAGGCCCTCCGGCTCGAAATACCCCTGCTCGGCATCTGCTACGGCCATCAACTCCTGGCGCGCGCGGCCGGAGGCGTGGGCGTCGTGGGATACAACCCGCGCGGGAGGGAATTCGGGACAACCGAGGTGCGCCTGCTCGATAAATCCGGGGCGGACCCGATCTTCAGCCAACTCCCCTCGCCTCTCCGAGTCCACGTCTGCCACGCCCAATCGGTCCTCGAACTGCCGCCCGGCGCTATCCCGCTTGCATCGAACACCCACGATCCCCACCACGCGTTCCGCATCGGCCGCAATGCCTGGGGCGTGCAGTTCCATCCCGAGTTCCAGCCCGCCGCCGCCCGCGCATATATCGAGCACCACGCGGAAGATTTGCGGGCCGAGGGCCAAGACCCTCAAAAACTGCTCGACGGCGTGAGAGATACCCCCGATTCCGGCTCGATCCTGCAAAAATTCGCCGAATTCGTCGCGGTGGAGTCCGGAGGAATCAATCCCTGAGATCTTCGGGAACGAGTCCGGTCCTCTTAGAGATTCGGGCCGGCATGCGGGGGCCGATTTCCTCTTTATCGTGAAAGGAAAAGGTAAAATCCGCAAAACCCGCCCGCGAGAGTGTGCGGTGCGATCCGGACCGACGTTTGACGCTCCAGCCGATTTTTTGCGGGGCATCGAGTAAGCGTTTTGCTTTTATCGAAGGCCACTGACTCATGCGGCCTCGAACGAAATATTCTCAAAATGGCGCGGTTCCTCATTGTGTTCGAGCTTCTCGGCCAGGACGCGAAGGGCCAGGGCCTGAGCTTTCATCAGAGATCCTTCCTTTGTCCGTTTTTCCCCAAAAGGCATCCGCGATACTTCTCAGATTGTCCGCGCAAACTCGCCCCCGGCCAGATACGCCTCTTCCAGACACGCGGCATTGGCATCGAAGTCGCCGGGGCCCTCGATGCCCCGGAAAAGGAGGCTTTTCCAGAGTTCCATGTCCAGGGTGTCGAGGAAGTATTTCATCGTGAGCAGGACGCCGTCGAAGAGTTTGCTTCCGCTGGTGGCCCCGGCGGAGAGGAAAAGCGCTTTCCTGGCGGGCTGGCGGAGGCCGAAGGGGGCTTTGTCGATGATGTATTTTTTGGCCCACAGGGCCTGGCAGCGGTCCATGAAAATCTTTGTGTGGGCGCTCACGGTATAGAAAAAGATCGGGGAGGCGATCATCAGGGCGTCGCAGGCAAGGAGCTTGTCATGAAGTGCCTGGAAGTCGTCGTTTATGGCGCAGCGCCCGGTGTCCTTGCAGACATAGATCTCGAGGCAGGGAGACATCTTGAGGTCCCGAAGGAACACCGATTCGACCTCGGCCCCGGCCTCGATTGCGCCCCTTACGGCGCTTGCGAGGAGAAGCGAGGTCGTCCCTTTCTTGCGGGGGCTGCCGTAGATCGCCAGAATCCTTTTCATAATCGCTTCCTTTTGCTTCGATTTTCCCACATTGCGGATATTTTTTCACCGGAATTCGCGGGCTTGGATTTTACCCCGTGCTATTCAAAAAAAATGATTAGTTTTTTGAATTATGCGCGCACTCACCATGTATTACTATCGCGGTAGGACAATAACCAAATCATGTGGGGGAGAGGTTTTTCAATGCCGCCTGAAGCCGAATTCTACGATTTCATCATACTGGGGGGAGGCCCCGCCGGTCTTACCGCCGGCCTGTACGCCACGCGGGCCGTTCTCAAAACGGTCCTGGTCGAAAGGGCCACGCCCGGCGGGCAGCTAGCTGTCACCAAGGGCGTCGAAAATTATCCGGGTTTCGAGGAAATAAGCGGCCTCGACCTATCCGACAAGCTGCTCCACCACGCCCAGTCCTACGGCCTCGAGGTGGTGCGGGACGAAGCCGTCTCGATCGAGCCCGGCAACCATCTCCACACCGTGCACTTTGAAAGCGGGAGGGTCCTCAAGGGCTATGCGGTGCTCGTCGCAACGGGTGGGACCCCGCGAAAACTCGGCATTCCCGGAGAAGTCGATTACCTTGGCCGAGGTGTCTCCTATTGCGCGAAATGCGATGGGTATTTTTTCAAGGACCGCGTCGTTGCGGTCATAGGGGGCGGGGACACCGCCCTCGAAGAGGGCCTCTACCTCACCAAGCTCGCGTCCAAGGTCTACATCATTCACCGCCGGGACTCGTTCAGGGCGGGCAAACTCCTCCAGAAGCGCGTCATGGAATCGAACATCGAGGTGCTGCTCGATACGGTCCTTACCAAAATATCGGCTGATGATGCCGATGAATCCGTTTATTCCATTTCCGTAAAAAACAGCCGGACAAACGAGGAAAGGGTAATCCCGGCGGAAGGCGTGTTTATCTTCATCGGCCTTAATCCCAATAACGTGGTGATCCCGCCGGGAATCAAACTGGACCCCTCGGGATATGCCATCACCAACGAGAAGTGCGAAACCAATATCCCGGGCATATATATAGCCGGAGACCTCAAGCAGAAGTACGCCAAGCAGATCATCGTCGCGGCTGCGGAAGGCTGTGTCGCCGCCCTCGCCGCTGCCACGTACATCGACGAGATAAAGGACGAGCGACGGTAGCGCACCCTCGGGCGCGATTTGCCCCGCCTCTCATGCGATCAGTCTCAAGCCTCCGGGATCGGCCCCCGGACCCTAACATTGTTCACTCCTGGCCCATCCGGCGGCCAAGGACCGTGGGGCAGGCTTTCCAGCCTGCCGGCCAGGGAGCACGGTGACCT
>JBAQYM010000094.1:0-6457 GCA_049300095.1 Syntrophobacteraceae bacterium
GTAGGGGCGGGGTTGATCCCCGCCCGGACTGCCGGAAGGGCAAGGGCAAAGCGTTTCGAATATATTTGGGTTTAATCCGCGCCCACGAAAAAACCCGTGGTCCGGGCAACAGTCCAAAAGCCTTACCCATCCTACACCGCGGCGCTTTCTTAACGTAGTGGGGTTAGAGTGGGAGGGGCAACGACGCACGATGTGCGGACGGGGCGTTGCACTGGGTGTATGCGCCGGGAGCATCCGCCGGGTGTATCCGCCGGGAGTGTCCGCCGCGCGGACGGGGCATTTCGTGGGGTGTATCCGCCGGGAATGTCCGCCGCGCGGACAGATTCGGTCAGATACCCAGTTTTTCCTTGAGCCTTTTCAAATGCCGCCTGCTCACCGGGACGCAGTGGCCGGACTTGGTGGTAATCTGGGCGAGAAGGTTCTCGTTCAGCAAAATCTCGTCTATCTGGTCGATATTGACCAGGAACTGCTTGTGGCACCGGATGTAATCGGACCTGTTTTCGAGGACCTTGAGGGTGAGGGCGGTGAAATACTTCCCCTTGGGCGTGACCACATAGACCCCGGCCGCGTCCGATTTGACGTATTCCACATCCGCCGGGTTGATGAGCTTTATTCGGTTCGAGAGCAGGCACGGGACCTTGGTCAGTTCGGGGATGAGGCCCTGGACGGGCGCGGGCCTGCCCCCGTTTTGGACCAGCCTGGCGAGTTTCTGGACGGTCTTGACGAGACGCCGCTTTTCGACCGGCTTGAGCAGGTAGTCCAGGGCGTTTTCCTCGAAGGCCTTGAGCGCATATTCGTCATAGGCCGTCACGAAGACCACGTTGGGCATGAGGTCTTCGTCAATCATGGCGAGGAGTTCGAAACCGTTTATCACGGGCATCTGGATGTCGAGAAAAAGCACGTCCGGCTTTTCCCCGCGGATCGCATCGAGGGCCTCGACCGCATTGGCGCACTTGGCGATGACGCAAAAGGCGCCGGTTTCGAGCAGGAGCGCCTCGAGCTCCTCGCGGGCATGTATTTCGTCATCCACGATGAGGGCGCGAATCATGGCGCGGCCAGCCCTCCGGCCGGGACTTTCACCGTTACCCGCGTCATCTCGTTGGGAATGCAGCTCACGCTTGTCCCGAAGGTGTTCCCCATGAGAAATTTGATTCTCTTGTCCACGATCTTGATCCCAAGGCCGTCATTGGCGCTGCTCTCGTTATAAATCCCGGCGTTGTCCTCGATTTCGATATAGACGACGTCCCCGTCCCGCCAGGCGTGTATGCGCGCGCGGCCGGGCTCGAGGATGTTCGATATCCCGTGTTTGATCGCATTCTCGATGAGCGGTTGCAGGGTGAAGGTGGGGAGCCTGAGGCCGAGCAGCGAGGGGTCGATGTCCATCTCGATGCTCAGGCGGTCTTCGAAGCGCGCCTTTTCAATCTTGAGGTAGGAGTTTACGTGGTCGAGCTCCTCTTCGAGGGTGGACAGATCACCGTTCCTCTTGAGGTTCTTCCGGAAAAAATTGGAAAGATGGATGAGCAGCTCTCGCGCCCTGTCCGCATCCCCGCGTATTATCGAGATGATGGTGTTGAGCGAGTTGAAGAGAAAATGCGGGTTTACCTGTGCCTGGATGAGTTTCAGCTCGGCTACCGTGAGCAAGTTCTTCTGCTGCTCATAGCGCGAGAGCAGGAGCTGGTTGGAAAGTAGCGCGGCGATCCCTTCCCCGAGCGACTTGTTCATGTTGAGGAAGCGCTTCTCGCGGGTCTCGTAGAGCTTGATCGTCCCGATCACGTCGTTGTCGAGGGTGAGCGGGACAACGAGCACGGAGGTCAGCGGGCACGAGTCCGAGAGCGTGCAGGCGTACCGGTCGTGAATGCCGTCGGCGAAGATGACGGTGTTTTCCGTAATCACTTTCAGGGTCAGGGGCGATGCTATCGGGGAACCGGGTTCGTGGTGGTCCGAGCCGCAGCCCACGAACGCCAGGACTTTCTCCATGTCGGTGATGGCGACCGCCCCCACGCCGGTTTCTTCATGGATGATCCTGGCCATCTCGCAGGCCGTCTCCCGACCGAAGCCCTTGGCAAGTATGTTGAGGGTGCGCCCCGCGATCCGGAGCGCCTTCGCCGAGAAGGTCGCGGCAGCCGACTCGTAGATGTTCCTCCGGTCGCGGATGATGCTCATGAAGAGGGCGGCGCCCGCCGAACTGGTGGCGATCATCGGAAGGGCGATGACCTCGACCAGGGCCAGCGCTTCCTCGAACGGCCGGGACACCGCCAGTATGATCCCCATCTGGACCACTTCCGCAAAAATCGTCGTAAGAAAAACCGTCAGTGGATCGAATATTAGCTCGGATTTATTTATATATATCGATCCTTTCCGCGGCATCGTCATGAAAGCGGAAAATGGCCGGAGCCTCCATGGGATACGTGGGCGCGCTTTTCGATATAAGAAATAAGCTCTACAGCTTTTATTAATTATATCGTGATGATGTAAAGTGGCATGGCGATTTCTCCAAGGGGCCGTTTGATCCCGCCGCTGGTTGCGGGCGTTTGGTGACCGTTCACCGCAGAGGCGCAGAGAACGCGGAGAAGAGCTGATACCAGGTTGCGATCATACGAATGTCATTCCGAGCGCCATCGAGGAATCTCTGCCTTTAGTCACAAACCAGATTTCTCGCTCCGCTCGAAATGACATTGCTTAAGGTCTGACAGCGAAGTGTTATGAGGATGGGATTGAAAGGCTTGAAGGATTTAGAGACGAAGACTGCTTTCCCATCCTCTTTCCCATCTTCTAATCCCGGCAATCCTGTCATGGCCTTTCCTCCGCGTCCTCCGCAGTCTCCGCGGTGAACGGTTACGGCGTTTGTTGCCTCGGTGGCCGCATTATTCCACGTTTCTTTTGCTCCTTTCTTTGTTTTCCAGAAGATGCGGTTAATTACCCAGACTTCTTCGGCGTGGCATAATCCAGTGATATTCGAGGCTTCCATGTTGACATCCGAGGTGGGAGATGGTTTATTAATCCTCGCGCCAATAAATGAACACATCCTCACCCAGTCTCCCGTGGAAGCCTACACCTTCCACTTCCTGCGCGACCTGACGGAGGCGGCATTCAAGGGGACGCCAACGCCAGCTCTGATTTACTGATTCCGCCCCCCCCCCCGCCGGAACGGTTATGGTCTGGAACAGGAAGGAGGTCCATCATGAAGAAAAGACATGTTGACGGCCGGATATGCCGCATTTTGTCCCTGGTGTTCCTGGCCGCGTTTTTCCTTCCATCAGCGGCAGCCGCATGGACCATTGAACCTGTAGACATGTCAAAATCTTTCATGAGACTGAGCGACAGGTCCCTGGCTCTCGATCGGAGCGGCAGACCTCATATAGCCTACGGCCAGTTTCACGCGTATCATGACGGCATACAGTGGGTGCGCGAGATCGTCGATGATGAACCCATGGCGGGAGATTACGCGGCCATAGCCGTGGATTCAAAGAACGTGCCGCACATAAGCTGCTACGATTGGGGGCGCCTGAAGTATGCCACGAACTTGTCGGGCTCGTGGGTGACCACGATCATCGACAACTCCGCCGACGTCGGCGAATACACATCCATCGCGGTCGATTCTGAAGACAAGATCTATGTCGGCTACCACGATTACGGCAACAAAGACCTCAAGATTGCGACAAATGCCACCGGCTCATGGGTGACTGCGACCGTCGACGGCGCGGGCGACGTGGGTGAGTACGCGTCCCTGGCCCTTGACTCGAACGACAAGGTCCATGTCAGCTACTATGATTCCGCCAACGGGGACTTGAAGTATGTAACTAACAAGTCCGGACAATGGAGCATCTATACCATCGACAGTTCCGGCGACGTGGGTTCATTCACATCCATTGCCGTTGCCCCCAACAATAAGGTCCATATCAGTTACTATGACTCGACGAACGGTCGCCTCAAGTATGCAACGAACGGCTCGGGTCCCTGGAGCGCTTCCACGATCGATGAGGCCTGCCAGGGAGGCCTGTACACATCCATCGCAACCGATTCAAACAACAAGGTGTATATCAGCTACTCGGATTCCGACCACAGCAGGCTGAAAATCGCGACAAACGCGTCAGGGACCTGGGTGGCTTCTACCGTCGAGAACCTCGGCCTTTTCACCATCAACACCTCCATAGCCGTCGATGCGGCCGGCAAAGTGCATACGAGCTGTTTCAACTGGGTCGACAGCACGCTCAAATACGCAACGAACGCCGCGGGGTCATGGGTGGCCGCAACCGTGGATTCCGGCGACCCCGGCGCCTTTCCGGGGTACGGCAATGCCGTGGCGCTCGGCTCCGACGACAGCGTGCACATCAGCTACTATGATATCGGGAAGGCCAGTCTCAAGTATGCCACGAATGTCTCGGGATCATGGGCCGCCTATACCGTGGATAACAGGGGCGACGCGGGCGGGGAGTCCACTTCGATAGCCCTGGATTCAAACGACAAGGTGCATATCAGCTACGGCAACGGGCGCCTCAAGTATGCCACCAACGTCTCGGGTCGCTGGAAAAGCGCGGTCATCGACACGGGTGATGTGGGTAACTGGCCTTCCCTGGCCGTCGATTCGCAAAACAAGGTGCACATCAGCTACGACGATTACTCCAACAGTGATCTCAAGTATGCAACCAATGCATCGGGATCATGGGTGAGCGTCGTCGTGGACGGCGCCGGCGACGTGGGATATTTCAACTCCATAGCCGTCGATTCGAACGACAGGGAACATATCAGTTACTCGGATTATACCAATGGGAGCCTGAGATATGCGACCAACAAGTCGGGTTCATGGGCCGCTTCCACGGTCGACAGCTCGGGAGAGGTCGGCGAGTTCTGTTCCATAGCGGTGGATTCGAGCAACAAGGTGCACATCAGCTATTGGGACAGGGCCAATGGGGCGCTCAAATACGCGACCAAAACCTCCGGCGCGTGGACCGCGGTCACCGTGGACGGTTCGGGCGAGGTAAGCGGGGATAGCACCTCGATAGCGGTTGGTTCCAACAAGGCGGTGCACATTGCATACAGCGATGTGCCGCGTATCCTCAGATATGCCGTCAAGACATCAGGCGCCTGGAGCAGAAGTATCGTCGATGATTCCGACGGCGGCGTCATGAAGACTTCCGTGGCGGTCGACTCGAAGAACAAAGTCCATCTCAGCTACAACAGCCGGGTGAAAGAGGGCCTCAATTATGCGACAAACGCCTTCCCCGCCGCCCCATCAGGCCTTGCCGCCGTCGCGACCTCATCGAGTCAGGCGGTGCTCACCTGGAAAGACAACTCGAACGTCGAGGCGGGCTTCAGAGTGGAAAGGAAACCGGGAAGCTGCGCGTCGGGCAGTGCATGGGCCCAGATAGCACGCACGGGGGCCAACGTAACGACCCGCACCGACACAAAGCTGGCCGCCAAAACGGCCTATTCTTACAGGATCAGGGCATATAACGCCAACGGCAATTCCGCCTACTCCGACTGCGCGACGGCAACCACCGCAAAGGCGGGAACGCCCAACGCGCCTCAAGGTCTCAACGCCGTTTCCGCCACGACGAAAAGGGTAAACCTGCAATGGCTGGACAAGTCGAGCGATGAACTCTACTGCGATGTATACAGGAAAAGCGGCGCCGAAGCATGGTCCAGGATTTTCACCACGTCGGGGCCCGGGGTCACGACCTACTCCGATCTGAACGCAACGGGGAATAACTCCACAACGTCATATAGTTACCGTGTCTTCTCCTGCAACGCTTCCGGATGTTCTCCCGCAACGAATACGGCCCTTGTCCCATTCGCTCCCACAGGCCTCAAAGCCGCCGCGGGCGCGGTCGGGACGATCAAGCTCGGTTGGACCGACAAGGCCGTCAAGGAAACGGGCTTCGAGGTATACAGAAAAGAAAACGGCTGTTCGACAACCGGCGAATGGGACCTGATAGGCCTGGCGAATGCCAACGGTAAGGCTTACACGGATACCGGGCTTACCTCGGGCGTGACATATGCTTACAGGGTAAGGGCATACGCAAGAACGCCCGCGGGGCCCTATGCTCTTGGATACTCGCTGTTTTCGAGCTGTGTCGAGATGAACGCCCCTTGAGTGGAAGCGGTTCGCAAAGAGAATTCTTACCGTGATGAGGACCCGCCGACTCCAGGGAAGGAATGCCTTCGAGTGATTCTCCGATCTCATGGAAGCCGCTTCCAGTAAAACTTCGTCCCGCTCCGGTTTATTAGATTGGCTACTCCTCCTGAACGGCAACCCGCATCCCCCGCCATGGCGCGCCCTTCGCGGCTGCAAGCCGCTCCCACCGTGTGTCGGGTCGTTCGCGCTGTTTCGCGTGATGGTTCGCCGTCCTATTGAGCAGCAGCCCCTGGGGGGGCTGTTGCCCAAATGTAAAAACTGCGACAGGTGTGGCCAAAACAGGGCGGAGGTCTCCCCTCCCTTGGCGGGAGGGGCTGGGGG
>JBAQYM010000095.1:0-7599 GCA_049300095.1 Syntrophobacteraceae bacterium
GGACGTGAGTCCCCCTCCCCGCGATGGGAGGGGTTAGGGGAGGGTGTTGAATTTTCAAGTACTTACGACCCCCTCCCCCAGCCCCTCCCGCCAAGGGAGGGGAGACCTCTGTCCTGTTTTGGCCATATCTGTCGCAACTTTTGCATTTGGGCAACAGCACCTCCCGCGTGGGAACGAGAGTATGCGGGATCGGACATCGGACATCCGACATCCAAAATCCGGCGTCCGGCGTCCGACATCGGACATCGGACATCGGGCATCCGTCCTCCGTCCTCCGTCATCTGTTACAGGAGCTTTGGTTGCAATGCATATTGTCGTGTGTATAAAGCAGGTCCCCGACACGAAAAACGTTCGGATCGACCCGGACACCCATACGCTGGTGAGGCAGGGGGTCGAGAGCATAATAAATCCGTTCGACCTTTTCGCGGTGGAAGCCGCGCTCAAGATTAAGGACAAAAACGGGGCCGGGGTGACCGCGATCACGATGGGGCCGCCCCAGGCCGCCGAGGCGCTGAGGGACACCCTCGCGCTCGGCGTGGACGACGCGGTGCTTCTCAGCGACCGCGCCTTTGCGGGCTCGGACACGTGGGCCACTTCGACCACCCTTTCGGCCGCGGTCCGCAAGATGGGCGACGTGGACGTGGTGCTGTGCGGCAAGCAGGCCGTCGACGGCGACACGGCCCAGGTGGGGCCGGAAATGGCCGCGCTGCTCGATATCCCCTACGCCACCTTCGTAAAAAAAATTGAACTGCTCGACGGCGGCGCCCTCAAGGCGACCCGCCAGACGGATGAGGGGACCGAGGTCTGGAAACTCCCCACGCCGGCCCTTCTGACGGTTATCAAGGAGATCGGCGAGCCGCGCATGCCCTCGATGCGGCACAAGATGCGGGCGAAAAAGGCGGAAATACCGGTCTGGGGCGCGGCAGACCTCGGGCTCGATGCGGACCGCGTCGGCCTTTGCGGCTCTTTTACCCAGGTGGTGCGCGTCTTCAGCCCTCCCAGGAGGTCCGACCGCATCCAGATCGATGGCTCGATCGAGGAACAGGCCGAACGGCTCTTCCAGTATTTGAAACAATCCAGGGTACCGGGCATATGAAAGCGGTTATCGACAGGAAAAAATGTACGGTGTGCGGGGTGTGCTCGGATGCGTGCCCCGTGGGGGCAATCGAGCTCAGGGAAGACCGCGTCGAAATATCCGACGACTGCACGCTTTGCGGCATCTGCGTGGACACGTGTGAATTCGGGGCGATATCGCTTCCCGAGGTCGGGACGGGTCCGGCGGCGGACCTCGCGAGCTACCGGGGCGTGTGGGTCTACTGCGAGTGGCGCGCCGGCGTACTCCACAGCGTCGGCCCCGAGCTTCTGGGCGCGGGCAGGGCGCTTGCGGACAAGCGCGCGGTCGATCTCTGCGCGGTACTGCTCGGGTCCGGGATCGGCGAAGGCATTCCGAGGGAGCTCATCACCTGCGGCGCCGACACGGTCTACGTGGTCGACCGCCCGGAACTGGCCCTTTTTACGGACGAAATCTACGCGAAGGTCCTCGTCGAGCTGATAGGGCAAAAGCGGCCGGAAATCCTTCTCGCGGGGGCGACCAGCATCGGGCGCTCCTTCATTCCCCGCGTCGCGGCCTCTGTTCAGACGGGCCTCACCGCGGACTGCACGGAACTCGACATCAGCGCCGAAGGGCTGCTCCTCCAGACGCGACCGGCTTTCGGCGGAAACATCATGGCGACCATCGTCTGCCCGAACAGCCGTCCCCAGATGGCCACGGTCAGGCCCAAGGTGATGAAGCCGGTAAGGCGCGACGGCCGCGAAGGGCGGATCGAACCGGTGGAGCTTCCCGCTGAATGCTTTACGGGCAGGGTCGAGGTGCTGGAAGTGATTCCCGAAAAGGACCAGACCGCCCGGCTGACCGAGGCCGATGTGATCGTCTCGGGCGGGCGCGGGCTTCGCAAGGCGGAAAATTTTGCCCTCCTCGAAGAACTGGCGCAACTGGTGAACGGGGCCGTCGGCTCATCGCGCGGGGCGGTCGAGGAAGGCTGGATCGCTCCCTCGCACCAGGTGGGGCAGACCGGTCGGACGGTCGCCCCGGCGCTCTACATGGCCGTCGGGCTTTCGGGGGCCATCCAGCACCTGGTCGGGATGCAGGGCTCGGAGGTGATTGTCGCGGTAAACAAGGACCCGCACGCCCCGATCTTCGATGTAGCCACCTACGGGGTGGTGGCCGACCTCTTCGAGTTCATCCCCGCATTTATCAAGCGCATCCGACGCGAGCGGGGCGAGTGAGCGGAGAGCAGTGAACAGTGAACAGCAGATGTAGGTTGGGTTAAGCGATAGCGAAACCCAACAAGCCACAGTGTGGGACGAAATTTGTTGGGTTTCGCTATCGCTTAACCCAACCTACATGATTTTGCGGGGCGGAATATGAGCGCTAGACGTATAATCGTGGTAACGGGAGCGAGCCGCGGGATCGGGCGGGCCATTGCGGTCAGCCTGGCGGGGCCTGAATGCGATATTATCGTAAATTACAATGCGAGCCCCGGCCCGGCGGCGGAAACCGCCGCGCTGGTCGCGGAAAAAGGCGGGACGGCCCACCTGCTCCGCTTTAACGTCGCCGATGCCGATGCGGTAAAAGACGCCTTCAAACAGATCGTGGACAGGCACGGCCGCGTGGATGTGCTCGTGAACAACGCGGGGATTTCCCGCGACAACCTGCTCGCCCTGATGAAGCCCTCCGAGTGGGACGAGGTCATGAACACGAACCTCAAAGGGGCTTTTCTTTGCTCGCAGGCGGTGGTAAAACCGATGATGCGCCAGCGCTACGGGCGGATCGTGAACGTCACCTCGGTTGTCGGGGTGATCGGCAACCCGGGCCAGTGCAACTATTCGGCGGCCAAGGCCGGGCTGATCGGCTTTACGCGCTCCCTGGCGCGCGAAATTGTCTCCCGTAAAATTACCGTCAACGCGGTGGCCCCCGGTTTCATCGAAACGGACATGACGCTTGCGCTTCCCGAAAAGGCGCGGGAGGCCCTGCTCACCCAAATCCCGGCCGCCCGGTACGGCACGCCCGAAGACGTCGCCGCCGCCGTGGCGTTTCTTGCATCGGATGCCGCCGGATACATCACCGGCCAGGTAATTCACGTAAACGGCGGAATGTTCATGGGTTGAGAGGCATCTGGCCGGCCCCGGCCGGACCGACCCTTGCATCAGGTTACATGGTGGAGTGGAAAAGGATGGTATCGGATAACAGTCGTCGTCGCGTGGTAATTACGGGTATCGGCCTCGTATCGCCCCTTGGAGTCGGTATCGAGGAAAACTGGTCCGCGATCCTGAGCGGAAAATCCGGCATAGGTCCGATTACACGCTTCGACTGCGGCGCGTACCTTACCAAGATAGCGGGCGAGGTGAAAAATTTCCACCCGGAGGACTATATCGCGAAGAAAGAACTCCGGAAGATGGACCCTTTCCTGCAATTTGCGCTTGGCGCGGCACACCTCGGGATGGCGGACGCAGGGCTCAAGATCGGGCCCGAGATGTCCACGCGCGCGGGTGTCGTCATGGGCTGCGGCCTGGGAGGGATCCTCACCATTGAAGAATCCCACAAGCTCCTGCTCGAGGTGGGTCCGAGGAAGGTGAGCCCCTTTTTCATTCCCATGATTATCAGCAACATGGCCCCCGGCCTCATTTCCATATACCACGGCGCCAAAGGGCCGAACCTTTCCTTCCAGACCGCCTGCGCCGCGGGAACGCATGCCATCGGGCACGCGTATCATATAATTCGGGACTCGATGGCCGATATCATGATAAGCGGCGGCGTGGAATCCACCGTTACGACGCTTGCCGTGGCGGGATTTAACGCGATGCGCGCGCTGTCCACCAGAAACGACGAACCCGAGCGGGCTTCGAGGCCGTTCGACAAGGAACGTGACGGTTTTATCCTTTCCGAGGGCTCCGGGATATTGATTCTCGAAGAGATGAACTACGCCCTTGGGCGGGGGGCGCGCATTTATGCGGAAGTGATCGGCTTCGGGGCCTCGGGGGACGCATACCACATGGCGGCGCCCGCCCCCAACGGCGAAGGGGCCGCCCGCTGCATGCGGGCGGCCGTCGACGACGCCGGGATAAAGCCCTCGGATGTCCAGTACGTAAACGCCCACGGCACCTCGACCGACCTCAACGACAAGTACGAGACCCAGGCGATCAAGACCGTTTTCGGCGAGCACGCCTACACGATGGGGGTGAGTTCGACCAAGTCGGTGACCGGGCACCTGCTGGGCGCGGCCGGCGGGGTCGAAGCCGCCTACACGACCCTTGCCATCCATCACCAGGTCATGCCGCCGACCATGAACTACGAATTCCCCGACCCGGACTGCGACCTCGACTATGTCCCCAATGCGCCGAGGCAGGCCCGAATCGACGTGGCGCTCTCGAATTCGTTCGGCTTCGGCGGAACGAACGGGACGCTGGTGTTCAGGAAATGGACGGGTAAATAGTCCAAAAGACACCCCCGCACAAACCTCCGGTTTCGCCGTCCCGGCGGACCCCGGATCAGGTCCGGGGTCGGCGCTTTATCAGGGTGCTGAAAAAGTCTTCTTGATAACCGGGATTGGGCCGGAGATCGGTACGCCCGTCATTCCGGCGAAAGCCGCAATCCAGGCCCCATCGGTCCCAATCTGTTGAATCTACAACTAAAACACCTGGATTCCGGCTTTCGCCGGGATGACGTGTCGCGGTATTTTCACCCGTTTCCTTACCAGGAGTTCCCTTTTTCAGCACCCTGCTATGGCGGGGGAGAAATTTTCGATGTGTGAAAAAGATGCCGCGTCGTTATCAACCCATCGAAACCCCTCGAAGATCGACATTTAAGAGAAACTGTTTCAGCCCGCCGCATTTGTTTTTTTCCCACGCCTCGCTTGACTCTCCTCCACCGCCGTGGCATAAACTGACGAGGGTCGTTCCAGGCAAGGGATTTTACTCTGGTCAAAGGAGGTGAAAAGAAGAGAGTTTCGCGACACTCAACACGGATTTACGTACTCGCATTAGTCTGATTTTTTTGGTACTGAGTCCCTTTCCACTCATCTCCGCAAATCAAATCTCGATGTTCGGCTTTTTGAAGCGGCAGTCCGCCGAACATTCCCTGTTCCAATTCAGGTGTGCACAACCTGAGAGATCACCGACGATTCCCGTTTCCGCCCAGAAATCTTTAGTCGCTCCCCGGCATGGGATGGACATGTTCCCTGTCTTCGCTCTTTATCTTTCCTTTTTCCGATAGAGATTCATCGGATTTCCCTTTCTCCCTGGTTAGTTAGCAATCATTCCTCCGGACTTCGGAAGGATACCCTTGCCGTCACCGCATTCCAAAGCGGGGACGGGGTGGGTGAGTGTTTTGCAAATCATTGGTTTCATTTGAACCGGTGACCATCATTATTATCAGAAGGAGAAATACTATGGCTGCTCCAATTGATAAAGTGCCCGGACAAGCGTGGGTTGTGACATTTGCGGGTACGGCCATCAACCTGTGCCTGGGCATTCTCTACGCATGGAGTGTGTGGGGCGCGGCGCTGACGGTCCCGAAGCTGCCGGATGGGAAGTTTGACGAGTCCATGATAGGTCAGACGATGACCGGCATCAACGCGGGGTGGACCTACCTCAGCAATGCTCAGGTGGCGACCCCCTTCTCTTTGTGCGTTATCATGTTCGCCCTGCTGATGATCCCCGGAGGCAGGATTCAGGATAAGTACGGCCCGAAAGTCGGCGCCACGGTAGGCGGACTCTTCCTGGCGGCCGGGTGCATCATTGCCGGTCTGATGAAAAGCTATACCGGTCTGATTGTCGGCTTTGGAATCATGGGCGGCATTGGAATGGGCATCGGTTACGCGGCCCCCACTCCCGCCGCTTTGAAATGGTTCGGTCCCCACAAGCGTGGTTTGATCGCCGGCCTGGTTGTGGGCGGGTATGGCGGCGCGGCGCTCTACATCGCGCCGCTGGCCAAATGGCTTATTGCCGGCTATGGTCTTACCGGCAGCTTTGTCATCCTGGGGATGGTCTTCGCGGTGGTGGTAATTATCGCCGGGCAACTCCTGGCCTGGCCTCCCGCCGGCTATGTGCCCCCGGCCCCGGCGACGGTGGCGGTCGCAACCCCCGGTAAAGCCGCCCTCACCACGGTCGACTGGCCCGCCTCCGCCATGACCAAGACGTGGCAGTATTACGCGCTGGTGCTCATGTTCATAGGCACCACGCAGTCGGGTCTTTTGATCATCGCCTTTGCCGCTCCTCTTGCCGCTCCCCTGCTTGGCGCCGCCGCCTGGATGCTCGTGTCTTTCGGCGGCCTGGTGAACGCCTTCGGGCGGGTCGGCACCGGCCTGTACTCCGATAAGATCGGCCGCGCCAATGCATTCACGGTCAATTGCATTATCTCCGCCCTGTGCCTTTTCCTGATGCCGACGATCCTTGCCTCGAACAGCATTGTCCTGCTCTTCCTGGCGGTCGGCATAGCTTACTGGCAGTACGGCGGGGGGTTGGCGCTGATGCCCTCCTTTACCGCCGATTTCTTCGGCCCCAAGAACCTGGGTTTTAACTACGGACTGGTGTTCATCGGGTGGGGGCTCGGCTTCTTCATGGCAAGACTGGGCGGGACCATCCGGGACATGACCGGAAGCCTCGACTGGGCGTTCTACATCTCCGGCCTGGTATTGATCGTCGGGGTTATCATTTCCCGGCTGGCGAAACGGCCCTCGGCCGTCAGTGAAACCGTTGCTCCGGTCGGCGCCTCGAAGGTTAAATCAACGAGCTGAACCGCACGCACAATAGAGTAAAAAAAACCGACACCCCCGGAGATCGCTCTCCGGGGGTTTGCTCTTCCATGCACCGGTCATGGAACCATTGCCGCCCGAATCGTCATTGGTCCGGCCGTCGCCTATTCGCCGTCATACACGCGCCACCGCGAGCGCCGGCTGGAATCTCCGGCTTCCGCCCGGACCAGATTTCTCGCTCCGCTCGAAATGACACTTGTTTAATGTCTGACAGCCAAAATGGTAAGACATGCCTATAAGACCGGCGGCAGTCCGGGTTGAGCGCGCAAAATGGACAAATCAGGGACCGCCCATGAAAAAATCCAGGGTGCTCTTTTCCTCCCAGTTGCCATCCCTGCAGACATAACAGCGCTTCTCGTCGCAGACCTCCGCGCCGGCTTGATAAACCTTGCTATCGATAAGACATTTGCTGCCTTCCATCGTATTCTCCTCGATCCATGGGACGGGTGAGGCCCGTCCAAATTCAGTAATCATGAACAATAAATAATCACTCCGAGTCGCAAATGCCAACGGCGCGCCGCGGGGCCCGCCCGGGCTTTCATCCGACAGGGGTAAAGGGCGGTTTCATGGTGGATGGAATGAATCCGAGGATGGTCGGGAGGGGCAATGCTGTTGCCTTGAGCGCAAAACCATGTGAGGCGGGGTTTCGGACTGTTGCTCAAATGCAAAAGTTACGACAGGTGTGGCCAAAACAGGGCGGAGGTCTCCCCTCCCTTGGCGGGAGGGGCTGGGGGAGGGGGTCGTAAGTACTTGAAAATTCAACACCCTCCCCTAACCCCTCCCATCG
>JBAQYM010000096.1:0-3814 GCA_049300095.1 Syntrophobacteraceae bacterium
TTACGGTCACCAATGGGAGCGCCGGCGCCCCGTCAGGATCGGGCAAAGACTATACCGTGGACATCACACCGACGGGAGACGGCCTGGTAACAGTCGACGTGACGCAAGGCGCTGCCCGCGACGCGGCCGGAAATCCAAACAACGCGGCCGCTCCTCAGCTTACCCGGACCTATGACCATACGGCCCCAACGGTAACCCTGAGTTCAACCGCGCCCGATCCGACAAAGACCTCTCCCATCCCGGTCGCCATCACATTCAGCGAAGCGGTAACGGACTTCACGAAGGCGGGTATTACGGTCACCAATGGAAGCGCCGGCGCCCCATCAGGATCGGGCAAGGACTATACCGTGGACATCACACCCACGGGAGACGGCCTGGTAACAGTCGACGTGACGCAAGGCGCTGCCCGCGATGCGGCCGGAAACGGGAACTCCGCCGCAGCTCCTCAGCTTACCCGGACTTATGACCATACCGGCCCGGTCCCCACGATTACAAGCAACTCGCCTGATCCTTTCAGCACTAAATCAATCCGGGTGCAGATCAGGTTCGATGAATCGGTGAGGGAATTTACTCTCGATGGTGTCCGTGTGACTAATGGCGCGCCCTCGAAATTCCTTGGTTCAGGCGGTTCTTACAGCGTGGATATTGCGCCCGCCGCACCGGGGCTTGTCACCGTGGAGGTAAAAGCGGAGACCTGCACAGATTTCGCCGGAAACCCGAACGTCCAATCCTCACAGTTTTCGAGAACTTTTGACGGGACCGCGCCACGCATTTCCGGGACCAAGGCAAACCAGACCCTCGATGATAATAAAACCCTATTACCGTTCCGGCCCGTCACAATAGCCGATTCCGACAAGGACCCGGAACACACCGATCAGGGCCAGGCTCAAACCGTAACAATCTCCCTGTCGCCAGCCGAGACTGGTAGTTTTACCGCATCGTCCCTTCTGGAATCCGGTTTCACTTCCTCGACGGCCGGAGTGTATTCTTTTAACGGCGCCGCAAACATCGCAACAACGTCGATCCGCAAACTCAGATTCCAACCCGTTGCGAATCGCCGCCCTCCGGAACAGACGGAGACAGTCGTCTTCACCATCACGGTAAACGACGCAATCTACCCTGAAGTATCGGACAGCACCACATCCGTCATCATCAAATCGATTAACGATCCTCCCCAGGTATCCGATATTGAAAAGAGAGCTTCCGAGGATAACGATGTCACATTCGCGCTGACCGACTTTACCGCACATTTTACCGACCCCGAGGGGGAGCCGCTGTCGAAGATCACGCTGACCTCGCTTCCGTCCAACGGAGTACTCAAGCTTTCGGGTGGGGCAATAATCGCCCCCCGGGAAATCCCGGCCACGGACCTCGGTGCTCTCGTCTTTACCCCCAATCAGAATTGGAACGGACAAACCGGCTTTGGCTGGAATGGGCATGATGGAACAGCCTATGCCAAGTCCCCGGCACGGGTGACTATTACGCTCGACGCGGCAAATGATCCGCCGGTCGCGATAGATCAGTGGATTACTCTTGCCGAAGATAACCCGGGTTTCACAATAACTCTGGGGGATGATGTCGATGCCGACGGGGACCCCCTTAGCTATCAGATAGTGGCCAAACCCGCTCACGGCGCCCTCCTCTCGGCGGGGTCGTCCGAGAAGATCATATACAGGCCGAACAGGGATTACGCGGGGGATGACGAGTTTGCTTTCACCGTCAACGACGGCAAACTGGATTCTAATACGGCCACGGTCTCCATCGAGGTCACCGCCGTTGCCGATAATCCGGTTGCGGACGCGGGTCCCGACCAACTGGTCCTCCCCGGCGATAGCGTCGCCTTGAGGGGATTCAACTCCTTCACGCCCGACGTCAACAGCACTCTTAGCTACAGTTGGACCCAGGCGAGCGGCGCCAACGTGACCATCGAGGGAGCATCAACGGAGCAGGCAACCTTCACAGCCCCCCAGGTCACCTCGAAGGGGGCATCGCTTGTCTTTAACCTTACCGTAACCGACCAGGCGGGGCTAAGCTCGACGGATCGCTGCATCGTGAATGTGAGCGCGCAAAACGCACCCCCAACAGCAAATCCGGGGCCTGACCAGAACGTCGGCTCGGGCCAAACGGTATCCCTCGATGGGTCGGGCTCGGAGGACCTGGACAGCACTATAGCATCTTACGTCTGGAAAAAAGTTGGAGGGCCGCCCGTTGTGCTTTCCGATCCAAGGGCGCCCCAGCCGACTTTCACAGCGCCTGCCGCCGGAATTGGCGGCAAGTCCCTGTCATTCCTGCTCACCGTAAAGGACTCGCAAGGGCTTCAGGCCGACGGCCTTGCCCTGGTAAACGTGGTGGGTGCCGGCAATCAGCCCCCGACCGCCGGCGCCGGAGCCGATCAGACAGTGTTGGAGGGAGCGGTTGTGAGTCTCAACGGGTCGGGATCGAAGGATACCGATGACGGGATTGCGTCCTGCAGGTGGACGCAGGTGAGTGGCCCTCCGGTTAAGATTTCAAACCCGAGAGCGGCGAAAACGTGGTTCAAAGCCCCCAAAATCCCAGGTCTCGCAGGATTCGACCTTGTGTTTCGGCTGATTGTGACCGACTGGGCGGGTCTGCAATCGCAAAGCCTTTGCACGATTCATGTTCACTGGGTAAACTATTGAGGATACGGGCCGATAGGCAACGGGACGCACCGGTTCCCTTGCGCTATGCTTTCCACCAGTTTCGACCCGCGTTTCCGCTCATGCGTGCAACGCCGCGGGGATGCCTGGGCAATGAAGAGGACGCTGTATGCCCACGCCCGACGGAGCGAGCGCTTCGCAGGCGGAGCTGTCCCGCTCGCCAACTCCGTACTCCGGCGGTAGCCCCGCTATACGCCACCACTGCGGGCGTATGCCTTGTATCACGGCGACAGCCACATCATTCGCGGCATCGCGGGCGCGGCGCCGACCTTTCCGGGGCATTCCACAGGGGTCCCGCGCCGCCCCCGGGAAGGTGAAACGGCGTCCTCAAGACGGTGAGCCGAATTACCGTGGGCGGCAATGCCCCGGAGCCCATTCGCCGTTTTTTTTGTAGTGGCCGCGGACCCACTTTTGTCTTTTCCAGTGACCCTTAACCCATTTGCCGTACTGGTTATGGTGGCCCTCAATCCAAACTTTGGGGCACTTTGGACGCGCTTCGACACTGACTGCCGGAAAAGCCATAAAAAGCGCGATGCACAGAGTAACAATTAGCCGCTTCACCTTCATTGTGCTCTCCTCCGCGACTCACCGGTTTACTAAAACGGTCCTTCACCTTCACAAGAATCAGTGACAAAAAATATCACATAAGGAAGCATGATCTTTCAGACCTCCTCAAATAAATCTCTGATTTTCACCTCGAGAACGTTGGCGATAACCTCCAACGTCCTGATGCCGCAAGAGGGGAACGTTTCGTCTTTTCTGGCGCGATGAACTGTTTCCTTGGCAAGGCCGGTTCGCTCGATGAGCGTGCCGACCCTCATTTTCTTATCGAGCAGAATGTAATTGATCCTACTGCGGACCATCCCTCCCCCCTTGAGTCCCCCCGGGAATAGTGGTCGATATTTTAGGCTTTCAACCCGATAATCACAAGACCGATAATTTAGGCTATAGATCGATATATTAGACATACGATCGCAATGCGAGCCAACCCGCTCCCACGGAATTGCCTCGCTTTTCATCCGATGGGGTTGGGGTCAATACCGTTCACTTAAGGCAGCCAGGGAGGTGGGGCAGGCTTTCCAGCCTGCCGGCCAAGGAGCACGGGCCTTAATCGGCAGGCTGGAAAGCCTACCCCA
>JBAQYM010000097.1:0-17572 GCA_049300095.1 Syntrophobacteraceae bacterium
TCCCCCTCCCTTCGATGGGAGGGGTTAGGGGAGGGTGTTGAATTTTCAAGTACTTACGACCCCCTCCCCCAGCCCCTCCCGCCAAGGGAGGGGAGACCTCCGCCCTGTTTTGGCCACACCTGTCGCAACTCTTGTATTTGGGCAACAGCCCCTTCCGGCCTGCCGGCCGATTAAGGCCCGTGCTCCTTGGCTGGCAGGCTGGAAAGCCTGCCCCACGTCCCTCGCTGCCTTAAGGGAACCGTATCGCGCTTAAGGCAGCGGCGCGCGATCCGGGTCCCGGCCGCCTAATCCGGGATGACCGGGAAAGTAATGCTGATCCTTAGCCCCTCGGGTTTGACGTTAACGGCTTCGATCCGGCCTCCAAACCGCTCCACGATGCCCCTGCAAATGGCAAGACCAAGCCCGCTTCCCCCCTGCGCCCGCCCCCGCGCCTTATCGACGCGGTAGAGCCGGTCGAAGAGACGCCCCACGGATTCTTCAGGGACGCCGGGTCCGGAATCCTCGATGTGCAGGCAAATGGAGCCCGCCGCGATTTCATGCCGGATCTTCAGCACGCCCGGAGCATCGGCATACCGCAGCGTATTTTCGAATACATTGGAAAAGAGCTGCTTGAGACGGTTGGGATCGGCCGCGATGAAAGCTTTCCGCCCATCCCTTTTCAGGGTGTCGACCATCAATCCGCGCTGTTCGAACCGTGTGTGAAAAGACTCCAGGGTTTCCTCCAAAATCTCCAGGGGATCCAGGGGCGTTTGTTCGTCGGGTGTGGTTTCCGACTCGATCAGCGAGAGTTCGTGAAGATCCTGGACGATGCGCCCGACGTGGAGCACCTCGAAATGGAGCGAGGCCAGGGCTTCCGGAGTGATTTCCCTTACGCCGTCCTGCATGGCCTCGATTTCACCGCGAAGGATTGCAATCGGCGTTCTCAGCTCATGAGAGATATCGGCGATCCATTGACGGCGCATCTGCTCGTGCTTTTCCAGGGCCTGCGCCATGGCGTTGAAATCGGCGGCGAGCTGGCCAAGCTCATCGCGCGACTTGACGGCGATTCGCGTTTCGAATTTTCGCAAGGTCAAGGCGCGCGTGCCTTCCGCAAGTTTTTTCACCGGTGAGAGGAGGCGGCGTGACAGGACCAGGGTCACCAGGAGCGCCAGCAGGAGCGCAACCCCGCCGATGGAATAAAAAGTCTGGGATTGCCGCCTGATAAACTCGAGGGCCAGGGGGTGGGTGAGGTGCTCGGGCCTTCTGTGTCCGAGCCAGCCGACGGTCTTCGCCTCGACCGTGATCGGCCTGAGCCGGTAGCTCTCCGCGGAAGAATGTTCCGGTCCGGTAAGAGAGCGCTTTTGGGCATCAAAGAGCGCAATGCTTTGAGTGATTTCCCGCGGCCCCGGCGGCGGTCCGGGCAGCGGGAGGAAGCCTTCACCCGGCGGCGGTCCGGGCGGATGGAGCGGCGGTGCGCCCGGGGGCGGGGGGTGTCCTTCCCATGGGACCTTTCCGGCCGCGAACGGGGGTGGTCCCGGAGGAGGGAAGAAGGGCGGACTGCCCGCGCCGGAAGCCGTTGACGGGCGCGTGGGCGGGCGTCCGGGTCTCATCGAGATCACCCGGAGCCAATCGCCCCAGCCGGCGAGGACGGTGTCCCAACTCCCCGTCTGCCGGTATTCCTCACCCAGCACGCTCGCCAGTTGGTCGAGCCTCTCGATTTCAACCTTGCCGATGTATTCTTCGAAGTCGCGGTGGGCGAAGTATCTGGCAAACAGGAGCATGCAGACCACGATCACGAGGCTGTTTGCGAGGAATGCCAGGAACAGTTTATGTCCGAAACTCAGCTTCATTCGACTTCCCGTGCATTGACGCTGCGACGCATTTCCGAATCCTCACCGGGAGCGGATAATCTCATACGGGGCTATCTCATAAATTCGGTGACGTGACGTATCGTATTATGGGGGCGTTATGTTCTGTTCGCCTTCCGGCATGGACCGCCACATCGTCATTCCCGCCCAGAGACGCTACGGGAATGACGATAGTATAGCCCGCTCCTTTGCGTCAGGCCCATACGTTCGATACGTTACTGTAATTATGGAACTGTGTACTAAGTGACCCATTCCACGCCTCATGTCAATCTTGCTTATCCCCTCCGGGACCGTCTCCACAATCATTTCGCATCTCCTCCATATTTTCTCCAGAATTGGCGTCTAGGATCGGCTTCACGCTCGGGGCGGAGGGGCCGGATCCCGCCTGCGGCATCCCCCTTAGCCTTTTGATATACGGTCCCTCACCCCGGCCATACACCGCTTGAGGAGGTGCAAGACCCTGTTCGGGAGCGCCCGGGAGCGACCGAACAGGAAACCGGTCACAGGACAAAAAGGAGAAATGATATGGAAGCGCGCAAAATGACGATGGCCCTGATCTTTGCTCTCACGCTAAGCTTATCCGGCGCGGCGCTTTTTAGCTGCTATCTCGGCGCCGCTTTCGGCGCAACGGAAGAGGCCGTGCAGCCTCCGCCGCCGATGTTTCCAAAAATGGGGCTCTCGGGGATAACCGGGGACCAGGATTACCTCTACGTGTTGGCGGGCGGCAAGATCATGCTCTACCAACTGAACGACATGGTCCTGGTGAAAACAGTGGACCTGCCCGATCCTCCATCGGGCGCGCTGCCGCCCAAACCGGATCTCTCTCAGTTCCCGCCGCCTTTCCCTCCCCCTCACGGCGGTGGGCCGCACGGTCTCTGGGTCGGAGGCAGCTTCCTCTACGTTCTGGCGGGGCCCGTGATCCACGAATACAGCACGCCGGACCTTTCGCTCGTCTCATCCAAGGAACTCCCCAGACCGGAATTGCCCAAAACAGGGAAATGATTAATGGATTTCGGCGACCGGGGCGGAGACGAGGCAATCTCCCCCCGGTCCCCTGGACCGATTCGGCAACACAAAAGGACGCGAAATGAGTCATCTTCTTGTAATAGATGATGATACAAAGTTCTGTGAGCTTCTGTCGGAATACCTCGAACCCGAGGGTTTCGAATTGACGCTGGTGCATGACGGCACGGCGGGGTTGCGGGAGGCGCTGGCCAAGACCGAGAAATACGATCTGATCATCCTCGACCTGATGCTTCCCGGAATGAGCGGATTCGAGGTCCTGCGGGGCCTCCGCGCCGAGATGGACACACCGGTGCTCATGTTGACCGGACGCGACCAGGAGGTGGACCGGATTGTCGGCCTGGAAATCGGCGCGGACGACTTCATTTTGAAACCATGCAACCCGAGGGAACTGGTCGCCAGGGTCCGTGCCATCCTGCGGCGCATCGGCATTCGGCCCGTCGAGCACCGTCATACGAATCTCAAGGGGTTCGTTGTCGGTGATCTCGCATTGGATGCGGGCGCGCGCGTGGTGCGTCGCAATGGGGAGGAACTTTATTTGACCACGGCGGAATTCAATCTCCTGCAAATGCTGCTCGGAGCGGCCGGGCATATCGTGTCCCGCGCGGAACTGGCCGCAAGCGGTTTGGGGCGGCCCCTCACGGCTTATGACCGCAGTGTGGACATCCACCTGAGCCGCCTTCGTAAAAAACTCGGTCCCGAGCGGGGCGGAGTCGAGCGAATCAAGACCGTGCGCGGCGTGGGCTACCTCTACGCCCTGCCTCACGGCGGCGCCCGCGGCGATTTGGCGAAGCCCGCGTAATCCGGAGCGGGGGAAGATGATTCCCCCGCACACCTCTCCCCACGGCGCCCTCCACCGCAAGACATCCGATGATGAAGCCGCGTCCCTTCCACATGCCTGCCGCAATCTTATTCCCGGAGTGAAACGAAAATGTCTTGACAACCATCCGGAAGACCCGCTACCAGGAAAACTCGTAGCGGCAATCTCCTACCGGCGCGGCTCGCCCGGCCCGGACGTTTCTTCCCGTAACCCTGGATCGCGGAAAGGACGCCATGAACTCCGCCAGCCTCAAATTACTCGCCTGCGCCCTGATGATTGTCGATCACGTCGGGATCATCTTCTACCCTGATGTGGCCTGGCTTCGGCTGATCGGCCGATTGGTGTTTCCGCTCTTCGCCTACCTGATCGCCGAGGGTTACCGGTACACCCACGACCTGACCGGATACCTCGGCCGCCTCGTGCTCTTCTCGCTCTTCTCCCAGCCGATCTACATGTGGGCTTTTCAGTATCCCACGCTCCAGTTCAATGTGCTCTTCACCCTGGCGCTCGGGCTCTATGCCATTTACGTCTACGACAGGACCAAGAGCTTTTTGCAGGTCCTGCTCATCGGGGCGGCCTGCGAAGTGGTGCATTCAAGCTACGGGTTGCCCGGCGTGCTCATCGTGGTCGCCATGCACCTCTACCACGCGGATTTAAAGAAACTGGCCCTGGTGCTTTTCCCGTTGCTCGTTCTCTCCGGCCTGAACGGCTTTCTCCGCAAATCCTTCATCATGCCGGATTTCGCCTGGACGCTTTCCTACATGTGGGCGCACGGCAAGGCCTCGATGCTCGAACCGTTTGCGATCCTGTGCGTACCGCTCATCGCCCTCTACACCCATAAGACCGGCCCGAAGATGAAGTACCTCTTCTACATCTTCTACCCCGGACACCTCGCAATCCTCGGCTACATCAGGCATTTTCTGGGGAAGTAGGCCGCCCCGGGAAGGAAATCCGGGACGACTCTCGCCTCGTCTCCACGCTCGCCCCCACCCACGGGGACCCCTGACTCGGGACATATGACACGGGGACAATGAACTGCCCGCTCGGAGAGATTCGTTAAGTATGAGGAGAGAAGTGTGGACTCTTGGCGTAGTACTTGTTGCATCCGCTTTTTCCCTAGCCCGTTAACCGGGCACGGCAGCCATACTCGGGACGGTTCCCTGTTCCTGAAATTGCAGAATCAGCTCCATTGACATTTCACTTGCAGGTTCTATTGAGAAAGCGTACAGTTTTGCGGCTCTTGGCGCGTCCCATGGGCTTTTCGGGCGGAATCCTGACTCGAACTGCTGTTTCTCATCAGTTTTGAGGGCAGGTTGATGCATTATCCAAGTTTACGCCTGAGGTTGGCAGCTTTCCGGAGTGTTCTTTATTAAGGATCGTAGAATGAATTCAGATAGGTACCAGAGAGGATTAGCCAAAATTATTGAGATGGAAGGTGAAATAGGCAAGAAAGTAATCGAAACGATGAAAGAAATTTCTCCTGATTTTGCACAATACTTAGTGGAATTTGTTTTTGGGGATATTTACAGTCGCCCAGGTTTAAGCTTAAAAACAAAAGAAATGATTACATTGGCTAGCATGGCAACTATGGGCTCAGCACCACTTCAGGTAAAAGTACATATTAACTCAGCACTGAATGTTGGATGTTCGGAAAAAGAAATTATTGAAACGTTGTTACAGATTATTCCAAGTGCTGGAATGGTTCTTTCTATGAATGCACTTCTTATAGCAAAGGAAGTCTTCGATGAGCGAAGGGCAAATCCTGCGAGTCACTGGTGACTATGGAGGGGGAGTCTGTCGACTTTTAAGCTGTTGTTGTCATTATAGTTACTTGCCATAAGGAAGAAGCTGATTGAGATACTCTGCGAGAAAAGTATGCTCTGGACCTCTTGAGGATTTCAGCGATCCAATTCTCAAGGCGAAAGAGATGTATTAGCATTTCGGGGTTGCTCATTATCCTGAACACCGCACATCTATCGGCGCGCACCGTCAGCGAGATTCAACGAACGCCACCATATTTGCGCGGGTTTGTTGCCTACGGGTGGGTACCCTTTTAGCCTGCAGGTTATTCTGCGATACGCAGAACTTACTACAGCTTCAAGAACGCTGTGGCTGCCTGTGCGAGGATAGAGATCGCCGTGAAGATCGCAGCAACGGCCGAGAGGCGTGATTGGCGCCTGATTACCCACAAGATGGACCCGGGCTGGTTCGCCATTGTCTCCACATAATCGGGAACACGCACAAGTGCAGACCAGAGCCAGCAGACGGCTGCCAACAATCCAGAAAAAATTGCGATACAGTTTGCGAACTCCGTTCCTGTCATGTTGGAAACTCCCGATTGCTGGATGGCATGACCCGTGCGTGTCCATGGAATGTTGATGGTGCCATTAGCGATAAGCCCCCCAATGACTCCGAAGAATAGTGAGACAAGATTGTTTATCAATGCGTTAAACGCTAGCACACGACGCCAGGTTTCCTCCTTCTCACCTACATATCGATTCCAACCGCTGACCATCTTCACTACCATCCACGTAAATATGCCTCCAGCCACACCTGAAACATTGAACGCGATAAGGATTGTGAAGAAAAGACGCTCAAGGATTCCGGTAAGAATAGGCTGTATTGGGACACGCTCGTTTGCTTGAGGAGGGACCACCCAAGCAAGTCGCTTAACGGTTGAGTCGAAAAAATTTCTAAGCTCGTGCCATACAAGCCAAGAAAAAAAAGTTCCCGCAACTAAAGACACTCCGAAAAGACCAACAAGCCATCCTATAAAAGTGTGATTCTGCACGATAATTCCTCATAGCTGCGCGTGAACTGCCGGGTTGGGCCGATTGTTTGTACATAGAAGCGATACTACATTTCTGCGGCAATTAATTCAAGACAGCTTGCGAGACTGTCGAAAAACTCTAAATAGAGGTTTTTTACACTTGCAAGTGTTTGATTTCACGGGCATTGATTTTCATGAGAGCGGTATAAATGGGCTTTTTCGACAATCTCTGCCACTGTACGTAGCAAACTCGTAGAAATGCGTCCAATCAGGACCAGTAACATTCATATAGCTTGCCAATATGCCGATCAGGCAATTCTCCGAAAAATGGTACATTATGATCAGGAAATCTTGATGGCATCGGCATTCCATTTGCCCGAGCCTCTTGTCCTTCGGCCCCAGGCAACCATTTGCCGGGCTACCCTCGGCGCGCAAACATGACGAATCTGCCCCGTGAGTTGCTCGCACGCTCAACGGAAAATTCGCGAGGGCTCAGGCGGCTTTAAGCGTGAAATCCACATGCACGGCATCAAAGGGGAAGTCGATGAGGCCCTTGTCGGTCTTTTGCAATATGCCGGCGTTCAAAAGCGCGTGCACGTCGCCGTGAACCGCTTTTACGTCCCGTCCCGATCTGCGCGCCGCCTCGCGAATCGTCATCGGTCCCGCGCCGGTCATCAGTTTGAGCAACTCCCAACGCTTGCCGGTCAGCACCTTGAAAAGAAGCGCGGGAGAGTCAAAGCTTATGAAGGACCCTTGCGGTTCTCCGTCGAATGCTCGCAGAAAGCGCCGGTCGGTTGACTCGCGGGAAGATATCACCAATGTAACGGTACGCATTTTAGGGCCTCCAACTGTCCGCATCATTCCAAAAATCGGCGAGCAGGGCCTGGGGCGTGGCGAAAACGTATGGGATGTCGTTCCCGCCCACGTGCTTGTGATCGCCCTTGCCGTGCTCGTTGTCGTAGCGCAAAACACAGCGACCATTCACGACAAGAGCGAGCCGATACTTAAAGCCGCGCGGGCTGCCTGCTACGGGCGCCGGCAGGCGCCACACCACCATTTCCGCGAAAGCGTTCTCGGAGACAACACGGCGTTCATCGAGCATGAGTTCGGCATTCATGTTGGTGATGATACCAACACCTTTTAATGTTGTCAAAAATTACAACAAACAACCCGGATTTTTTCTTCTCCCCGCTTCGCGCCCCCTTCGGCGGCCGGAAAGAAAGCGGCTGGATCATGGAGCGCCGGGGTAGCCGGTGGACCACCCGCGACGGAGGATTTTACTATAGCGCGGAGTTGGTCCGCCCGGAGTGAGGGCCGCTCAACGGGTCCGGGCGGGGGGACCGATCCGCATCCGTCTCTTGCGGATGTCGAAACCAGTTTTTAACCTAAAGTAATGAACATTGCCAAACGGAAGGACATGGATGCGCGGAGCGGTCGATTTTCGATGTCCGGAAGAACAGGTCCCATGGCCGACGGATACCGGTGGACCCCTCCGCGCCCTCGGTGGATAGCATGAGTGTGACGGCAATAGGGTTGGTGGTGGTATTGGCGACAGTGTCCCTGGTTGGATGCGGCGGGGAGATGACCGTAGCGGTGCGTCTCAGCCGTGAAACGGCATTTCCTCCCGTCCCGGCTCAGACCGGCGTGGCCTCCGTCCAGGAGCTTGGTCGAGAGGCCCCTCTCAAAGCGGGCCGCACTTATGTCTTTCACAAAATTGGGAGCCGCGAGTGGAGTTGTGAGGAAGTCAGGGTCGATGCCCTTGCCCAAATCCCGGACAAAGACGGGATCCGGGTGGAAGGCTTCACGGATCTGTGCGGCCATGCGGCTTCTCCGGAAGAGGTGCTCAAGACGGTGGCTGATATTTTCGGCTATGGGTCCGACTTGCCCGGTCGCTTTAGAAAGGGGGACCGCCTGCTGTTGTATTCCGAGCGTGAAGACCGGACCGCCGGCCCCGGCCGCGTTCTCGCGGCGGAGATAGAAGTGCGCGGCGAAAGACGCCAGGCATTTCATTTCGAACTCCCCGACGGGTATGCGGGATACTTCGACAGTGCCGGGGAATCCCTGAACGAGTTATTTTCGAAATCCCCGCTCGATCAGGGGGTGATCAGCTCGAAATTCAGCTACATGCGCCTGCACCCGATCCTCGGAATCTGCAGGCCTCACCTGGGAACCGATTATGCCGCCCCGATGGGGACGCCGGTGCGCGCCGTGGGGGCGGGCGAGGTTGTATACGAGGGCTGGAAGGGGGGCTTTGGCATGTATGTCGAACTCAGGCACGCTCAGAACTACGTCTCCGGCTACGGCCATCTCTCCCGTCTTGCGGACGGTCTGAGAAAGGGCAATCGTGTCCGGGAAAGCGAAGTGATCGGATATGTGGGCGAGTCCGGGCTGGCAACCGGTCCGCACCTGGATTTCCGCCTCTACGACAACGGCGAGCCGGTTGACTTCTGCAAAACGAAATTCCCGAAGCGAAAGGTCCCGGATTACCTGCTGTCCGAGTTCTATTCCCGCCAGCAGTTCTATTTGGGTGCGTTAAAGGGGGGCAAACCGTTTGGCGGCGGCAGCGGTTGATCCCGGACGGACCCGCGATACCGCGCGGCGACCGCAATCCAGCGCGTTCCGTCCGCCGGAGGGGCTGTTTACGGCCGTGATGCGCGCTTCGAAAAAGGCGTCTCAGAAATTGGCGGCCCTGTCCCAATCGGTCCCGGCATTTTCCTGGAAGATCGTCTGTGCCGCATAGCATGTGTTGAAGCCATCGCCTCCAAGGTTCGCAATTCCGCACCAGTAGGCCTTCCACACCTCGGCAATCGAGACTTTGGTGCTGCCGACAGTATAAAAATCGGTATAGTGCTTGCGAACGGCTTTGTCCGACTGGATGCGGTCCCAGACGGTGTCCATGCCGGCCGGGTCGTACAGGCTCGTTCCGTAGGCCTGCTTCAGGTTATATTCTTTCGCCCATCCGTGTATATAGCCGTATCGGTAAGTATCGTAATCGATCAGGTCAAAGGATTCCTTATCGTACCGGAACACCTGGAACCCCGGATTGTTGCCGAACTGCGGGGTTACCGCCGGGGCGCCGTGAACGAGAGTGCTGGCGACTCCCCTGTTAAGGATGAGCCTGAAGTAGTCCATATGCGTGTGGCCGGAGAAGATGGCGGCCGTCTCCGGAGAATATTCGACGAGCAGCCTGATGAATTTATCGAGCAAGCTCAGGTGCTCGGAATTTTCGAGCCTGGCCCAGAAAGAGAGTGCTTGCTTCTTCTTCAGTGCCCCCTGCACGTCAACACCGGGAGGAATGTGCATCACAATCCATACCCTCTCACGCTTGGCCCTGGCCGAGGCCAGCTCGGATTCCAATCGATCGAGTTGTTTGAGACTCTCTTCTTTGTGTTGATTTTGCGATGAAATCGAAAAGAAATTATTGTTCAGGGCTATGATTTTGTTTTTGGGCGAGGCGGCCGGGCGGGCGCTGTAGTTGCCCGCCGCGAAAAATGACTTGTCGAAAGAGGCCCTCGAGACGCCGTCGCCCTTTAAGTAAAACCTGAAGAAGTCGGCGCCGGTTTCGCGGAAGAAAGGGTCATTGGGCGCGAAGCCGTAATCGTGGTAGTGGTCGTTGTTGCCCAGGGTAAAAAAGATCGGCACGCCGGGAAAATAGTGGTCGAACTGATAGGAGATGAAACTCAGCGTCTGCCGGATCAGTTTGTGGCGGTCGTTTCCGACGTATGCGTACATTTTATGGATGGCGTGGGCGAGCAAATCTCCGGAAAACACGATGAAGTCCGGGTGGGGGCAGGCGGAGCGCATCTCCTGGAGGGCCGAATCGAGGAGCGTGAAGTTTGTTTCGCTTCCGTACCCGCTTGCGGGCTGCGGGTGTTTCGCGTAGATGCCGTGCCAGCTCTTGTAACCGCTGTTCACGATCTGCTTGCCGACAGAGGCGCTAAGCCCCACCAACGGGTCGAAGTGGATGTCGGATACGCAGAGGAACTGCCCTCCGGGCGCGCCAAGGAGGTGAGGCGCAAAAACGAGCCCGCAGGCAAGAAACAATGCCAGGGCGCACAGGGGGAGATAACGCGGTCGCCGCATGGTCGAACCTCCGTGGAAAGAGTCGTTCCCATACCATCGGTTGATACACTGAACTCCTTAAGCTTTTTCCATCTATATCACTTCTTCTACTCACATGCCGGGTCATGGGAATTATCAATCGGGGTCCCCACGACGATGGGTCGCCCCACTCGCCTTAAAGCAACAGCATCGGCGGGCCTTGCGGCGGGTCGGCATACGGCCGTAACGTTAATTTTAGGTAATGTCCCGAATACAATTAGAAATGGAAATAAACCGCATTGAATGAATTCCGATATGGTAATCTATGGAGGTTCATCCGATGGGTGCCGGCAATCTCTTTTGCCGGTGTGGGACCTTTGCGCGGTGCTCCAATGTCGTCGTCCCGGCGAAAGCCGGGACCCAGGGACCTAAAATGTCTCTTATGAAACTCCATGGGGTCAATGAAGTTTCATTCTCGTTCAAACCCTGTCCGGGGACGTGGCGGCGCCGCTGGATTCCGGCTTCCGCCGGAATGACGGCGCCGCATCAGGCAAAGATTTCGCAGTGACAATAGGTCGTGTCTTGAGAGCAACTCGGTGAGAAGCTCCCGGTCTGCAATCATTTTCCATTTTAGTGGAGGGGCTGATGGCGATTCAGCGTGTTCGATCCGTTATTTCGGACTTGTGCGGGCCGCGAGCGGTTTTGGCCTGTATCGTTTTGTTCGCCTTCCTGGGTTTTTGCCCCGGCGCGGCAACCGCGGCCGACCAGGGGGCGGAGCCCCTCAAGACCCTCAAGATTACCAGAATCACCCCATCGGGGGCCGATGTCCCGGCCGGGCGGCAGATCGTCTTCGAATTCAACCGTCCCGTCGTTCCGCTCGGTAAAATGGCGCGTAGCGCCTCGGAAATCCCGATTACGATCGACCCGGCGCTCTCCTGCCAGTGGCGCTGGCTCAGCCCTTCGAGCCTGGCCTGCCAGTTGGATGAGCAGCACGCAATGACCCCCGCGACCCGGTACCAGGTGACGGTCGACCCCGGAATCACGGCCGAGGACGGGGCGGGCCTCCCCGGCCGCATCACGCACGGCTTCATCACGCAGCGTCCCAAGATAACCTCGGCCCGGTTCATCACCTGGCTCTCCCCGGTTATGCCCCAGTTCAGGGTCCAGACAAGCCAGCCGGTCGATAAGGCATCCCTTGACGCTCGCCTCTACTTCCAGGTCGAGGGCGGCGCCAGGGTGGCGTCCACGGCCACGGAAGACACGGAATATTCGTCGTCTTCCCCACGCAACACGGTCTGGCTCGTCAGCCCCGCCGGCGCGTTGCCGCAGGACAAGGCCTGTTTTCTCGGAGTTGCGCCCGGAATCCGTCCCATGCTGGGGACCGAGCCCGGGATCGAGAAGAGAAAGCTCGCCGGTTTCAACACCCTTCCGCAATTCCGGTTCCTGGGCGTACAGTGCAAAAATCTCGGCGGGGCCGAGATCGTGATTGCCCCCGACGCGCCGGGACCGCCTCAAGCCCGGTGCAACCCGGCCTCATCGGTTTCCCTGCTCTTTTCTTCCCCGGTAATATCCACCGAAGTGCGGAAAAAGACGGGCGTCTCCGTTGTCCAGGGAAAACAGCCTGGCCCCGAGTTCTGGCAGGAGGGAGGCGAATATTCGAGACGGGGCGAATCGCCCGAGAAGGGGAAAAAATACCAGGTCTATATTGATAACGACGCGCTTTCGCCCTTCACGGAGTACCGCCTCCAGGCCGCGGCGAAGGGCATAAGAGACGAGTTCGGAAGGCCGCTTGCAAGGGCCGTCGACATGCGCTTCGCAACGGACCACAGGCCGCCCGATCTGCACATGTTCAAGACAGTGTGGGTCCTGGAAAAGGAACTCGATACCGAGTTGCCGATCCTGGCGGTCAATCTCGATCAGATCGAAGTCCGGTACGAGACGATCACCGCGCGGGGGAAATCCCCGTCCCAATCGCGGGTCCTGCCCGGACCCTGGAAAACGGACGCAACGGTGGTCGTTCCCATCGGGATGCGTAAACTGCTTCCGGCAAAATCCGGCATCGTCACGGGCGGCATTACGACCCGGCCGCCAACGCGCGAGAAAGCCTCCCAGCCCGCGTGGTTTGTCGGGCAGGTAACGCCCTTCCACGTGCATGTGAAGCTCGGGCATTTCAACACGGTCGTCTGGGTGACGGACCTCGCTTCCGGGCAACCCGTCTCCGATGTCGACGTGCGGATTCAAAAGGGGTTGCTCAAGGATTTGAACCCGGATTCCGAGGTCCTCGCCGAGGGCCGCACGGGGGCCGACGGCACGGCGCAGCTTGACGGAACATCGAAGCTCGACCCGGCGCTCAAGCTCTTCGAGAGCTATAACACCGATGCCCCGTGGGTTTTTGTCTGGTGCCGCAAGGGAGAGGACCTGGCGCTGGTCCCGCTTCGCTACGATTTCACGGTCGATTCGGAAGGATCGAACCACCAGTATATCCCCTCGTATACCCGGTCGCGCCACGAGCACATCCGCGCATGGGGGGCGACCGCCCAGGGCATCTACAAGGTGGGGGACATCGTCCAGTATAAAATCTACGTGCGGGACCAGGAGAACCTCCGATTCGTGCAGCCTCCCCCGGGCGTTTACCGCCTCAAGGTAACCGACCCGGCGGCCAAGGTCATCTATCAGCGCGACGACATTACCCTGTCGGAATTCGGGGCATTCGACGGCGAATTCCCGGTCCCGAAAAACGGGGCGGTCGGCTACTACCGGTTCCAGCTCGAATCGAGTTTTTCCAAGCTCGAACTCGCGCCCATGCAGGTCCTGGTAAGCGATTTTACGCCCTCGCCCTTCCGGGTGACAACCGAGCTTAACGGGAAGATTTTCGGGGCGGGCGAGGCCGTCAAGGTTTCCACCCAGGCGCGCCTCCATTCGGGAGGCCCGTACGGCAGGGCGGATACCCGCATAACGGCAACCGTCGAGACGCAGCCGTTCCGGCCGGCAAGCCCGATGGCGCGCGGCTTCCAGTTCGACGTTCTCAACCGGGAAGACGATGAGGAGACGACGCCCGGCGGGGTGCGGACGGTTTTCGAGACCAGGGGCAAGCTCGACGAGGGCGGCAACCTGGAGACGGAATTCACGATGGCCGATACCCCCGTGCAGTACGGACGCCTGGGCGTCGAGAGTTCGGTGCGCGACGACCGCGGTAAATCCGTGGCCGAGCGCGCCTCGGCCGTCTACTTCGGGCGGGACCGCTACGTCGGGCTTTTTCAGGAAGACTGGGTGTTCGAAGAAGGCAGGCCCGCCGGTGTGAAATTCATCGTCGTGGACCAGTTCGGGAACGCGGTCCCCGATGTAAAAACGACGGTGAGCGTCGAGAGGCTGGAGACGAAGGCCGCCCGCGTGAAAGGGGCGGGGGACGCCTACCCTGTCCAGTATGAAAAGGAATGGATACCGGTCGAGGAATTCGAACTCGTTTCCGGAAACGAACCGAAGACCTTCGAGTTCACCCCCAAACAGTCGGGGACGACCCGCCTGACCGCCGCGGTGGTGGATACGAAAGAACGCACTCACCGGACAACGATGCGGCGGTGGGTCACCGGAAAGGGCCGCGTTGTCTGGGAGAGCCCCGAGGGCAACCTTCTCAATGTCTATGCCGAGAAGGAAGAATACCGCGTGGGGGACACGGCGAAGTTCCTGGTCCAGAACCCGTATCCGGGCGCAAAAGCCCTCATTGCCGTCGAGCGCTACGGGACCCTCGACCGCTGGGTAAAGACGTTTGAAAGCAGCGCGGAAGTCGTTGAAATCCCGGTCCTTCCCGACTATCTGCCCGGTTTCTATGTTTCGGTGATGGTCATGTCGCCCCGCGTGGCAAAGCCGATGGGGCCCGGCGGCGAGGACCTCGGGAAACCGGCTTTCCGCATGGGGTATGCAAAAATCGAGGTTAAAGACCAGTATAAGGAAATCCTGGTCCAGTGCAAGACCGACAAGGAGACCTACAAACCACGCGAGACGGTGGAACTCGAATTCGACGCGCGGCCCAAAAATCTCGCCCCGGACGCAAAAAATCCGCCCATCGAGATTGCCGTGGCCGTCCTCGACGAAGCGGTATTCGATCTGCTCAGGCAGAAAAGACTGGCGTTCGATCCCTACCAGGGGTTCTACCACCTCGATGAGCTCGATTTGCAGAACTATAACCTGCTCATGCAGCTTGTCGGCCGCGAAAAGCTCGAGAAAAAGGGCGCGAGCCCGGCCGCCGCCGCCGGTTTCGACCTGAGCATGCGGTCGGTTTTCAAGTTCGTGAGCTACTGGAACCCGTCTCTTCGCGTCGACGGCGAGGGGAAGGCCAAAGTGCGGTTCCAGTTGCCCGATAACCTCACCGGGTGGCGCGTGCTGGCGATGGCGGTCACCCCCGAGGACCGCATGGGCCTTGGCGAGGCCGTCTTCAAGGTAAACCAGTCAACCGAGATACGGCCGGTCATGCCGAACCAGGTACTCGAAGGCGACAGCTTCTCGGCCGGGTTCTCGGTCATGAACCGGACCGCCGAGACCCGCAATATCGAGGTGAAAATCCTGGCGGAGGGTCCGTGCGAACCGCTCGAAGGCGGCGCGCCCGCGGCCGGCGGAAAGGGTTTCGGGACCACGCGGGAGATCGCCGCCGAGCCCTACAAGCGCTATACCGTAAGGCTTCCGATGAAGTCGCTCGGCCCGGGTGAGATCATTCTTTCCGCCCAGGCCGGGGATGACAAGGACCGGGACGGCATGCGGCACACCCTCAAGGTCTTGAAGCTACGGCCCCAGGAGGTCGCCGCCGCGTATGGGAGCATCGTTTCGGGCGAGGCCTCGGAAAGCGTCGCGTTTCCCGAGGACATGCGCCCCGATGCGAGCCTTGTGAACGTGCTGCTCTTTCCCTCGGTGCTCGGGGGACTCGACGGCGTGGTCAGGTATATGAAAGAGTATCCCTACGAGTGCTGGGAGCAGAAGATAAGCAGGGCGGTGCTGGCCGGGGCTTTCCCGAAGCTTGCGCCCTACCTGCCCAAAGGCGCGGCCTGGGAAGGGAGCGCGGCGGTGGCCGACAGGACTTTGGGGCTGGCCGCTGAATTCCAGGCGCCAAACGGCGGAATGGCCTTCTACCTTCCCAAAGACGAGTATGTGAGCCCGTATCTGAGCGCTTTTACGGCAATCGCTTTCACCTGGCTGCGCGAGCTCGGCCATGCTCCGCCGGCGCCGGTCGAGGAGAAGCTGACAAAATACCTCGTCGAGTTTCTCAAGCGCGGCGAGAAGAAAACCGGCCAGGGGGCCGCTGTCGCGGACGAGCGCGCGGTGGCGCTCGTGGCGCTGGCGCACACGGGGAAAATAACGCGCGCCGACCTGGAGCGCCACTGGAAGGAATTCCCGCGGATGGGTCTGTTCGGGAAGGCGGGCTTCCTCGGGGCGCTGGCAAAGGTGCCCGAGACCGCCGCAATGCGCCGCGAAGCGCTGCGGGACATCCTCTCCCAGGCCGATCAGAGCGCGGGCCTGGTCCGGTTCGCGGCCCCCTCCGATCCGGCGTCCCGATTCATCCTGTCTTCCGGTCCAAGGGACAACTCCGCTGTCCTTCTTTCACTTCTGGCCCTGCAATCGGCCGATCCGGCCGCAATCGGGTCGCCTGACCTTATAGTCCGGCTCATGCGGGCGATTACCCAGGGCCGGAAAACCGCGCACTGGGCGTCCACCCAGGAAAATGTCTACGCGGCCATGGCGAGCCTTCGCTACAGCGGGCTCTTCGAGGCGGCTTCGCCGAACATGACGGCCAGGGTGTCCCTGGACAAGAACATGCTCGGTGAGGCGCGGTTCGATTCTCCGACGGCGAAGCCCGCCGATTTCGAGTACCGCGTCCAGGAAACCGACAAGGGGCGCAAGACCGCCGTGATCGTTAGCAAAGACGGCGAGGGGCGTCTCTATTATTCGACAAGGCTTTCCTATGCGCCGCTCGAAACCGTGGCGGATTCGGTAAATGCCGGGATTGAAATCCACAGGGAGTACAGCGTCGAAAGGAACGGCGGGTGGGTCCTGCTGGATAGTCCCATGGAAATCAGGACGGGGGAACTCGTTCGCGTCGATCTTTTCGTGTCGCTGCCCGCCGAGCGCTACTTCGTGGTGGTGGACGACCCGGTGCCGGGCGGCCTCGAACCGGTCAGCCGGGACCTCGCGACCGCTTCGGAAGTGGATGCGGCAAAGGAAGGGCCTCTCTACGACGCCAAGTCGTTTCGGAACAGGCACTCCGACTGGTCGAGCTACGGGGTGTCGCGCTGGAGCTTCTATCACAAGGAATTGCGCCACGACAGCGCCCGTTTTTATTCGGAGCGGCTGGGCGCCGGGCGGCACCATCTTTCGTACACCGCCCAGGCGATAGCTCCGGGGCGGTTTGCGGCCCCGCCGGCCCGTGCCGAGGAGATGTACGACCCGGATGTTTTCGGAAGAAGTCTGCCCGCGCAATTGAAGGTCCAGGCGGCGGAATAAGGAGAAGATCTCGACTTCCGGCGGTCCGGGCGGGGATCAACCCCGCCCCTACGTTCAAAGGACGGCATCAGGCCCGCCCCTACATGTCAACGGTGGTATCAGGTTGCCTTGAAAGCCGTAGGGGCGGGGTTGACGGGCTGTTGCCCAAAGAAATATTCAAGCTGCGCGACTATTGACCGGGACGTGAGTCCCCCTCCCTTCGATGGGAGGGGTTAGGGGAGGGTGTTGAATTTTCAAGTACTTACGACCCCCACCCCCAGCCCCTCCCGCCAAGGGAGGGGAGACCTCCGCCCTGTTTTGGCCACACCTGTCGCAGTTTTTACATTTGGGCAAAAGCCCCCGGAGCGTGGGAATGCGGAGTCCCGGTTATGCTTGTGATCTTCGCGGGGAGGATGTTCTTTCATGCTTGGTTGTGATCGGAAGGTCATGTAGTCATGTAGGTTGGGTTATGTCATGTAGGTTACCGTGAAAATAAAAGGCGAGGAGGCACAAAAAACCCCCATTCACACTTCCAAAAAAGTGTGTCAAATCAGATGCTTATAGGCCAAGCTAGATCGTGCAGCTATGGCAAGCCCCAACTTG
>JBAQYM010000098.1:0-15887 GCA_049300095.1 Syntrophobacteraceae bacterium
TTGCTTTAAGCGTTAACGTACCCTGTTTTGTCATTTCGACCGGAGGGAGAAATCTTGTTTGTTCCGCACCACGGAAAGATTTCTCCCTCCGGTCGAAATAACAATATGCTCAAGCGATTGGTTAAGGCAACAGCATTGGGGGTGCAGCCGCGATGTCATGACGCCGCCCAATCGATCTCCTGTGAGCGGAATAAAAGACATCGCGGCTGCAAGCCGCTCCCACACCCTGTTGTCCGCGTCCCGCCTGTTGTCCGCGTCCCGCCTGTTGCCCGCGTCCCGCTTGGCGATGTGGTTCTTATTTGCGCGCGCCTGGGGACGGGGTTGATCCCCGCCCGGTCTCGCCGGGAGCGGCAACGCTCGTCGACCGGTTTATTTTTTTGGCTGGGCAGCGGCTAAATGCAAATTTTTCCTCAAGTTATCAGCGCACTTTGCCGTCATTTTAATTAACCCCTCAAGGTTTTCTAACCCCCTCCGAAGCCCGGGCGCAGGCGCGCCCGGGCTTTTTTATTCCGACTCCGGAAATTGCGACACATCGAGATGTTTGCGGGGATGTTGCGGAAGGCATCAGGGAGCAGCCTGGGCGACAACGGAAGGACTCCGGCCAACGGGCTTGCGCCTGTGGGGGCATTAGCGTTCAGGTGCCGGACTCAGGACCGCGCAACCTGTCGTAAGAGTTGATTCAGGAATAAATCTGCCGACAAATCCGCCACCGGTTCTCTGTAATTCTCCAATTGATCTGCTTCGTCGGGGTCGGCCATCACGAAACAGGCCGCGCTGAACTGCCTCTCCAGGACAAGCTTGCGGCATAACAGTTCGTAGCGTCGGGCGAATGAACGGTGCAAAGTCCGCGAACGTATGCATTACCCCATCGGCGCCGTTCCAAACGCCCTGCTGGCTCAAGAAGCTCCGCAAGGAATGCTTCGAGCCTGCCCCGACTCGACTGTAATTCCTTGCCGTCCATAGATCTGCCCTCCCGGGGTCTTTACAGGACAGCAATTGGGAAAACGTCAATAACGTAACGTAGTAGTGATAAGCCGGCACGGCTTATCCAGCAGGGGATCAGGCCCGAAACTGCTCGCATAATGCGAGTAATTCGGGTCAGATTTAATCAAATTTACGCAAAAACGGAATTCTTCGGATTGGCTTTGGGAGCGGGAAAACTGGAGCCGGCGATGGGATTCGAACCCGCGACCTGCTGATTACGAATCGGAAAAAGGCAAAATCGTAAGTTGCCGATGGGGCTTGATTTTCCCGCCAGTACTTGGGTTTGCCGTATAAATAATAGAAGGAAAATCACCCCAAAAGATCAATTACTGTCACAAAAGTGGCACAAGGCAGCATCGAACAGTGATATTATCTTCTTTGGGGGATAGCCCGGCCAGGCGACAAGGGCACTTCCCGGGTGCCTTTCCTCCAAATCCTCCGGGACGCTGCGGGAGCGTTCAATGCCCAATGTCAAACCGCGCAGAGGCGAGGAAGCCCTACTCGCATATCACACCGCCCGCTTTCTTCATTTCAGTGGCGATGCATTACAGACTATGCGGGATGCGCTTGGGGTAGAAATCCCTCCTGAAACCGTATCCGAACTCGAAACCGCCGGACGGGTCTATTTTTCAACCATCAACTTTGTCGACCGCAGACCGACGATTCCTCAACAGAGGGCAGCCATCGAGGCTCTCAGGGAGAAGGCCGATTCCTTTTGCATTGAGCTGCGCGATCTGGATTTTGCCAGCAGGGGAAGCTTAGTCGATGTCCATGAACTACTGGAGCGTGCTGAACAAGATGTCTTGGCCATCTCTTCAAGAATTGAATGGCTATTAAGCCAGCCTGTTTTTTCGAATCATTCAAAGAAAAGACCCAAGTATCAGGCTTTGTATTTCTTGGTGTCTCAGCTTATGGGCATTTATGAGAAGCTCACTCGAAAGAAAGCCGGGGGCGGGGGTCTACGTTCAGATGTAACGTGTCGATCCGGTGAGCGCCTAAGCGGTCCGTTCATCTTGTTCGTGCAGACTTTTTTAAATGGCATTGGTGACCATCCCGATACTGTGTTGCCAGGCAGATTGAGTAAGATAATTAAATTATTACGCAAACATCAATCTATTTCTGGAAATAAGGACAAATCCGCCTCGCAAAAAAGGTAAATTAAGACTCGTCAGGACAGGAAACTATTAAAGTATTCTAGGCCAGGATCGGAAACGATTTTGGCTTTTGTTATTTTGAAATAGGGAGATCACGAACATGGACCTTGCCGAGGCGAGATTTAAATCCAGAATCACCCAATGGCAACTGGCCATGAAGGTTAGTGTGAGCCAAACGAAAATCAGTCTTATTGAACGCGGCTATATTGCTCCTAGTGATGAGGAAAAGGCACAGATCGCGGCAGCCCTTGGACTTAAAACGGATCAGATTTCCTGGAATCGGTGTTCGGGAGGGTTAAGGTAATGCCCCGACCGGTGAAATGCGCCCGTGCCCTGGTCTCCATCTTCGCGGCTGTGGCTGGGAAGCTGAACCCGCAACTTGCCATTTTTGGCAAACTGACCCTTTGGGCTATGGGTTAAGCGAGCATCTAACGCATGGAAACTTTAAACGCTCTGTTAACCCCGCAAGACGTGAAAAGGCTCCTTAAGACCTCCTTGCCTTGGGTGTACAAAGCCGCAGCTCGAGGAGTGCTGCCGTGCGTTCGAATTCCCTGCCCTGGCGACGGGGAGCGGAAAAAGGACATGGTTCGATTTCGAACGGAAGACATTTTCGATTTTTTGGAGAAGCACTATCGGCCGGGACAATCCTGCAGGGCGCAGGATACACGACCACCGACATAAGGCGAGTGGCGTTCCTTGCGGAACGGGCGCCGAGGCCTTCCTTGAGACAATCCGGGCAATCGGATCTTGCGGGCGGCCTCGAAGGTAAGCGGGGCAACCTCCACGCGCCAGGTCCCGAAAAGCGTCAAGGGCCAATCCGGACAATCCCTTTCGCGGATCCGGTCGGAAGCTCACCCGAACCTGAGCCGGCCAGCAGCCGTTAAATGCCAGGAAGAGGATCCGGGACCATCCGGACAATCCCTCCGAGAGAAATCGAAATCCAGGTCGGTCATGGTCGTCCTGGGCTCGGGGGAATTTTATGCGCATCTCCTTTGAAGTGAGTTTGGGGGGGGTATTATCGGACGCCTGGATCATGGCGGAAACAGACGTCCAGCAGGGAGTTTGTGAGGGGGCCGTTCGGCGGATACTCGAAGGGGAAAACAGGGAGGCCATTATTAAATCTTTTCTGATGACCTGCGCCAGTGTGCAGCTTGTCCCTGATCAAAATATCCAGACCTTGTTCGACCATATGGAATTGGTTGGGGACTGAACCAATGGCGTCGGCACTCTCCGGAATAATCGCCCAAATTAAGGAACTGGCGGATTGCCGCGCCATTTTCCAGAAATATTGGCCTGATAGTGTCAGGGCAAAAGGTAACTTCGCCTGCCCCTTTCACGAAGACAGCACGCCTTCCCTTCAGGTATCGAGGGGAAAAGCCCATTGTCATGCGGAAAATAAAGGGTGGGACGCTATTGACTTGTACGAGGCGGCGCACCGGATCCCCCGCAAAGAGGCCATATCGCTTCTCGCCGAAGAGCTTGGTATTCAGACTCGAAAACCACACCGGGTTCCCGATCGACATATTGAAGCGACTTATGACTACTTCGATGAAGACCGGAAATTACTTTTCCAGGTAGTCAGGTTCAAACCGAAAGATTTCCGCCAAAGGCGATCGGATGGCAAGGGGGGATGGATTTGGAATCTAGACGGAGTGCGGCGTGTCGTTTATCGGCTGCCTCATGTGATACCGGCCGAGCAGGTCTTTGTTGTCGAGGGTGAAAAGGATTGTGACAACTTGGCCGCATTAGACATCACGGCTACAACCTGCCCCCAGGGCGCGGGAAAATGGCGGGCCGACTATAATGAGATGTTCAAAGGAAAATCCGTCTACATCCTTCCCGACAACGACGAACCGGGGCAGAACCATGCCGCAACCGTTGCATCCGGTCTTGTGCGGTATGCAAAGACTGTAAAGATCATCAATCTTCCGGACCTCAAGCTAAAGGGGGATATTTCCGACTGGCTTTCAAATGGCGGAACCAAGGATAAGCTCCTCGATCTCGCAGCACAGGCCGCCGAGTTCCAGCCCGTTCCATCGACCGATATTCAAAAGAAGGACCATCAGACCGCCCTCACCGAGGACAAGATTGCTCAGTACTTTGCAGGCAGGTTCAAGGACGATCTCCGGTTTTGCCACCATACCGGCACTTGGTTTACGTGGGAGGGCTCCCGATGGAAGAGGGAAGAAACTCGGCTTGCATTCGATAAAGCCCGCGAACTGTGCCGGGAACTGAACGCGACCGGAAAATCAATTTTATCGAAGGCTGCCACTGCGGCCGCGGTCGAAAGATTTGCCCGGGCAGATCGCGTTTTCGCGGTGACATCGGAATTATGGGACGTTGACCTCATGCTTCTCGGTACTCCTGGCGGAGTCGTGGATCTCAGAACCGGTGAGCTTCGGCCGGCCGCCAGGGCGGATTTCATAACGAAGCAAACAAGCGTTTCCCCCTCCCCTTGCAGCATCGCCCCTTTGTGGTCGAAGTTTCTCAAAGATGCAACCCGCGAAGATGAGGACCTCGAATTATTTCTCAGGCAGATGGCTGGATACTGCCTTACCGGAGAGGTCTCAGAGCATGCCCTTTTCTTCGTCTACGGACCTGGTGGGAACGGGAAAACCGTTTTTGTGAATACCCTTGCCAATATCCTGGGGGATTACGCGCGGACCGCGGCCATGGATTCTTTCACGGCGTCGAGGAGCGACCGGCATCCTACAGACCTGGCGATGCTCAAGGGCGCCCGGCTCGTGACGGCAAGCGAAACCGAAGAGGGCCGGGCCTGGGCCGAAAGTCGGATAAAGCAGCTTACCGGCGGGGACACAATCGCCGCCAGGTTCATGCGACAAGATTTCTTCGAGTTTAAGCCTCACTTCAAACTTGTACTCCTTGGCAACTATAAGCCCATCCTGCGCAATGTTGACGACGCAGCCCGGCGCAGATTCAACATGATCCCGTTTCTCAACGCTCCGGAAGCTCCAGATAAGAGGCTGGAGGAAAAGCTAAAGGATGAATACCCGGCAATCCTGCGGTGGATGATCGAAGGCTGTCTTGACTGGCTAGAATACGGACTGACCAGGCCTTCCGTGGTAATTGAGGCAACTCGCGTTTATTTCGATGATCAGGACCTGTTCACGCAATGGCTGGACGAATGTTGTGACAAGGGTACCGGCAAGATCGAGACCACGGCAAGGCTGTATTCTTCGTGGAAGGAGTACTCGGAGCGCAGCGGTGAGCTGCCCGGAAGTGTAAAAACCTTCAGCGCTAACCTGTCGAGGCGGGAATTCCAGGCTGACCGGGCTACCGTTTTTGGAGTAACGCAACGAATATTCAGGGGGATTTCACTCATTGCCACAAAGAAGGACACGAAGAAAGGGTCTGAACCGGAATGCGAAGATTCATGATTTGGACGGATGGACAGGTTGGACACTTTTTTTCGTTCCTCGCTTTCATGTGTGCGCGCGCGTGCGCATATGCGTATCAACAGAAAAATTCGTCCAAAGCGTCCATCCGTCCAAACTTGTTGGGAAGAGTCAAATGAAAATCCTGATTGACACTCGCGAGCAAGCGCCCTTTGTCTTCTCGAAGTTCACTGAGCTGGAGGTGGAAAGGGCAGCGCTACCCACTGGGGATTACAGCTTGCCGGGCTTTGAAGATCGAATTGCAATCGAAAGGAAGGAGGTGAATGACCTTGTTGCGTGTCTTAAGGGCGCCAACCGCGAACGATTTGAAAGAGAGCTGTCCAGGGGCAGAAGCTACGATTTTTTCGCCGTTGTAGTGGAGGCAACCCTTGAGGATCTGATCCGGGGCCGGTACCGCTCGGAGATGAAAGCCTGCTCTGTTGTGCAGTCTATTCTTGCCTTTCAGGTTCGCTATCGAGTGCCCTTCATCTGGTGTGGCGGAAGGGTCGGGGCTGAGTATGTCACCTTCAGTCTATTACAGAAGTACTTCGAGGAAATTGAAAAGCGCTACAAAACGGCGTGCAAAAAGCAAGGTTCACCCGGTGTTATCCATTGACTAGCAGTTTGGCGTGAGGAGGGGAAGATTCATGGCCAGGGTCGAAGTCGATTTGCAAAAGCATGAGATCATAATCACTGAAGGCGCGAAGAGCTTTACCGGGGATCTCCTGGCCGCCAATGACGCAGCGGGCCTCCTCGCTCTTATCTGCCGAGTTTACGAAGAGGATTGGCGGGACAAGAGGCAAGTTGTCGGGGGCGTTGTGGAGGGCCTCTACAACGGCTGTATCATGAACTTTGGGGCCGGTCTGCGCTCTGTCTTCTGCAAACCGGGAAAACCCGGCCGGGTAGACTGGAGGAAGCGCAAAATACTGTACGGAAATGCCGGGAGCGGCGAGGCCGGCGGCGATCAGGAAACCATTCACGGGAGGAAATATGTTGATTTTTGACAACAAAGAGGCCTTCGAGGCCGCGATCACGGCAAACGTCACGTCAGATGCCACGAAGAACGAGGCGGGGGAGTCCCTGGCAGCCGGTTTGGTGGACGGCTCGGACGTGAAGTATACCGGGGCCGATGTTGACTTCGCTTCGGCCGATTTCAGTACGCCGGCGGATTTAAGCGTCGATTCGGATGCGGTTGCATCCATGCAGGCCCTGCCCTGGGAGGGCCTCGGCCCGGACAACTTGATATCTCCGGTACAGGGGCCGGGAAACCTGGCGAGCGGGCCGCTGAAGCTCAATTTTGCCTCGCCGGTCGTGGCCGTGGGATTTTCAACAGTGGGCCTGGACCGGGCCGAGATCGAGCTTCTTTCGGCGCTCGACTACCAGATCGACCGGCACCAGGTTGTCATCACTGAAATGGGAGCCGGGTATATCGGGGTTGTGAGTGAGGTTCAGTTCTCGCGGCTGCTGATAAAAACCGCCTGCACCGCCTGGGGGATAAAGGATGTGGTCGGGCAGCTCGCGGCGTAGGTCCACCGTGCCGAGCTTTCATTGAAAGAAGCTGGTGATTCCGGCTTTCGCCGGAATGGATAGGCGAGATGAAATACCCCTTGAAAAATGGCGGGAAGAAGAGGCCGGGGCGGCCCAAGAAGTTTACGGAAGACATGCCCGAACGCGCCTACGAGCTTTGCCGCGCCTGCGGGTTGACGGATAAGCAGCTCAGTGTTGCCTTCGGTATCTCCGTCAAGGTTCTTTACGAATGGAAAATTCAGAATAAGGAGTTTCGTGAGTCCGTAAAAAGGGGCAAGGACGAATTTGATTCCGAGGTGGTGGAGAAATCGTTACTTAGGCGGGCACTTGGTTACAAGATAACCGAAACCACGAAAGAGCCTGTTCTGATTAAAAATGGTGAGGGAGAAAACGTGCTCGTGAGTCGAGAAATGTTGGTAACAAAAACCGTCAGAAAGCACGTTCACCCCGATACTACCGCGATCATCTTTTGGTTGAAGAATAGGAGTCCCGGGCGCTGGAGGGATAAGACGGAAAGTAAAATGGAGTGGGATGTCTACTATCACATGGTGGGAGAGGCTGAGCCACATTCAACGGATACCGAAGGGAGAGAGGGTGAAACCAATGAGCAATGAGCTTCAAGGAGTGCAGAGCATGACGGTTGTGGGGAGTACTCATCATCGAGCGCATCAGGTGCTGGCGGACATCCTAGCCAAGATGGATCCTTCGATTACGGGACCTCTTCTCGACGTCCAGGAGGCAGACCGCGAGCTTACGGGACTGCGGCGCGAACTCGGCCAGGTCCAGGAGGAAATGACAGCTTGCCGAAAGGAAATCGAGGAGGCAACACGGACGCTACAGGATGAAACCACGCCGTTAAAGAACAAGTCCGCGATCCGCGCGAAATTGGAGGAAAACCTTCAAAGACTCCCGCGCCTCCAGGAGGAAGAAACCAATCTTCAGGCCGTCTTGATCCCCAATTTGGAGTCAACCCTTGGCGCGAAGGCGGAAAACTTGGCAAACACGATAAGGGAGCTGTTTAGCGCCTCTGAAAAGCGGGCCGGTGACAGCCTGGCGGCCATGCTGGTGAAGATCGACCCGGAGATCCGGTCCTTCCTCACCGCTCGGGATGAAGCCGAGACGAAACTTGCACGCCTACAAAAAACGCTGGCGAACAATGAAACGGCGGTGTCGAGTCTCAAGGGCAGGATCGAAATGAAGATGCAAGCGGTCTCCGAAGTGATCGGCGCCGGCGGGGACCCGGGCCCCGGCCGTGTGGAAATCCGAAATTTGCGCCAGGAGTTGGCGGAAGCTCAGGAATGGATCGAAAAGCTCAGGGAAGAGATGGTTCCCACGGCCCGCCAGGCGCATACTCGGGCGCGGGATGCCGCCACGGCTGCCGTCCGGGGCGCCCTGGTCGCGGTCAGGAAAGAATACGGCGAGCTGCTCGGCCAGTTGACCAGCAACCTTCTCGGGGGCTTCGACGCCTGGGATCATGTCCTCGGGGACTGGTTCCAGAAAAATGGAATTGGCTTGCAGCCCTTCTATGTCGAGTGCCTTCCCATGCAGACCCGTCAGTATTCCGAGGATCAAAGACAGCTTCTTGCCTATGTCAGCGGCATAAAGGGTTAACGGCCGGGAGAGAACCGGATTATCACCAACCAAAAGGAGCTCAAGGCCATGTCTGAAAAGAAATTGCGATGCGAGAACATCGTTGTTGAGGACGCCCGGCACGCCCGTTGGATCATCGCGAACGTCCATGCCGATCCGAAGCATCCCTATTTCCATGCCGATGATCCGCGACATCAAATGGCGGTCGAAGAAATGGCGAAGCTGCACGAATGGGCGAACGAGGACCAGCCCCAGCCCCTGTTCGATCCGAGCGGTGAGATTGCCAATAGCACGGTAGGGCGGGTAGCCGAGGAACTGGCGGCAAAACGCTAGCCTGCCCGGGCGAGGAGTCGCCGGCGTCCGCCCGGGCCCCGGTGATCTTCTCGCCCGGGCGGGCATGAGCGCGTTCCACAATGCGTTTCCTCACGAAACACTTGAAAGGAGATTTCGTGGTTCCATTCATTTCACCGCCTATCGAGGATGATCCCACAGTCCGCGAGTTTGGACACGATATGTTGGAGGTGCTGATGGAGCATGACTTCGTGGAGTATCTGTCAAAGCTCGCGGAACAAAAATGTATGCTGTTGGATCTTCCGATCGCGGCCGCCGGCGAAGAGAACTGATCCAGGCGCGGTCCGATGTCGAAAGCCTTCTTGAAATCGAGGACACTCAGATGAAAATACCAGTCCATGACAGCCAGATAGACATACCCGCCGCCGGTCCCCTGGTCCGGGGAGAAGTGGCCGGGGCCGGGGCAGCTTACAAGGAAGCGGCCGAGCTCGGGATGGTTACGAACCAGATCATCTCGCACATCAACGCCAAGCGCAAAAAAGACGAGGACCTGAACTTTGTGACCTCGCTTCTTCCCCGGGCCGAAACCGAGTGGAACGAATACCTCGTGAAATCCCAGCAGGAAGCTAGCGAGGGCGGCGCGGGCTTTACCGAGGGGGCCAAGAACTTCTTCGCCACAAAGAAAGAAGAATGGCTTGCAAACGCCCCTTCCGCCGAGGCCAAACACGCGGCGCTTACGCATCTCTCCCGCGTCGAGGTGTCCGGGATCGAGCGGGCCCTCACCTTCGAGAACAAGCAGCGCCTGAAATACAACGCGCAAGTGCAAAGCTCATCGCTTGAGGAACTCAGAAAACAGGCCATGCGGGATCCCTCATCCGTTCATCGCCTCTATGAGTCCGGGATCTGGTCGCTTGACCAGGCGGCAAAGCCGGGCGGGTGGTTAAACCCTGACGAAGCGATCAAGATCAAGGAAGATTACAAGCATGGGATCTATCACTCCGCGTTCATGGGCTACCTCAACCAAAATCCGATCGCGGCCAATGACGAGATCAAAAGCGGTAAATGGGACTCCTTTTTCGATTCCGACATGATCCTGAAGCTCCAGGACACGGCGCAGCGCCGAGTTGATCATGAAAACGGGGTGGAAAAGGCGCGGCTGCCGGGGCTTATGCGGGACAATCTCTCCTCGATTCGCCAGACCGGGCAACCAGTTTCGGGAGTCGCGGAGAAAGTGTTCAAGGTCGGCGGGCAGGTCCCGGGCGAAGAGCACTACAACGATATGTCGCGGGCGGCGACCTTCTTTAACGCCTCGCAAAATATCGCGTTCATGCCTTATGCCCAGGCCGTCAATGAGATCGAAAAGCTGAGGCCCGCCGCCGGGACCGAGCAGTACCACGACAACGCGCAGCTTCATGCCGAATTACGCGCCTACCTCGAGGACCGCGAAAAAATATTGAAAGATGATCCGGTCGTGTGGGCGATGCGATCCCCGCGGATTGTTTCCAAGTTCCTGGGACCCGACGGCAAAGTGCCCGATCCAGGCAAGCAAGAGATCAACTTGAGCATGTTCGATCTCATTCCGGACCGGATAGCCGAACAAAAATCCCTGGGCCTTCCGGACCATAAGATACGGGCGCTTACCAATGAAGAAGCGGCCTCATGGGCTTCACATTTCGATAATGTTCCGCCCGAAGATCGACCCTCGCTCATTGGTTCCCTTGTTCAGCAGTCAGGACCAAACAAAGACACGGTTTGGCGGGACCTGGTTCGTGGAGGTCTCGATCCGCTCAATCACGCGCTGGTGGCTGTGCATGGTACACCCTGGGCCGCACGTATCGCCCCGATCATTGCCGAGGCCATCAAGCAGGGTCCGGAGTTGAAAAAAAATCTGCCCGAGGGACAGGTAAAGAAGGTCGAAAATGCCGTGCGTGAAGCCTTCGCGCCCTTTCGACAGACGATAATAGCGGCCGATCTCTCCGGAAGGCGGACCACTTTCGCCAATGAAATAGAGGAAGCGGTTACACGGGCCGCGTTCGTCCTGGCGCAAAAGGGCGTAAATGGGACTGATGCAGGCGAAAGAGCAGTGAAAGAGATCATTTCGAATCGTTATCACCCGATTGGCTCGGGAGACACTTATCGGGTACCGATCGGCTTTGATCCGGAGCGGGTGAAAAAATATACCGCACATCTCATAAACGAATTGAATACCTTCGATGTTCTTCCACATGGTTCCTATGTAGCCGAGATGGAAGCTTTGGGAAAAGCAAGGAAGAACGAGCCTTCTCTTCCTACCGATCCCTATGGCCTGGGTCTGGGGGTCAATGTGGGCAGTTCGGAATGGTTTACGCCGGAATTTCAGCAGAGGCACTTTACAATAGCGGTTCAAAATGGGGGCTACTGGGTAACCAATGAGTCTGAATCCGGCTTGGTGCTCCTCGATCCGCTCGGGCTTCCCGTTTTGCTAAAGGATGGGACCCGGGTGCAATTCCCCTTCCAGGATGCGCAGACTTACATCCCGGAATATATGGAAGTCGGTATGCCGGTGTTTTGATGCGGGTTCAGATATGGCTTGAAGGGAGATCGTGCAGCCTGGGGGCATCCTGGCGCGTCGAGGCGGGCTGGAAGACCCTTGCTCGGCTGTGTAGATTGTGGCGCCTTCCCTGGTTGCCGTGCGATTCAGATTTCACGGAAGCTTTCCGAGCAGCTCGCCGCGATCCTGGCCCCGGCACCCGTGCAATCAGTGCCTTCTCTGCATTGGGGTTGATGAGGCCAGGTCGAGGAAAGGGTAATGCGATTGGGGTTCACGTGATGGGGGCGTGGGATGGCTGATGACGGGGTGCGCACAGGTAATCGTGAGCTTGCAAGGTTTCTCGGTAAATCGCTTCGCTCGACGTGCCGGCTGGTTAAGGAGATGAAGCGGGCCGGAATTGTTTTCACGGACGTGCAGGGCCGCCCACCGAGGACAGTGAATTGTTGGTTTCCTGAGGCGGTCAGGGAGTTTTTGAGCGAGCGACAGATAAGAAAGCAGGGATGATAAGGCGAAAGGTTCATAAGAAAAACAAGACATATCGATAAAAAACCCTATTCCATTAATAATTTTCTTGCAATTTAATCCTCTTCTGATATTGTAACAATGTCTAAAATTTCATAAGCGCGGAGACCAGCGAGATGGCCATTCGTATTTGTACGGAAAACCCATTGATCCCGGAGATTCCCTGTGTTGCGAGGCATGGGGGAGGCCTCTTATGAAGCCTCAGACAAATCTCCGGGATTTCTTTTTTTGGGGTATGCGAAATGAGCAAACGGAAAACAGTAAATGGTTGTGGAAAATCGATTATGTCGACCGGAGTATCCTACAAGGAAGCCGATCAGATCGATGGCAGGTGGACCCATTCAACCGATGCTTATGACCCAGTAAGAGCGGAAGTTTATGACCTTGGAGATCGGGAAGGCGTCACGGATCGTCCAAAGTTGAGGCGGACATTGAAGCGGCCTTTCATTATTGACCTGGGGGAAAATCATGAAATTCTCGATGACTGGCTTGGGCTAAATGGGGATCCAGTTAGTCGTAGGACCTGGTATCACGGATTTGGATGTGCCGTCTTCGATGGCATCTGCATTAACCAAACAGAGTTTTTGGCGATAGATTGCGCCGCTTGCATCAAGTCAACTTTTGAAAGCTTCGTAAAGGGCTGTAAGCACAATAAGACGTATATAGACCAGCATGGGACACGGCGTTGCGCAGTCTGTAAAGATGAACTCGGCCAAGACGAACTCGATGATTTTCTTGAATGTGATGATTTCCCTGAAAATGATGACCCGTTGGAGAAAGGCGAGGCTGATGAATATGGGGACCCGGACATTCTTCTAAGTTGCGCCGAAATGACAGGCTATCGTTCATGGAATATAGATGGGAAACTGGACCAAACCAATCCTGTGAACAGCAGCGATCACGACCAGCGATTCCAGGGTCATGTAAATTTTCCAGGCGACAGCCTGTGCCATAATGGGCATCAACCGCGGTGGATGTTGATGGGCCGCCTCGGGACAAAGGAGGTTAGGATCACGAGCTATCTCGATGATCTTCAAAGAGGTTTGTGGTAGTACCCTCTCTTTGAAATGGAGAGGGCTGATCATGTGATACCCTCCATGCAGCGAATAATAAGGAGTAGCCATGAACCAATCACAAACCATCGGAAAACTGGCGGCCTCCCTTGCCAAGGCGCAGAGCGGTTTCCGGAGCGCTGAGAGGAATTCGAAGAATTACTACGGCACGGGTTATTCGAGTATGGAATCCCTTTGGAGCGCGGCCAGGGGACCACTTATCGAAAACGGTCTTGCCATCATCCAGGGCAACCGGGTCCCGGAGAACGCGGACCTGGCCCGGCAGGGCGTGATCGTGGTGACCAGGCTCATCCATGAATCCGGCGAGTGGATAGAGACGGAGCTTTACATCCCGGCCATTCGCAGGGAAAAGAAAAAGGGTGCCCGTGAAGGCCTCGGCAGCGATCCGGACGGGCAAGAAGATGCTCGCCGTCAGGCGCCCGACGCCCAAGCTTTCGGCGCCGCCAATTCTTACGGCCGGCGGATTGCTTTGCAGGCTATTCTTGGAATCATCTCGGCCGAAGAGGATGACGACGAACTTGGCCTTCCGGCGTCGACGCCGGATCGCGCTTCCACCCGCCCAGCGGTGCGGCCGATGAGTTTCGACCGGGCGAGAGATGACCTGGCGGCCCTGACCACCACAAAGGGAATCTTTCAGTGGCGCACCAGGTGGACGCGCGAGATCGGCGCATCACCCGACAAGAAAGCCATCCAGGAGGCATTCACCGCCCGGGTGGAGGCGATCAAGCGGGCCGAGGCCGCATTTCAACGGGCGGCGTGATTATTCGATATCCCTCAGGCTGAATATCAACAGCGGAAGAACGGCTTCCCTGCCCGGCTGCCTGGGGGATCCTCCAGGGAGAAAGTGAGGGGCTTTGGCTACGATCCGAAAACGCGGCAAAACCTGGCAGCTTGATTATTTTGATCCGGGCGGCAAGCGGATCCGGCTGTCTTTTAAGAAGAGAAAAGACGCGGAAGTCGAACTTGCTAAGCGCGTCTCTCTCATTGCCGAGGGCCGGTATCTCGACGTCAAAAGGGAATCAAAAACCACGGTCAAGGAGTTGGCTGAGAAGTACTCGGAGAATTACAACCATCAGGCAAGCTTTACGACATGGAAAAAGTTCTGCCTGGAAAACTTCAAGAGTTACTTTGGCGCGGATCACAGGGTATCGGACATAAACTTTCTCGATCTCGAATCTTATCGCTCCATTCTCCGGAAGAAACCAACCCGGCACAAGACTATTCGCAAGGATGCCACGATCAACAGGGAAATGGCCTGTCTCCACCACCTCCTTTCAAAGGCTATGAAATGGCAGATTATCGAGCGAAACCCGTTTGACGTGGGCGAAACGCTTCTGCTGAAGGAAAATAACAAAAGGCTTCGCTTTCTGGAAACGGAGGAAATCAAAAAACTTCTCTCGGAGTGTCCCAAGCATCTGCGGCGGATCGTCTCCTGTGCTCTCAGCACCGGCATGAGACAGGGAGAAATTCTAAGCCTTCAGTGGGGTCAGATCAGGGGCGACTTCATCTATCTTTCCAAGACGAAAACCAATGAAAGCCGCCAGATTCCTATCAATGACGATCTAAGCCGGGTATTGAAGGAGATCCGGAGTGAACGGCCGTTTGAATCAGGTTATGTCTTCACCTTTGCCAAGGGCGAACACTGCCTGGCCGGGCCACTCCCTGTTCGAAAAAGGAAAGTGGCGGCGCCGGTGCCGGATCGGGTAAGCAGTGTGAAGACGGCCTTCATCGCGGCCGTAAAGCGTGCCGGCCTGGTGGATTTCACCTTTCATGATCTGCGTCACACTTTCGCCAGCCACATGGTCATGCGCGGCGCCAGCCTGAAGGATGTCCAGGAGATCCTTGGGCACAAAACCATGACCATGACCCTTCGGTATGCGCATCTCAGCCAAGAGCACAAGAAAAAGTCGGTCAGCTTACTGGATGGGTTGCTTTCCGGCGGACACCTTCCCGAGCTCGCTTGTCACAAAAGTGGCACACAAGATGAAAGTGACGGACTACGGCGGGCCATAAACCAAGTTGGGGCTGGAGCCGGCGATGGGATTCGAACCCGCGACCTGCTGATTACGAATCAGCTGCTCTACCCCTGAGCTACGCCGGCTCATTGGCTGGAAATGCTTGTATCATAAGGGTTTTCGAAAATCAAGCACGTGTCTGAGCGGGAAAACCCGCCCGAAGGCCGGCCGCAAAGAGTTTTTCTTGACAATATGCAATTATTAGCATATTAAGATGTATGCATAGATTGCCGGGCCTCATTGTGAGTCCCGCTGTGAAAACAAATCAATAAAGGCCACCTTTATGTCCGAAAAAATCGCACCCGGTTTACCCGAAACCGAGCAGCTCCAACGCGCCGCGGACATCCTCAGAACGGTTTCGCACCCCACCAGGCTCAGGATAATTGATTTCCTCGAACAGGGGGAACGGGCGGTAACGGAGATTTGCAGACACCTGGAAGCGCCTCAGCCCTACGTCTCCCAGCACCTCAACATCATGAAGGCAAGGGGGATCCTCGCTTCGCGGCGCAACGGCGTCCAGGTCCATTATGCGATTGCAAATCAAAACGTCGTGCAGGTCATCCACTGCGTCCGGAGGCACGGCGGCGGGGAAGATTCGGAAGGGAGCGGCGGAGGCTGCTCCATGCGCGCGGAAGTGGAAAAAAGTTAAACGGGCTGTTGCCCAAGTCAATTGCGGTAAAACCGTGATGCACTCATGGTTAGGTCCGGGACCCAAGGATCGTCATTCCCGCAGTGTTTTTGGGCGGGAATCCAGTGTCTCTCCACGCTGTTGCAAAAACAAAGACCCTGGATTCCCGCCCAAAAAC
>JBAQYM010000099.1:0-1853 GCA_049300095.1 Syntrophobacteraceae bacterium
GTGAAGCCTCTCCTATCCTCAGTGAAGCGTCTTCCAAGTTCCTCGATATTCCCGACATGTCTCGTCATCGAGGAGTTTCTGAGAAAGCTCCGCTCTTCCGGCAGTCCGGGCGGGGATCAACCCCGCCCCTACGTTGACACGATAGCGTCAGACTACCTTTGAAATCCGTAGGGGCGGGGTTGATCCCCGCCCGGACTGCCGGAAGAGCGGAGCTTTCTCAGAAACTCCTCAATGACGAGACATGTCGGGAATATCGAGGACCTTGGAAGACGCTTCACTGAGGATAGGAGCGGCTTCACTCTGGACATGCAGGCGTCCCATTCTTATATAAGCTTCGCTCGCTGCTTGAGGTGGGCGAAGTGCATTCCATCGCTGGAGGTTCGGATGAAAGGTGAAGACAATACCAGGCTAATTGATCTTATGTGCGCGGCCGTGGAGATAAAAGAGAAAATGAAGGCCCACTACGGTGCGGCCGCGGGTAAATGTTCGGACGACGTGGGGACGGGCGCCTTCAAGATGCTCGAGGAACTTGAAGCGGCGCATCTGGACCGCCTCCGCGAAATCCAGGCGGAACTGTCGCGGGGTGGGACCGGTCTGGATTCCTGCCGCTTCTATGATTTCGAGATGCTGGGCAAAACAGAAGTCATGAGGCGGATCGTTCGCGAGAAAAAGTTCGTTTCAAAGGCCTGCCTCGATGATGTCGCCGCCATAGAAAGCGGAATGGATCTCGAGAACAAGAGCATCAATTATTTTATGGACCGATTGAAGGCGGCCTCCGATCCCGCGGAGCGCGAGTTTCTGAACCACCTCATCGCGGAAGAAAGAGCGCATTACATCATGCTTGCTGACCTGAAATTCTATTACGTCGATCCGGGGCACTGGCTCATGGAAAAAGGCAGGACGGACCTCGATGGAGCGGGCGGGATAAGCTGAACGCGCTCACATAACCGATCCGGCAAATCGCGACCCGGCATCGGGTGAACAGTCCCGGACCTGAGTCAACGGTATTGCGGCTGGGAACGAGCTTTTTTGAGGGACCGATCGATCAGCGCCGGCAGCGTTTCCAGCGCGTTTTCTATTGCGTTGCGGGCGGTGTCGCTCAGCCCTTCGCCGTGGTTGAAATCGACTCCCGGAATGGTGATGAGCCAGGCGGGAGGGGGGGTTTTGAAAAGATGGGCGGTGTAGGCCAGGAGCAGTGAAACGTCCATGTGATGGCCGAGGCTCGGGGAAGCGAAATCAGCGGGCCTGACCTCGGTGACGTGTATCTCGAGATCGTCGGAGGGATCGGACACCGCGCGGGTATCCAGGAATATGACGGCCGAGACGTCTTCGCCCACGATATCGAGTGAGAGCTCGGGGGTAAGCTGGTGGGTGTCGATTCGGATCACCCCCTTGCCGGCCTCGTGGAGGAGATGTTCGAGTTTTTCGGCCAAAATAAAGCCCGCGCCGTCGTCTCGGCGCAGGCTGTTTCCGTAGGCAATCAGCAAAAGCAATTCTGTCTCTCTCAAGACCTTGCCCAAGTTTGAACCCGTCTCCGATCGGCCATCTTCCATTGTCTCAGCTCCAGCGTGCGGGGGGATCGATGCTTACGCGCCAAAGAGCGCACAGCTTACACAGCTAGGCAGCTTCCAGGAGAGCGATTAGGGCTTGTATCCTCCTTTGCCGGGATTTGGGCGATTGCCGGGCGTTCGGCGTCGAGGCGAACCGCCCCTGGAGCATGGGAACGAGGATAAACGACCGGCCCTTGCCCTTCCGGCAGTCCGGGCGGGGATCAACCCCGCCCCTACGTCCAAAGGACGGCGTCAGAGCCGCCGTAAATCCGTAGGGGCGGGGTTGATCCCCGCCCGGACTGC
>JBAQYM010000100.1:0-25276 GCA_049300095.1 Syntrophobacteraceae bacterium
TCCCCCTCCCTTCGATGGGAGGGGTTAGGGGAGGGTGTTGAATTTTCAAGTACTTACGACCCCCTCCCCCAGCCCCTCCCGCCAAGGGAGGGGAGACCTCCGCCCTGTTTTGGCCACACCTGTCGCAGTATTTACATTTGGGCAACAGCCCCTCAATCCCGCCCCCTACGTCCACAGCAAATGTGGCAACTGTAGGTTGGGTTAAGCGGCAGCGAAACCCAACAATTAATCGCGCGGAGCAGATCTCCGTTGGGTTTCGCTGCCGCTTAACCCAACCTACATAGACTACATGGACTTCGTCGGATGGCGGGCACGGAAAGCCCGCCCCACATGCGCTCAAATAATCCGGGAGTAGCTCCAAATGGCCCCCGCGTGCTGTGGGAGCGGCTTTCAGCCGCGATTGGGCGAGCAAATGCCTAACAACCTCCGGCGAGCGGAATCAGGGACATCGCGGCTGCAAGCCGCTCCCACACTCCGGGATTGTCGGTGGTCCGGATGATGTTCTTCTTCCTTGGGTGCTTACGCTCCATCGCTCCCTTTCTCCCATCCCTTCCTTGAAATCCCGTCCGCCTTCTTTTACAATTCCCCGGCGTTTTTGCTCGACCACGTTAATTGGAAATAGAACTGGAGAAAGATTTGCGAAAGTACTTCGGGAAATCGGCGGCATGGCTCCTGCTGGTTCTCGCAATCGGTATCGCCCCTGTTCCTCTATGTTTTGCCGATAAACCTCCCGCCGCGCAAAAGGCCCAGCCGGCGGCGAAACCGGATACGCCCCAGCCCAAGGCCGCCGTGGAAAAGCCCGCCGACCCGGGAAGCTCCTTGCCGCAGCCCGAGGACGTGCCCGTTCCGATAAATGCCGAGATAATCGACGAGGCCGGGGAGGCGCTCGGGAAGAAAATAGACGCAGTCGGGAAGGGCGCTTCGGTAAGCATCGGTAAATGGGTGAACGCACGGGCGCTGGGGGACATCACCTGGCTGAAGCTCTTTGTCTGTTTCGGACTTCTCTTGCTCGTCATCGCCCTAGATCGGGCGGTCCGGCGCCTCCTGTCCATGAGAATTCGCAGGGCCCCGCCGAGGGAGGCATCGAGGTGGGGCGATCTCCTGCTCGAAGCCCTCATCAACCCCCTCTCGCTCTTTATCCGGGTCTACGGGATATACTGGGCCCTTTCTCCCATCTGGGCGCACTTCGACGAGGCCGGCGGCGCGAACCTGGTCCACCGCGCCGCCGGCAAGGCCGCCGACCTGGGGGCGACCGTCGCGCTTTTCTGGTTTATCTACAAGCTCATTCACGTTGTCGATTCGAAGGCGCGCAAGTGGGCCGCCACCACCGACAACAGCATAAACGACATGCTGGTGCCGCTGGTCAGCAAGACCGTCAAGGGTTTTGTCGTGGTGGTGGGCGGCATCATGGCGGTCCAGAACATGACCGGGATCGAGATCGGCCCCCTCGTGGCGTCGCTCGGAATCGGCGGCCTGGCCATTGCCCTGGCGGGCAAGGACTCGATCGCCAATTTCCTGGGGAGCCTCACGATCCTCCTCGACAAGCCTTTCCAGGTGGGCGAGAGGATAGTCATCGACAAGCACGACGGATTTGTCGAGGGGGTGGGATTTCGCAGCACGCGTCTGCGCACCCTCACGGGCAACCTGGTGTCTATTCCGAATGAAAAGATTATCAACTCGACCCTCGAAAACATCGGCAGGCGGACCTATCTGCGCTGGCACACAAATTTCGGCCTCACCTGCGCCACACCTCCCGAGAAAATCGAAAGGGCCGTGAAGATTGTCGAGGAAATCCTTGCAAACCACGAGGGGATGAGCAAGGACTACCCGCCCCGCGTTTACTTCAACGGGTTGACCGACTGGAGCCTCAATATCGCGGTCTACGCGTGGTATTTTCCCGGCGATTTCTGGAAATACCAGGCATGGCTGCAGACGACCTGCATCGAGATCATGCGCCGCTTCGGAGAGGAGGGGATCGAATTCGCCTATCCGACGCAGACCGTCTACCAGCTCGACCATGAAGAGCCCGTGAAAGCGCCGGCCCGGGCGGAGCTAAATCGCGGGTTTTCGGGGCATGAGGAAGACTAATGGAATTCGACATCCCGGACAAGGGAGAGAAATTAGGGGGAGCGCATGAAGATCGCAATAATGGGAACAGGCGGAGTCGGAGGGTATTACGGGGGCCTGCTCGCGCTGAGCGGGCATGAGGTGACCTTTATCGCGCGCGGGGCGCATCTCGAGGCCATTCGCGGCAAGGGGCTCCAGGTAAGGAGCGTGCACGGGGATTTCCGGGTCTCGCCCGCCGTGGCGACGGACAAACCCTCGGACGTCGGCCCGGTCGACCTCGTGATCTTTTCGACCAAGACCTACCATACCGATGCGGCCGCCCGGGCAATCCGGCCGATGATCGGCGGCGATACGACGGTGGTTTCGCTGCAAAACGGCGTGGACTCGGCGGAGCGCATCGGGGCGGCGGTTGGAATCGGGCACATGTTGGGCGGGGTGACCTGGCTTTCGGCGGCGATTGAAGCCCCCGGCATAATAGGCCAGTACAGCCAGTTTCGCCGCGTCGCGCTTGGCGAATTCAACGGCCAATCGACCCCGCGGCTCGATGCGGTGGGCGACGCGCTTCAAGCTGCGGGCGCCACGGTGGAACTCAACGATAATATCCTGAAGGTCCTGTGGACCAAGTTCGCCTTTATCGCGCCCGTTGCCGCGATAGGCTGCCTCACGCGGGTGACCTTCGGCGAGTTTCGCGATGTGCCGGAAACCCGCGCGACGCTTGCCGAAGCCATAGGGGAGGTGGCGGCTGTGGCGAAGGCCAGCGGCGTAATGCTCGATGACGATGTGGTCGAAAAGACCCTCGCCTTTATCGACAACAGCGCCGCCGTCATAAAAACGTCGATGCAGCGCGACATGGAATACGGAAAGCCCGCCGAATTGGAGTCCCTCGTCGGCGTCGTCGCCCGGATGGGGGCGCAGCACAATGTGCCCACCCCCGTGATGCGGTTTGCCTACGCGATGCTCAAACCGGCGGCGCTGATGGTGCGGCAGGGCTGACGCCCCTTTAGAGGGTCCCTTTCGACGACGGCACCCCGGCGCGGCGCGGATCGAGTTCGGCCGCCATCCCCAGGGCGCGTCCCCACGCCTTGAAGGCGGCTTCGAGCATGTGGTGCGTGTTCGATCCGTAGGCGATCCGGACGTGAAGCGTGACCCCCCCGTGCTGGCAGAAGGCCCTGAAGAATTCGGGGGCCAGTTCGGTTTCGAATTCGCCGGCCCGGTCGGCCATGGACGGCGCGTTATAGACCAGAAACGGGCGGTTGGAAAGATCGAGGGAAACCGAGGCAAGGGCCTCGTCCATCGGGACCGTGAAATCCCCGTAGCGCCTGATTCCGGCTCGGTCGCCCAGGGCCCGGGCAAGCGCCGCGCCCAGGCAGATCCCCACGTCTTCGACCGTGTGGTGCGCGTCCACCGCCAGGTCGCCGCTCGCCCGCACGGTCAGGTCAAATAATCCGTGCACGGCGAAAAGCGTCAGCATGTGGTCGAAAAAAGCGACGCCGGTGTCCACTTCCGCCCTGCCGGTCCCATCCAGCACGAGTTCGGCGAAGATTTGCGTTTCCTTCGTATCCCTTTGCACCGCACCTTTTCGCTCACCGGCCATATTCATCTCCGCCTGCTCGTTCATTAATATCGGAATATCGGGCATCTTCGCGCCATCCGCGCACACAATACATTCTCGTCCGGAAAATTCAAGGAATTCGTTCACAAACGGTCCCGGACATATACTCCTCACTGTTGTTCGCGCCAGTGATACTCACTTCATAAATAATGCGAAAGGTAACACTCGGGACTTAAGAAATCGGGGATATGCAGACCGCTTGCGAGGGCTGGGGGCTGAGGGCGGGGCGCACCGAATCCGCGAAAGCCTCCGGTCATTGCCGCGCCGGCCCGGCAAAGCCTTTCCGTGCGCCAGGGCGACAACATCGGCCGGCCGACGCGATTTCTTTACCGCGGCCCTCTGTTACCTGGCGGGATAGCGGGGCACAAAACGCAGAAATATCCTGTAGCTTCCGGATTCCACGCCCCGTGGGACCTTCAGCCCGTCCGGAACGAGCAGGACCATCACCCTGCCCGTGGCCGGATCGCCGGGGTCGCTATGCTCGCGCCTTTCCGCCCCGTCGGGGGGTGGCCCGCGCCGCCTCCTGGGGCTCCTGATGTCCAGCAGCCTGGCTTCCACCGTCGTTGAATCCGTATCGGTCCTGCCTTGTCCGGCGGGGCCGACACGGGTCGTTTCACCGATAACGATCCTCATGGCGTCCTCCGATTCCAGGTGGATGGTTATGACTATGCTATCGGAACATGGGAGGGCGGGCTTGAATAATTTTCGCAACACAACGATACAGAGTCCCGGAACGACTATCGGAGAAAGAAGACTTCGAGGAGGTGGAAAAGGGAGCGGGAGATGGAGTGGAGAAGGCGGCGGGAGCGCGTTGCACCTATGTCATTGAATTCATAAAATTAATTGCATACGACCTCGCGTGGCGCCGCCCTTGTGTTCGCCCATCCAATTAAGAGTGATTAGCATAAAAGAAAAATATCTGACTAGGAGGTTTGGATGAGATATTTGATAATTCCTTTGCTGATATTCGGATTCTGCCTTGCGCCGATGCCCGCGCAGGTCGGGGCCGCAACCCAGGATGACATTGCCAGGATCAATTCGGCCACGGCGGTCTTGAACGAGATCATGGCCATTCCCGATAACTCGCTCCCTGAAAGCCTGCTCAAGGACGCGCATGGGATCGCGGTGTTCCCGAGCATGATAAAGGCCGCATTCGGAATCGGCGCGCAATACGGGCGCGGGGTCTTCGTGGCCCGGACCGAGGACGGGAACTGGAGTCCTCCCTCTCTTCTGACCCTGGCCGGCGGAAGCGCCGGGCTCCAGATCGGAGCGGGAGCGACCGACCTGATCCTGGTGTTCATGACCAAAAATAGCGTCGATGCGCTGGGAAGAGGCGACCTGACGCTCGGGGCCAACGCGTCGATAGCCGCCGGCCCCGTCGGGAGATGGGCGCAGGCCAGCACGGACATCCAGTTGAGGGCTGAGATTTACTCGTATTCCAAGTCACGCGGGATCTTTGCCGGGGTGGCGCTGGACGGGACTTTGGTGACGGTGGATACCGCCGCGAACCTTGCTCTGTACGGGTCACCCGATCCGCTCAAAAGCGCTGCCAGCATCCCCGAGGCGGCATCGAGATTTTCTTGCGTGGTGTCGAAATACACCGGGTCCCCGGGACTTGTTTGCGCCTAGCGAAGGGAAGCCGGTCGGCGGCGGCAACGCAACACCACATTGCCATACTGGAGTTGTAGGGTGGGCACGGCTTTTTGTGCCCACCGCTTTTCATGCACCGGATGTATTTTGGCGGGCACGGTGAAACAGTGCTCACCCTGAGAGTTCACCACAAGACTTACAGAAACTTCATGCATAAGGGCTGTGTGGTATGTGGTTGGTCAGGCACTTATCGTGATCTTGGGAGCTGTGTAAAGGCGCGATTTGTTGATCTCACCAGTAAAGCCAAAACTTTTTAAAATGGATTCATAAGTATGGTAAAGAGTGTCTTCCATCCTGGGATCGAAAGTTACCTCAAGAATGGTTGAAAATGGATCAATGTCGTAAGAAAATAAATTACCGTGGTCAATATTATGAGGATCGAGATATAGCAGGCGAACTTCGCTTTCATACTCAAATTCCATGCGCTTCAGGAGCAAGGACTTAACGTGGCCAAGTGTTCCTTGATTCAGGAAAACGTTCTGCACCCACTCTTTGTCATGGAACAAACTGATGATCTCATCCTCCTGTTTGTAGTGCACACGGCCGATGCAGCATGACATGTGAGATAAAGTAGTGCGCGATATTTCTGTTTCCAGGCTCCGGTAGAGTTTGTGAACGGTGGATTTTAGACGCACACCATCACCCTGAGGAAGATATGCGCGCCAAAATGCATCAGTCTCCGGCTGAAATGTCCAGCACTGTCCATACACACGATTGCGGAAATGGTAGAGCGCGGTGGAGCGGAGATGGCGGAATTGATTAGCAAGCGCATTCTCAAAAGGGTCTTCCCATATCCGAGGTGATAACAACGTGTTTCTCTTACCTACTATAGAATCCAGCAACCATTTCACGTCAGTGAATCTATAGATAGCTGTTGCATACTCATTTCGTTCAATGTTGATATATTCCTCGTGCATCATACACTCATCTCTTGGGGGAGACCTGTCAACCCGCCCTGTCCTATTCCGGCATGTACGGCAGCCCTTCGAGCGACGGTTCGAGGGCGGTAAATATCTCTTCGAGGGCGGCAGAGAGGTCTTTTTCGGCGCAAATCCGGACTTCACCGCTCCGGCGGACCTTTATTTCCACCTCGCCCGCCTTCATCAGCTTCTGGCTTACCACGATCCGCACGGGAATCCCGAGGAGGTCGGCGTCTTTCAGCTTCACCCCGGGCGAATCGTCCCGGTCGTCGAAAAGTACTTCGCGGGAGGCCGCCAGGCGGGCGTATATGCGCTCAGCGGTTTCCAGGACGTCCGGCTTCTTCCCGAGGGGGCACACGACGACCTGGTAGGGCGCGACGGTGATTGGAAACTGCATCCCGGATTCATCGTGCCACTTTTCCACAACCGAGGCCAGGAGCCGTTCCACGCCTATTCCGTAGCACCCCATCACCACCCGGTTCGGTTCCCCCGAGTTGTCGAGGTAGGTGACGTCCATGCTCCCGGGCGCGGTGTACTTGGTCCCGAGCTTGAAGGTGTGGCCGAGTTCGATCCCGCGGCGAATTTCGAGCCGGGAGCCCCCGCAGGCGGCGCACAGGTCGCCCTCGCGCACCTCGGTTATGTCCACCCGCTCGCCCGAATCGAAATCGCGCCCCGCGAGCACATCCTTGTAGTGCGTGTCGGGTTCGTTCGCGCCGGCAACGAAGAGCATCCCGTCGGTGATCGATGTGTCGAGCACCACACGGGTCCCCCGGATGCCGACGGGCGAGAGAAACCCGGCGTGAAGCCCCTTTTTCGACAGCAAGTCTTCCGGGGCGAAGTCGAGGTGGACCGCCTTGAGGTGGTTGGCGAGCTTTGTCGTGGATACGTTGAAGTCGCCTCGCACCGCCGCCAGGACGAGTTCGCCGTCGGCCTCGTAGGCCACGGTCTTGAGGAAATATTCCTCTGTCGAGCCGAAAAAGCTCATGAGATCGGCAATCGTCTTTATGCCGGGGGTGGAGACCTTCCGCATGGGAGGCGGCTCTACGGGGAGATCGCCGACTTCGGGCTTGAGCCCGGCCGCCTTTTCGGTATTGGCCCTGTACCCGCACCCGGGGCAGATCACGAAGCGGTCCTCGCCGTTTACGGATTCGAGCATGAACTCGTGGGAGCCGGTCCCGCCCATGATGCCCGAATCGGCCTCGATGGGGACGGATTCGAGCCCGCAGCGCGCGAAAATCCTGAGGTATGCGTTAAATATCTTCGGGTAGTAGGCGTCGAGGTCGCCAAAGTCGCGGTGGAAGCTGTAGGCGTCTTTCATGAAAAATTCGCGAACGCGCAGCAGGCCCGCGCGCGGGCGCGCCTCGTCCCGGATCTTGGTCTGGATCTGGTAGAGCATCACGGGAAGGTCCCGGTACGAGCGCAGGAACTGCTTGCCGATGTCCGTCACCACTTCTTCGTGGGTCATCGCCAGCACGAATTCGCGGTCGCGGCGGTCCTTGAAGCGGATAAGCTCGTCTCCGATATCGAAGTAGCGGCCCGTCTTTTTCCAAAGCTCGGCGGGGTTTACCACCGGCATGGTTAGTTCGAGCCCGCCTATGGCGTCGAGTTCCTCGCGAATGATGCGCTTGATCTTTTCGGCCGAGCGGTGCCCGAGCGGGAGGAGCGAATAGAGCCCGGCGGCCACCGGACAGATATAGGAGCCCCGGAGCAAAAATATATGCGAGGGGGTCTCGGCTTCCTTGGGCACTTCGAATAACGTATGGATGAACGCTTGCGAATAACGCATCTTCCTACCTCGCTTGCCGGAATTTGGTGTCGCGGCCCAAAACCCGCCGCGTCTCAAGTCAGCGCGGATACTATCATTTATTGATTTGAATCTACAGATATTTGATATAATGTGAAGAATGTTACAATCCAGGCGGCCAACTCCGGAAGAAGTTCTATACAGTGGTAGATTTTATGCTTCTTGCTCAAGGCGCCTACGAAAGATCAATGGCGGCCCTTATTCCATGTTCGACTTCTTTCAGGGTACCAAGAGAAAGAGCGCCGATCTGTTCAGTGATTTTCCCGCGATCCAGCGTAGTGATTTGGTGGCATAGCGCGATGCTGTCCTTCTTCAGTCCGGCTACTCCCTTTGGAAGATAGACCGCTGTTGGACCGCGCTTCGCCTGGGCTGCCGATGTGGCTATAGGGACCACTATTACTGAACGCCAACCGGGGACCTCGTTGAAGGCATCGTGGGAGACGATAATGACAGGCCTCCTACCCACTTGCTCCGAGCCGGAACGCGGTATAATATCAGCCCAACAGACATCACCGCGCCTCACTTGGCATCCTCTTCGCCGGTGGCGAGGCGCTCCGAAGATGCAGCCTCCAGTTCGTCATCCAAATCAACCATTGTTCCCGCATGCCGCTTGGCATAGTTCACTATGGCAGAGTGGATGGCATCCCGCCGCCTTTTCTCCAAATATCCGGCAATGGCATGTCTGGCTATTTCCGTGGCAGATTCCCCGGATTGTTCAGCTTCTTTCCTGAGGCGGTCGTAGAGAGCCTCAGGCAAAGGCACATGAAAATTGCGTTGAGTGACTTTGGCCATAACACATCCTCCATGCCATAATATTATGGCATAACATTAATGTTTATCAAGGGAAAAAGAAACGAAGGGCGGTCCACACCGAGCGCTTCACTTATTGTTAAATATATTTCCTGTTTGACAACCGCTGCCCGGGAGGTTGCCCAGGGCCTGCTCAAAATCCTCTATTTTGTTGTCCTATTCGTGTTTTTGACCGAATAGAGGTATGTAGCACTGCCCGGGATTGAGTCCGGATTTCTTGTAGACACGCCGGAGGTCATTTTTCAATGAGCGCCGGCGGGAGAAAAGATGCCGACAGTCCCGTTAAAATATTATGCACTCGAACCTCCTTTGCGGATCGCTCTGTTACCGGGGTTAATGTCGGTGTAAACTGCGGTGAATCTTCAGGGCGGACAATTTCCACACGCTCGGCTCGATTGGAGGCCGGGGAGACGGGGGGACACGCCCAAGCCGACAGGAGGCCGTGAGGGGAGAAATTCCAGAGAGGATGCGCCGCAGATCGTGAACCACGACCCAAGTACCGAGGGGGCTGTCGTGATGGCAAAGGCCGGGCCGGACAATCCGGCAAGAGATGTCGCCGTTCTGTTAACGGACATGGAGCAGTATGCGAAACGCATCGAGCATATGGCCCCTGAACAGATCCGGGACTTCATTGTCGGCTATCATCAGACGCTGCAAACCATGATTATGCGAGGAGACGGAGGCGCTCATGAGTTTGAGCCCGCCTCGGGGGACGGCGCCCAGGCCATCTTCGAGCGCAGGCCGGGGGAGGGCGGAAAAGAGAAATGCAGACGCGCCCTGCGAGTTGCCGTAGACATCGCCAAAGCCGTCGAGCTGCGGCAGCTCCCATTCACGCGCATCGGGATTTTTGCCGGGGAAATCGCGGAAGCGCAATTCGGCAAGTTTTCCTTGAAGTTCGGAAGGTCCTTCGCGGCTGCCGCGAGGCTGGAAAGCCTGTGCGCCTACTTCGGCGCCACCATCCTCATGGACCGCGACATCGCATGGGCGCAGGACCACGATCTCAAGTATATCGTGAGCATCGCAAAGGTGACGCCAAAGAATTTCGATCATCCCATCCACGTCTATTCGATCTACAAACCCGGTATCCACAGGTGTCCGGACAAGATCAGCGAACAAAAGCTGATGGAGTTCATTCAGCTCAAAAACGAAGGGGTCGAGCGTTTTCTCGGAAACACACGGAGAAACATCGCGCCCAATTTTCCATGCGCCGTGGCAAAACTGGAAAAGGCCATACAACTCTTCCACGAGCTGACCGGGGAAACCGATATGGCCACTCTGCGCATACTCGACTACATCCGCGAGAACCCCTACCCTTCGGACGATTTCGACGCCGCGGGCATGAAGATCGATGAAAAACAGGGGGGTTCCACGGGCATCAGGCTTCTGAGGCTTCCGCGGGAACTGTTCAGGGCCATCGACAATGAGATCTACCACGCCCTTGTTGAAGACACGCGCTGGGAGAAGTATTTCCGGATAGTCTGGGTGAAGGAGGGCGAGGCGATCATCCGAACGGGCGACGAGCCCAACGGGCTGTACTACCTGGCGAAGGGCAAAGTCGGGATTGAAGATGAAAAAGGACATCTGATAACTCAGTTGTCCGAAGGAGATGTTTTTGGCGACTTGGCTTCCCTTTCCAAAGGAAAGCGATGGGAAGCGAATGCGGTCGCCCTCACGGACGTAGTCCTGCGGGTGATCGCCACGGATGACTTCGACAAATCGTCCGTCCTGCGCAAGCTTTTTGCGGCGATCGCCGAAAAGCGGCTACCCCTTGCCATGGCTCGGTGATCCAACAGGGTGAAGATGGACCGTTCAGGGACATCAAGCCGCGCCACTTCAAATTTACCTGCCATTTTGCCGAGCCGGGTCGGACCCCACAACACAGGCCTGGATACTATGGACCTGCGCTTGGATGTACCTGTTCAAAATATGCTTCAAGGAATGGGCAGGATTTGCTGAAGTCCACGGAATGCCTCTCCGGGTCGGCGAGTAAAGCACGAGCCGGGCGCAAGCAGGTCCGACCGTGATGCCCTTATAAGGACCCTTCGCTCCCTTGGAATCGATGCCGCCGGGATTATCTCAAGGACAACGGCCATCAAATTCATCAAATCCATCAAATCTTCTTGTTTGAACATCTACAGAGGACTCGCCCGGTTCACTCCGCCGGTCTGTCCTGTAAAGCCATCCTGGGACAGCCCCTGACGAGTGAGGTGGGAAACGAGAACGGGAGCGGGTCTTATGCCCCGGGGAAAGTGCACGGGGCTGTCCGCTCGTTCTCCTGGAGGTCGACTGCCAGGCCTGGGCGAAGACGATTTCCTGCCATCTCATGCGGCCTCGCTGAAAACTCTTGACACGCGGCAGCCAGGCGACTAGATTGTTGATTGAGTAATCAATCAATATTATTGAGCCCGTATTCTTCTCCTTTATGCGTGAGAAAGCTCGCCGAAAGTGGAGACGATGATAAAGAACAGGCAGAAATGGCCCAACCGCAGTGAACGCTCGGAAGAAACCCGCAGGCGGATTGTCGAAGCGGCAATGCGACTTTTCGCTCAGCATGGTTTCGACAGGACCAGCACAGCAAACATAGCAAAGGAAGCCGGTGTGTCTCAGGGCATCATCTTCCACTACTTCGAGAACAAAAGGAAGTTGTTTTGGACGATAGTTCTTGAGGGCGTAGAGGAAACTGACAGCTGGAAGGACGCCTTAGCGGAAATCTCTGAGCAGACCGACCCCGTAGAGAAGTTGAGGCTCTTTGGAAGAAGTATGGTCCAGAGAGCCGAGGAGAATCCGGAACTGAACGAAATCCTCACGAGGCACGTTCCGGCAATGATCATAGACAGTGAAGTGGAAGCACAGTGGCTATTGGAAAAGCTGATGTTTCTGGAAGGTCTTTTCGAAGAAGGGAAGGCAAAGAAGGTCTTCAGGGAAGATTTAGACACCCAAAGCGCGGCAATTACATTCATCGGCATTTTCAATGCAAACTATCGGAAATGTAAGATGCTCGGAAGTAAAGGCAACCTTCAGGAAACGATCCAGAAAGCCCTTGAGATGCTATTGACGGGCATTATCGCGTAGAAGATGGTTGACGGAAGGGGAGTTGGTTTTTGTGGTATAATTGATTGAGTACTCAATTTACTAACAATTGGGGTTCCCGCTTTTACGAGGGTCTTATGGAGTACAAAAAAACAGGCGACAAGACGCAGTATCTGCTCAAGAGCGTTCAATGCCACACGCACTTTCCGGATGATCTGTTCTCACAGCAGTCTCTTGAAAGAGCAGGGAAATGAATAGCGGATGGAAGCCGCGAGTGGGGAGCGAGGAGCGGGGACTGGTTCTCGCAGTTTCTGTACTCCCCGGATCGAGTCCGGGGCGGCTCTGTCAAACCTGTTAATCTTCTTAATCCTATGTAAAAAAGCAGTGACCTGTGAGAGGAGTCAATCCAGATGAGAAGCGGCAAAGGTTTTCAGATCGGGGCAATTTCGTTTTTGGTTGTCATTTTTTTGTTTTCTTCGCTCGTTACTTGCACTCCGGGATCAAACATTGCGTTTGCCACTACGGAAGAGGCAATCGGACCGGAAGTATCACCGGCCCAGGCGCACCAGGTATATGATCCCTATGAGGGGTTTAACAGAAAGGTTTTCAAGTTTAATGACGTCGTCTATCTTCGAGTGCTCAAGCCAGTAGCTAAAGCATATTCAACCGTTGTGCCGGGCAGGGTTCGCAAGTCAATCGATAATGGTTTCCATAATCTTGCTTTCCCCTCTCGCTTTATTAACTCTGCACTCCAAGGCAAATTGCGGCAAGCGGGGACCGAAATGGCCCGTTTCGGCGTAAATTCTTCCATTGGCATTGGGGGCCTTTTCGATGTTGCCCAAACTAAATTTGGCCTCTCCGGCCACGCAGCGGACTTCGGGCAGACGCTTGGCGTTTGGGGCGCCGGACCCGGCCCCTTCCTGATGATGCCGATCCTCGGAGCTTCTAACGGGAGGGACCTTGTCGGCTCTGGGCCCGACCGCGTAATGGAACCCTTAATCTGGATTCCTGCCGACCAGTGGGTTCGCTTTGTCGTTTCAGCCGAGAGGGGCCTTAATAGCAGTCCGTCCGCTTTAGCTCATTATGAGAAATTAAAGGCTGATTCGCTCGACCCCTATGTTGCCATGAGAGATGATTACATGCGGCGCAGAGCGCATCTAATCGAAAAGCAGTAAATGGGTGAGGGGTGAATGGAATGTTTCAAATGGGTCTTTCTATTTACCATCTTACTCCTTGTTCCTGCCATATCTGTCTGTGCAGCCGAAGATTTTTCCATTTTGGGCCGGACGAGTCTGGACGACATCTATGCCTTCGATCCTCGCGGCATCAGGCAGAACCCAAGTGTGATCGCCATGGCGAAGATGGGTATTTTTACCCAACCCGCCAAAAAGGTGGATTAAGAATATAACAGCATAATTTCAGCGAGATTAGGCGGAGTCGCTCGATGAGCTGCGGCTTCGTCTCATTGCGGAGTGGAAGAAGTGTGGGCTCCTGGAAGCATCGATGCACTTGTCGGCATTCGGAGAGTCCGTAGAAATCAATGTTCTCCGAGCCAAGTTATATTCTTGGCCTCTTATTCCTCAAGACTGTTGCTGTTACGTAGTTGGCGTTCTTCGGAAAATTCAAAACAGGGGAGATTCGAATGAAAAAGGGGGTTGGAGAGATCCTTCTTGCGGGTATCCTTTCGGTGGTTTTGGCGAGTACCTGCTTGGCGGGAGAGAACGTGGAGCCGGGAAATTTGCCGATCAATGGAGAAGTCGGGGAGCAAGCGGGGCGGCACGGGGAATGGGACATAAAACTTGGGGCGGGCATGATGGTCGGCCCTAGATATGAAGGAAGCGATAAGTATGTCGTCTACCCCCTTCCCTCTGTCAGTGTAACCTGGCGCGACATCATATCCTTAGGAACTGACGGACTGAATGTTAATGTCTGGCGGGGCTCGAATTATCGACTTGGCGCGGGGCTTACCTATAATCCGGGACGCAGGGAAGATGGCGCCGACTTCTTCGGAACAGACCTGTATGGCGCCGACGACAGCCTGCGCGGTCTTGGAGACATTGACGCGGCCCTCGGCATTCGCGCTTTCGGCTCGTACATGCTGGGACCGGTATCCTTCCGCGCGTCAATCACCAAGTTTACCGGCGAGCAGAATGACGGCCTTTTGCTCAACCTGGGACTGTCCCTCCCCCTTCATCCCACGAACAGGCTCACGCTGGCTCCCGGGGTCGGCATTACCTGGGCGGACGACAATTATATGGAAACCTTTTTCGGAGTTTCGCCACAGCAGTCGGCTCGGTCCGGTTATCCTGTCTTCAATGCCGGGGCTGGTGTCAAGGATGTTACGGTTGGCCTGAATGCCACCTACTCGCTCAATCGTCACTGGTTTGTCATGACGAACGCGGGTGCGAAGCTGTTGCTTGACGACGCGGAGAGAAGTCCGATAACCCATGAGAGCGCCAGCCTGGTTTTCAGTACGGTTATCGGGTACCACTTCTAAGACTTTCGGGAGCGTTAAACGCGTTGCGGCATCCTGCCGGTCCACTCCACACAAGTGTCCCGGCAGGAATTCAAGGAGTTGTTATGAAAAAGGAACAAGTGGTTCAGGGTCTTCAACGGGAAATCTCCCTGCCCAGGATACTTGGCATGAGTTATCATTTTCCGCTTCGGGCTGTTCCAGGAATACTCTTGGGGGTCTCATGCTGGACCGCCGTTGTGTGGCTGGTTTGGAACCACGCATTGACGAATCTTCTCAATTTCGGCGGGATTGGTCCCGTCCTGTCGCTCGTGCTTGGCACATTCCTGCACGCGATATCGAAGGTCCTGGAGGACCAGGACCGACCGGCGGAGTGAACCGGGCGAGTCCTCTGTAAAGGAGGCGGCCGGGATGAATTGATTCGCCGCTCATTGAGCCAGTGAGGGTTGTATGGCCAGTGCCGCGGCTTCCGCGCCGCAATCGCGCGTGGGTTTCAGGCCTTGTTTGCGGACGGCGGCGAGTTCGGCCCCGGCGGCTTCCAGGTCGGCGCGAAACGCCGGGTCGGCATGCAGTCGGGCCACGGTGGCAGCCGCTATTGTATGACCCTGCACGACGTCGCTGTGCCAATGCACGTTGCATGCATTGCGACTCTCTCCAAAGGCCAGGCCCCGTCGCAGGATTGCGTCGGTCTGCTCCGGCGAAATCTCCGCGAGAATAAGCGCCCAACCCCAACCGATTGTGGTATGCCCGGAGGGATAAGAACCATTGTGCTCAAGTTCTTCTTTTTTATTCGGGGTGCAAATGGGCTCTTTGTTCTCCACAAACGGACGCGTGCGCTTGTAATGATTCTTGGCGGCGTGCGTTGAAAGGCCAAGGTCGGTCATGGTCCGGCGCAGCAGCAGGTACAAACGCGGCGTATCCGCTTCGCTGACCGTGGCGTTCAGCGCGCAGGAAAATGATCCGGCCGCGTGCGGAAAGGACAGATCGGCGTCGGAAGCGGCAATCAACCAGCGCGGTGTATCTCGTAGAGCGAAACTCCTGCGGCTGATCTCCTCGTCGAGGGCCAGGGCGGCAGAGCCTGTGGCGGGGGGAGGCGGAAGCAAGGCAAGGCTGTTCGGGAGACCTTTAGCCGATAGATAGCCCGCGAGAACGCCCGGTCTGAGCTCGGGCACGCCGGCGGACATGTTCCGGCCGTTGAAGCCGGCACAACCCGCCAGAATCCCAACGATCATTATTCCCGGTAAAAGCTTGCGCCACCCATCTCTGTTCCTGAAGTTCACCACCATTGCATGATCTCCTTCTGCCCGGTCGCTATACGCCCCACATGGCGCAGCGTCATGATGCCGTCTGTGTTGGGGGGGGAATTCCCTCATGTAACCCTGTGTCAAACCACGGGACGCCGGGTGGCCGACTATCCGACCACCCGCCCGCACAGATATTCCCGGCGTGCGGTGTTTCCGCACATGGTTCTTTAAGGGCGGGACAGTCCCTTCGGGCTCGACTCAAACCACCGGGGCTTGCATCGTAGCGCCGAATTGCACTGAACCGTTCCGGGAGAAAAGAATTGCCGCGAAAAACGATGTCGAGGATAGCTGGAACGGTGGCCCCGCGGGTCCACATTGGTGGAAATTGCGGTGAGATTCAAGCATAGAATGGTCGCTTCAATCGTATTTTTGAAGCAACGGGGAGATGTATCCCGCGGCGTCCGATCCCGGCGAGCGCGCGGCCAGTACCAGCGCGCCGCGGTCCGCTCCGGTTGCCCCCCGCTCATAATTGCCGACCCGGAGCGGCAGCGGCAGTGGCGGCAGGCGAACTTGAACGGAGGCCGGGTCTCTCCCTCCGCTCACCCGAGATTCTCGTTGCGATTTCACCTTGCAATGCGGCCGCGCTGCGCTAATGTTGGGTCCAAGTCCCGGAGACAACCATATCATCCACGGGGAGTCCGCCATGGCGCTTAAGGAGTACAGAATCTGGACGGATAGTTCCAATGCATACCAACATGTGACCGGTGAAGGCTTTGATGGCGACGAGCAACTGACCGGGATTGAAACGCTTCGCGCTATCCTCATCCACGCCTTGCATTCAGGCTACCGGGAAGTACTGGTCAACGGAAGGAAACTGGACGTCCTCGCGGCGGCCATGGAAGACCGTTACCTCTCGAAGTATTACGACTATTACATAGCCAGGATGCGTTTTACTGAAACCCCACGGAGCCTTGCCAGGAAGAAAGGGCTTCACGAAAGCCGAATCCGCCGGTTGGCGCCTGAACTCGAAAAGAAGGGACTGGCCATAAAGGATGGTGGAATCTGGAAGCTTGCGCCCGACGCACTTGAATCATAGACCGCATGGAACAACCGCTTCAACGCCCTTTAAAAACGGTGAGCTGATGCCTTTGCGTCTCCGGGGCGATAAGGGATTTTGGAAAAGCTTATCCGATTCTTGCCGACCCGGGATTGTCTTGCATCAAAACGGCCATTCTCGACCAATGGTGCGGCGAGATCGCAAATCTCCCCGTGCATGGACAGACGATATCCTCCGTAACGGGCGGGGTTTGGCTTCCCGCCAAATCGGCTGCCCGTTTAGGAATCCGGTGGGTCGAGCCATTGGGCTACAGCGCCCGCCTGGCCCCGGGTATCTTGAGAAGGTAATGGGAAACCAGGAAGGAAACTGGGGTCCCGATCAACGTGACGAGCAGAAACTTCTGCGCGGGCACGGCCGGAATTCCCATGTTAGCATACTGAAGGCCGACCACGAGTGGTACATGCACCAGGTAAGCGCCATAGGCGTCGGCCCCAAGCACCTGCCGGAACGGGGTGGTTGCGTTGAATCGCTCCCGAAAAAGCGTGCGGACCCCCACTAAAAGTCCCGCGGCGATGAAGCATTCGGCGGTGACCATGAATATCCCCTTCGCTGCCGGCGGGAGGGAACGACCTGGTATCGAACCAGGGCCCCGGCAAAGAGCGCCCCCTCCGACCAGATCAGATCGATGACTTTCTCACCCATAGTGAAGTCGCGCATATCGCCCAGGCAGGTGCGGATCTTGTCTGAAACGCCCTCCGCAGCAGCACGCCGCCTGAGCTCGGTCAGGTGCGGCTCATGGTTGTCGACCGCCACGATGGTCCCGTCCGGATGCTTTGCCGACTGGATGGTCTGAGCCCCGTTTCCACAGCCCGGATCCAGGGCCTTGAGCCCGGACGAGCCCGGAGAATTTATCTGTTGAAGCTTTGCCGCCCGCGGCAGGTCGATGGCTTTTCGTGTTGAAGGATCGTCTCAACCTGACTGTGGTGTGGAAATACACCCCTGCCCCCTCCCCGGTGGTTTCAATCATAGAGTATCCCCCCCGAGGTGTGGATTAGGAGAGGTCCAGAATCTTCTCTTCAACCTTGTGCCTGCCTGTTTGCCGCTCAAACTAACGTTGAGTCACTTCCAGGCGGATCCCCTCCCGGTCTTGCAGGTGCTGGATGACATTGAATAAGTTGTCCGCACGCGGGTTGCCCTTTGGCCCAAACATACGCATGAGGCTTTTGGCCGGAATATGAATGGCATCCGCCAACTCTGCGAAGCCGACCGCCGCATTGATGTAGTCGCGCAGGATGGCTTTGCCTGTATTTACGTCACCAGCCAAAAGGGTATCGATCCCCTCCTTGAGAATTGCCCGTCGAAAGTCTGCGTCACGTTGGGCACGTACAAGGAGGGTAGTTCGAAATTCTCGTGTGAGTGTCATTGGGTCACCTCTTGGCGTTTTCGCCTCTTGTAATCTTTCCAGCGAGAAAGGGCGGCCTCTATGTCCGCAGCCTGCCGCTTTTTTGATCCGCCTCCGAGCAGGATGATTAACTCTTCTCCATCCTTGCCAAAATAAATCCGATAGCCGGGACCAAAATCGATCTTGTACTCGAAGATACCACCGCCAACTCCCTTGACCCTGGACAAATTTCCCTGTTCCACCCGATAAAGGGAGGCCGCAACCTTTGCGGCAGCCGCGGCATTCAACTCTTCGAACCATTGATCGAAGGCCGAGACCCCTCTTTCGTCCAGATATTCCAGGATAGTTATCGTCATGACTTAAAGTAACACAAACGTTACCGATGTCAATCCGCAATGTCCGGCCCGAGTCACCATTTGACCCGGTATAAGCCCGCTATTTTATCGGAACAATCAACCGACTTTCCCAGTGTGGATTTCGCCCTGACCCGTCCCACGTGGTCTCCATCCTCGAGTAGCCGTTGGGTAACGCGCCCAGCAGGCCGAGGGGATCTTCAATGATGTCTTTGAAGATGCCGACAAGTCCGTATAATACGGCCTCTTGACATATGCTGTCTTGTTTTTTAGCTTTAGCGTGATTACTAATTAAAGTTTGAGTTTGGTCAATTATCCCATATCACGCCAAATGGGGGAAGATGCCGTGGCGGAAGGCGCGAAAAACTCTTTCATCGAGGAACTCAAGGCAATGAAAGAGCGCATGGAAGAGCTTTTCCTGCGCAACTTCGATGTGAAGGCCGGCGAGGCGGAGCCCGAGACGCCCTCTGAGGTATGGACGCCCCGGGCCGACATCATCGATACCGGAAAAGAGTTGATTTACACCCTCGATCTGCCCGGAGTGCTCGAACAGGACCTCGAAGTCGAGTGCGGGGCGGACGTCCTGAGGGTGTCCGGATCCAGGCGGGAGGACTCCCCCGAAGGCAAGGCGCTTGGGACCGAGCGGCCGCGCGGCCCTTTTTCGCGCATTTTCAAGCTCCCCTGCCCCATTCGCCCCGATGCGATACAGGCCGAGTTGAAAAAGGGCGTCCTGAGGCTGGTCGTTCCCAGGGAATGCACCACCGACTCCGGCGCCCAGAAGGTCTTCGTCCGCAGGGACGACTGATCCGGCGCCCCGTGATTGACTGACGACTCCATCTTCGTGCCCTTCGTGGTTGAACCGCGACCCGTTTTACCACGAAAAGCACTGAGAACACGGAGGCCGCGAAGCGAACGGTCCCGCTTTACGCCGGGACAAAGAACCAGCGCGCCTACCCGCCACTGGAGGACAAAAAGATGGACAGCAGAATTCGAACGACAATTCTCCTCGCGCTGCTGACGGTCCTGATCGTCTGGATCGGCAACATGATGGGCGGCAGGCAGGGGATGGTCATCGCCTTTATACTGGCATTCGCGATGAATATGGGGAGCTACTGGTTCTCGGATAAAATCGTGCTCGCCATGTACCACGCCCAGCCGATCGAGGAGCACCAAAACCCCGGGCTCTACAGGATAGTGCGCGAGCTCGCCGCCGAGGCGCGACTTCCAATGCCCCGGATTTACCTCATCGCCGAAGAAACGCCCAACGCCTTCGCGACCGGAAGAAATCCCGAGAACGCGGTGATTGCCGTAACCGAGGGGATAATGCGCATACTCACCCCCGACGAGGTCAAGGGGGTGCTGGCCCACGAACTCGGGCACGTCAAGAATCGTGATATTCTCGTAAGTTCGATTGCGGCTACTTTGGCGGGCGCGGTGATGATTTTGGCGCACATGGCGCAATGGGCGGCCATTTTCGGCGGTGGTCGAAGCGACGGCGAGGACCGGGGCGGAGGCTTCCTGGGACTAATTGTCACGGCGATACTCGCCCCGATTGCGGCCACTTTGATACAACTGGCCATATCCAGAAGCCGCGAATATCTCGCCGATGAAACGGGCGCACACCTTGCGCATAATCCCGAAGGACTTGCCCGCGCCCTGGAAAAGCTGGCTATGGCGTCCGAACGAATGCCAATGGATGCCAATCCCTCAACGGCTCACATGTTCATTGTAAACCCGCTGTCGGGAAAGAGCCTGGCAAGCTTGTTCAGCACCCATCCACCAATAGAGGAAAGAATCAGGCGGTTGCGTTCGATGAGATAGCGATAGACGGGAGGGCTTGATAATTGCTACTCTCTTGCGCTACGCGCACGGGGTTTATTTCTCGTTCCCATGCTCCGCGTGGGAATGAGGGATAGGTGCCCGAATGGCGAGCTATCAAACGAGAGTCGACAAGGAATTACTCCTCGATTTCATTCTTACATTTTCTCGATTTGAGTACGCCCTGAAGGTGAGCGGGTTTTTCAAGAAACCCAATCGAGGGAAGTTTGATTCGAGATGCCCTCCTGATGCCAAGCCGGACTGGGATAGCTTCGCAGTTTCATTGCGAGGAGTCTTCTCGCAGGTTCGATCGGAGCAACTTCGACAAGCTTGTGAGTACCTTTTCGGCTTTCCCCCCAACAAGCAGGTGATCATTCACGATGCTGGCGGGTGGGGCATCGCTTGGGAAACTCCGGTCCGTCCCCGACACGAAACAGACATAGGCTTTATCCTCCGGATGGTGAGGTCCGTTAGGAATAACCTGTTTCATGGTGGCAAGTACAGTATAGAGGCACACGAGGATACTCCAAGGACAGAGCATCTGCTAAGGAATTCCATTTTGGTATTGAGGGAGTGTCTTGCATTGTCGCCACGGGTGGGCCAGCACTTCGACGAGGCGACCATATAACAGAGGGCTGAAGGTGGAGTCGAACCACGCAGTGCTCCTGCGGCAGCGTTGTGTAAAAGTCCTCGGCGGCGTGGCGGGTGCCCCGGATACTTGTATCCGGGTTCGACAGGACAGGAGGTTCCGTGCGGCCCTGAAAGGTCGTCCGGCGTTTCCGATGGTTTGCCGATCTCTTGCGAAGTTTATTCCTAAATGCATCCCGCCTCCGGATGAAAAATCAGCTTGTTTTTTTGTGTGGTAGATATTAGACTGGTAGTAGACTGGTTTATCTGGAGGTGTTTTATGGAAACAGTAGGAGCTTATGAGGCGAAAACTCACCTCACCCAACTCCTGGAGCGTGTCGCCAAGGGTGAGAAGATAACGATCACAAAGCACGGCGTGCCTGTGGCGACCCTGCAACCCGCCAATGCCTCGAAGAGGACGCCCGTGCGCGACATCATCGACCAGTTGAAACGCTTTCGAAGCGGTAACCGCCTCGGCGGGCTTTCCATTCGCGATATGATCGAGGAAGGAAGGTGCTGATGTCCGCCCGGTTTGTCGTTGATAATTCGGTCGTCATGTCGTGGTGTTTCGAGGATGAGGGAAACAGCTACGCGGAGGCTGTCCTCGAAAGCCTCGAGGCCGGGGAGGCCTTTGTACCCGCCATATGGCCTTTAGAGGTGGGCAACGTCCTGCTTGTCGCGGAAAGGAAGAAGCGTCTCAGCCAGGCTTCAGTCGTCCGCTTTCTCGAGCTTTTGGGCGGTTTGCCCATCGCGGTAGAACAGGAAACCCCCGAGCGGATGCTCAAGGAGATCGTTTCGCTCGCGCGGGAACACCGGCTTTCAACCTATGACGCTTCCTACCTGGACCTTGCCATGAGGCTTGATCTGCCCCTCTCCACACAGGACACATCCCTCGTGAAGGCCGCCCAAAAATGCAAAGTCCCTGCCTACGTACCGACCCGCGCCCGCTGAAATCACAAAACGCATACCTGAATTGAGCGATTATTTTGCCGATGAAGTCGGATCGTCATTCCGGCGAACGGTCATGACTGTGATACAGTCACAATCAAGAATGAAACACCCTAAGTGTTTCATACAAAAGCCGGAATTCTGCGGAACCGCCGGCCTTTGGCCTGTTTGAACGCAGAATTCTGACTTTGAAGTCAGATAAGAGTCCCCGCAGGGTACCCGCTGGATACCGGCTTTCGCCGGAATGACGCCGGTCTGTGGAGCGAACCGCTCAAATCAGGTGCTCCGCCTGTAAATGGCGACTCCTTGATCGCAACTCGATATTAATAGATATAAAATATCAATTAAGAATACGTTTTGAACTTTCGGATAACCCATTCGGCCGATGCTTAAACTTTATGCCACGGCAGGGTATCAGGATTCTGCCGTATTTTTGCCCGGGCGAAATTTTATTTGGTGAATTGTAGACATTTAAGATATTTTCACGTCAATAATAAGTAAGTGGAATCTCGACGGATGCTTCCGGGGCGCGGCCGGTTTTCGAGATTGCGCGCAAGACTCCCGCGGCCGCCTCGACCATTTTACTGATATTTTGTGCTTTTCAATGGAAGAAACACCCCGCGGTTCCGTGTAATTATCTAAAGATATCAGGACCGACGTTTTACCCGCTTTACGCTTATCTCACCCGGAAATATTCAGATTTTGCATCGAGCACCAAGGCCATGAAAGGAAGGGACGGATATGAAGAAAGCCGTTGTCGCGATCCTGCTGTTTGCCTCCCTGTTTTGGACCGTCTCGCGGGCGGGGGCCGATGAGCCCGTACCGGGGTCTTCCGAGGCTTACTTCGAAGAGGGGCTCGGGCATTTCAATGAAGGGCGGCACGATCTGGCCGTTGCGGCCTTCTCCAGGGCAATCGAGAAGGACCCGGTAAACTTCAGGGCTTACGCGGCCAGAGGGATGGTCTACAACGAGAGCGGCCAGGTTGAAAATGCCCTGCCCGATTTGGATAAAGCCATCGAAATCAATCCAAAGTTCCCCGTCGCTTACACCAACCGGGCCGCGGTCTATGTCGCAAAGGGCGATTACGAGCGGGCGATCGCCGATCTCGACCGGGCCATCGAGCTTGACCCCGGCTCGGCAACGGCCTACAGCATCCGGGGGAGCGCTTATCTCGCCAGGGGTCAGTATGAACAGGCCGTCGCCGACTATTCGAAAGCCATTCAGATCCACCCCGGGGTGGGCGATGACCACAGGAACCGGGGTAAGGCCTACCAGGGCCTGCGCCAGCCGGACCAGGCCATTGCGGATTTTACCGAGGCCGTCAAGATCGACCCGGACGACGCCGACGCCTACTACTCACGGGGATTGCTCTATATCGCCAAACGCCAGGCCGATCCCGCGATAGATGACCTCACCGAGGTAATCGATATCACTCCCGATTTCGCCGGGGCATACAAGTACCGGGCATTGGCCTTTGCATTGGCCGAAGATATCGACAGCACCATCGACGACTTCACGGTTGCGTTGGAGCTTGACCCGCAAGACTCCTGGACCTGGGGAGCGCGGGCATACGCGCTGTTCGGGGCGGAACGCTTCGAAGAGGCCGCGGCCGACTACACGAAGGTACTGGAATTCACTCCGGGAGACCCCGAGGTGCTCAAGAATCGCGGCATGGCCTACCACAGATTGGAGGAGTACGAGAAGGCGATCGAGGACTTCTCCCGCGCCATCGAGATAAAACCCGATAGCTCGGCCGCCATCGCAAATCGCGGAATGAGCTGGGAGGCGATGGAGAATTATGAAAAGGCCATCGAGGACTACACCCGTGTGGTGGACCTGGGGCCGACGGAAGCCTGGGCCTACGTACTGAGGGCCGGGGCCCACAACGCGGCGGGCCAATACGAAAACGCGATCGCCGACTGTACGAAAGCCATCGAGTTGGACCCCAAGGACCCCGGCGCCTATAACTACCGGGCCAACGCCTACTTTTCGACCGGCCGGTACGATCCGGCCATAGCCGATGGGACCAAAGCCCTGGAACTGGCCCCCGAGGACGGCGGAACGTACAGCGACCGCGCCATGGCATACGCCGCCAAGGGGGAATTCGGCAAGGCCTGGGAGGATGTTCATAAAGCCGAGGAACTGGACTTCGACCCCGATCCCGAGTTTATCACGGAGCTCAAGAAGAAGTCCGGAAGGAAGAAGTAACCAATATAGACGAACCTGCCAAAGCGTTCCAGGTGTCTTGGCCCGTGGCTTTCAGAAATTTACCGGGGTAGAGGCAATGGTCGCCGGCATCCGGAATGGAATCCTTCAAAGCGGGGAGGGAACCGATGAAAAAGTCATTGCGATCGCGGCGGTGGAGACTCTTGATACCGGCAATGGCCTTGTGTGCAACAATTATTGCCGGTCCCGGGATGAAGGACGGCGCCTGGGGGCAACCGTTTCCTCCACCGGAGGACCCGGATTGGAGGACCCTCTATCAGACTCAACCGGGAGACTCACTGGCCACCGATATTCGCGCCTTTCTCGGGCCGCTTATCTATCTGACCGCTCCCAGCCCTCCAAAGGGGCCGGTGCAGGTGGTCCAGCCCTCCCCCCCGCCACCGCCTCCGCCTCCGCCTCCGCCTCCGCCACCCCCACCAACTCCGCCTCCGCCCCAGGTGATTAACAACGTAACCGGCTATGGATGGGACCCCGAGAGCGGGAGCCTTACCGTACTCACGGCGAGCGGCGGGATAAAAACGTACAACACACCCCCCTCGGGATTGCAGATCAACTGGGCGAGCGGCATCGAAGGTCCATCCGAGACCTTTAATCCTCCGCCAAAGCCGCCGGGTGGAGGCGGTAGTGGCGGCGGAGGTGGAGGCAGTAGCGGCGGTGGTAGCGGTGGCGGTGGGAGTTCTTCCGGCAGCGGCGATTGTCCTCCCGGCCAGGGCAAATCGACGCATTCCAATAAAGCATCAGGGTCCGGGCAGGGGAGCCAACCGTCTGCCGACAAGGTTGCTAAGGCCTCGGGCGGGCGATCCGACCCTCCGCGCGGGTCCGAGAGCAGCTCTATGGGACGGGCCGGCAATCGCGGACAAGGTGACGGTGGCGGGCGTAGTGGTGACAGAATAGGCGGCAATCGTGGAGGGCGCGACGGCGGCGGCCGTGACGGCGGAGGGCGTGTTGGCTCCGGTGGCCGTACTGGACGCGACGGCGGTCGCAGTGGGGATAGAATCGGCGGCAATCGTGGAGAACGTGACGACGGAGGGCGTGACGGCGGAGGGCGTGTTGGCTCCGGTGGCCGCACTGGACGTGACGGTGGCCGTAGTGGGGATAGAATCGGCGGCAATCGTGGAGGGCGCGACGACGGCGGGCGTGTTGGCTCCGGTGGCCGTACTGGACGCGACGGCGGGCGTAGTGGTGACAGAATAGGCGGCAATCGTGGAGGGCGCGACGGCGGCGGCCGTGACGGC
>JBAQYM010000101.1:0-33133 GCA_049300095.1 Syntrophobacteraceae bacterium
AGGCGGTGGCGGTGGTGGCGGAGGTCGGCGCCCGTACTAGGGGGCCGGTTCGGGACGGCGAGCGCGTGGAGTTGTGAAACGCTCATCCCGAATCAACTTTGCACTCATGCTCCTGTTTTTCCGCGGAATGTGAAGATTTCTCTCTCGACGAAAGTTGGAGAGCGGGTGCGGCTGGCCGCATCTCGAAAATGAAATAGAGCCCGGTCGGCGCTAATCGCGCCGGCCGGGTTTTTTTATGGGGCGCGGGGCAGCATTGTCCGGTTAAGTTTTTGCACTCGACATGCTCTTGCGCCCCAACGGGGCTAAATAACTCAGCCCAGGGTCAGTCTCGCGCTTCGCGGGACGCCACCCTGGGTGATGCGCACCCCCCGGTGATGATGCCCTGAAGGGGCTACATAAAGGCGGGACATGACGGCGATTGCTCCCGCGAATCCCGCATCTTTGCCGGTATGTAACCCCTTCAGGGTATGAATCTTGTGGCCTTCCGTTCCCAGGGTGGCGTCCCGCGAAAAGCGAGACTGACCCTGGGCTGGAATATGAAGCCCTTTCAGGGCGGGGCCACCGGCGCATGCAAGTTCCTAACCGGACAATGCTGGGCGCGGGGACGATAAGCCCGTGCCGGCCCTGCAGATTCCGGTTCAGCCCCGCGCCTGCGGATGACCGTGCGCCCCTCCCGCATTGGGGCTTGGCCTCCAGACGGAAAGTCCGTTGAATTTACAAAGGCCCCTGGGCCGAAATCCCGAGACTTGCGCCGGTCGGGGCGAGTCTTTGCCGTTTTGCCAGGCGTCGGGGACGGCCTGGTGGGGCAGGCAGGACTGTTGCGCGGTTTCTATGATCGCGTGCTGCTCGGGACCCATTGCCTTGAGCTGTCCCGCGAGGGTCGACCATGGGGCGAGGAACCGTATGTGCATGTGGTTGCGATGGTTCGGCGCGTGCTGTATGATCCCTTCCCTTCCTCCCCCGCCCCCCGCATCCCTGAAGACCTTCGAGAGATAATCCGCTTTGCGGCCCTGACTCAGAGCGTACTTGTGGAGGGGCTCCTGGATGCTCCTGTCCAGGAAAATGACCTGGACGCGCTGCGTGGCGAGCAGGCACTCAATCATGCGCCATGTCTTGGGAGCATCGAGCATCCTGGAGTTCATGGAAACAAAGCGGCCCAGGGGGACATTGCCGGTGGCGAAAAGACCCATATCCACATCGCGTCCGTTTTGATGGGATTCGTGCCCGCCCAGCCGCCCGCCGTCCTTGCGCGAGAAATCGCCGATGAAGACATCACAGGAATGGGGATAGGTTTCTTCAAAGCTTTCCAGCGCGGCGAGCAGCGCCCCCACCACTTCGGGGGCGGCGTAGCTGCGCTGTTCGTTTCCCAGCCTGCAGGCGGCCAATCCCGACGGGAATTGGACGCCGTTGACCAACCTTCCCCTGGACGGCTCCCCGACCGAAGCCGTCAGGGCGTGGAGGGGTCTGTCAAAACTCGTAAATGAAAGGACCAACAGGACAACCAGGACAAGGCGTTCAGCATGGGTCTTTCGGAAAGGCCGGCATCGCGTCATGAATCCATCCTTACTTCGGGTTTTTGGCGCACTTCCGCTCGTGCCCGATACGAGTCGGCCGGCAAAATCAGGTCCCCGCGGGCAGGACGCGATACGTCGTCCCGATCCAGGAACTCCGGATTTTAGCGTATTAGCCGGGTATCGGCATAGCAGGGCATGAATTAGCGTTTGAGCGCATGTTTTTGGGAATTCCGGTAAACTATCGCGCCATATTAGCAGGTAGCGATGTATTATGGAAGAATAATTAATCGCATCAGAAATTGCGTGCCGGATTCCTGTGGCGCGAGGCGGTGCTGAATTGGTCCCGACGCCCTCGGTTGATCGGGGGTACGAGCCTCAATGCTGTCGCCTAAAGGCGAATGGGGCGACTCATCGTCGTGGGGCGGGCTTTCCAGCCTGCCGGCAAGGGACGTCTTTTTTGGCCGGAGGTCGGAACTAAGGTTGGCTTATCATTTTCTTTCAGGAGGGATCTTTCGCAATCGCGGCGTCTGTTGCAACATCAGCGAAACACCGGGCTGGCGGCTCTTTTTGTCGTCATCCGGGAGAAGAGCTGCTGCAAAAGCTTTCAGCAATGAACGCAGCCGTGCGGGAGAGTAACTATGATACAAATAAGTCCCGAGATATCCTGACTCTCCAACAAACTTTTTGACTGAAATAAAGATGCCGCAAGGCAGGCCGGAAGTCTGGAACCCGTCTATTTTTCAGTCGCCGGTCAGGGAAATGCGAAAGTCACGGACCGACTCGAGTGTTGACAATTCTTGAGAGAGCCGCTCAAAGTGCAGCGGCTTCCGGGTGCTGATCATCATGTCGTATTTGAAGCACCGGCCTTCTTCCCGCAGTAACGCATAGCTGATGCTGACGATATCAAATCCGTGTTGGGCCAGAAGGTCTCTCAAGTCCTTTTCGGGCATCGGTGCGCCGCAGTCGACGCGGAGTGAACACTGGGCGTAGATGAGGGTCGGGAGTTTTGACTCGATCCAGCGAAAAACAGTCAAAGTCCCAAGGGTCAAAACCGATCCGATGACAACGGCACTGTAGAACCCGATGCCCGCCAGAATGCCGATCGCCGCTGTAATCCAGATCGAGGCCGCGGTGGTCAGACCGCGAACCGACAGCCCCTCTTTCATGATAACGCCCGCGCCGAGGAAACCGATGCCCGTCATTATTCCCTGCGCCATGCGCGTCGGATCGATTCTCACAGTCTCGATGAGCGCCTGTGAGAACCATTCTTTTTGGTAAATCGTAACCAGCATGAGAAGGCTTGAGGCCATACAAACGAGGGTATGCGTACGGAAACCGGCGGAGTGTCCATTATAGCTGCGTTCGAGTCCCATCAGCCCGCCCGCGACCATCGCCACCAGCAAATGAACCGATATGGTAAAAGGATCACTACTCATCTGAGGAATCCACTTCGAAAAGGTTGATCGTCACTCCCGTTCCCAAGCTCGTCATTCCAGTTCCCAAGTTTGCATACATACATCACAGTCGATTCAGCACACAAACATAATCCATCCCTCAGGACCCACGGATCGTCATTCCCGCAACGTTTTTGGGCGGGAATCCAGCGTTCCGCTTTGCGAAACAGACCGAAAAGATACTGGATTCCCGCCCAAAAACGTTGCGGGAATGACGGTTTTGGCGACCCAACGGTTTTGACGACCCGAGCCAAGCTTCATTTGCACGGGTAAGCCGTAGTATGTGACTGGACAGCACCCCGTAAGGCTGTGCTCACGGTTAACGGGATATTTACGGACAGCTTCCGGGCCGTATAAGATCGAAACCGATTTGCCTCGGCGGGAAAAAACGAGAGGGCGGGATTTTACTCCGGCCCTCGGGGATGTTCGATTTCGGTGTCGGGTGTTGTTGCCGCCCGGCTCAGGCTGTAGCGCATGTCTCGGGTCTTGTTGTCGCCCGGCTCGGGTTGCGCCGCACGTGCCGGGTTATGTTGCCGCCCGGCCCGGGGTGCATTGAAACGACGCGAATGCGTCGCCGTGCCGCTATCGGGAATTAAAGCTTTCTCACGTTGATCGCTTTCGGGCCTTTTGGTCCGGCTTCCTCCTCGAAGCTTACGCGCTCGCCTTCCTGGAGGCTCTTGAAGCCGCTGCCCTCGATCGAGGTGTGATGCACGAAGAGTTCCTTCCCGCAGTCCGATGCAATGAATCCAAAACCTTTTCCGTCGTTAAACCACTTCACACGACCTTCCGCCATTGTTTTACATCCTTTAGGTTTTTGTGAGTTTCGGGGCGCGCTACTTCAGGAGCTACGTGAGAACCGTTCCAGGTGGGGCGAAAGATCAGTTCCGGGATAACTCGAAAAATACCGAACCAACTGTTATCAATAGCCAATACGCCTTTTTACGGAAAAAGGCAACCACCCCCGGCGGGGCTACGATGCGATTTTCTGCAAATTCAGGATCAGCTCGACTTCGCCGAGAGGTTTCTTGAGGCTCTTTGCTATTTCGGTTGGGTTCATCCCTTTTTTGGCAAGAATGAGAACTTTCTGATGATCGTTTCTTGAGGCGTGGCGGCCGGTCATCGGGGCCTCCGCCGCCTCGGACAGGGCCTTGAGGCTCTCCGCGCCCGTGCGTTCGAGCCGTTCGAGGCGCGCGCAAAGGTCCTGGGCTTCCTGCAGGCGTTGGTCGAGCCTGGCCGTTATGTCCCGGATAAGCTCCTGGCGTTGGGCGAGATTCGCCTCGAACTCGCGTGAAATCACCCCGGCCTCCTCGATTATCTTTCCGAATGATTCGATAACCGCCTCGTCTTTGAGCGAAACCTTCCTCCTCTTTCCGGCCAGAAGCGCCGCGAGTGTTCCGAGGATCACGATGTCCAGGCCGATCTGCAGAATGCCGCCGAGATTGGGTTGGGTTCCGAATAGATTGAGGAGATCTTCCATGCTGGGAGCGCCTTTCAGAGATTTTCGACCTGGGTCAGCCGGATGGCGTCCGACCGGCTCTGGGGCAGCGTCACCCGGATGTAGTCGAGCAGGTCCTTTTCCACCAGGGTCTGCCAGTTCCGGGAAGTGTTTCTCGTCGCGTTCTGCTGTTGGAGAAAGGAGTAGACGGTATCGCGAAAGACGACGTTCCTCTCCTTGAAGTTTTGATAGCGCGAGGGGCTGTGGAAGGCGAACTCAAGCCTGAAGGAGGTGATCGTCTTTTGCTCCTCGGATTCATTCAGGACGAGAAAATCAAGCATCTCGCGGTAATCCGGAATGGGGACCGGGCGTGTGAGCGAGCTCACGGGTTCAAGCCTCGCGGCCGCATTTCCGATGAAATTCCGTGCGCCGTCGAAATTGAAGTAGAAGAGCCCCGAGGCGATCAACGCGAGGCTGAGGGCCGGTATTGCGACGAGGAGAACCTTGCGGGTCCGGCCGCGCCCGGCCACCGGTTCGGCAGCCTCCGGGTCCGGAGCATCCCAGGGATGTTCAGGCTGCCCGGGCGCTTCCCCCGCATCGGCGTCGGCCTCCGCCGCGGCCTCGGACGTGACGCGCCGCCGGTCCACGGCCGGGGTATCGGCGTCGAGCCGGTCCCTTTTCTCCTCGGCCGGCGGGCCCGGTTCGCGCTTGAGCTCCTTTTTTCTCAGTTCCGCCATCCGCTACCCCTTCGAGCCGGCTACTTCATGGCCGCGGCGTGCTGCGCGCGTTTGGGCTGATGCGCCCTCAACTCGTTCTGGGCAATGAACCCCGGCAGGTCATCGGGCCTCAGTTTCTTGGCGAGCCTGGTCTTGAGCTTGATGACGGCCTTCGTGTGAATCTGCGAAATCCGCGATTCGGTGTATCCCAGGGTCATCCCGATCTCTTTCATGGTCAGCTCGTCGTAATAATAGAGCGAGAGCACGAGCTGCTCCTTTTCGGCGAGGCCGCCGATCGCCTCGGCCAGGTGCTTTTGAATCTCATGCCGGTAGGCGCTGTCGAATAGTTCCTCGGAGCCCGAGGCGAGCGCATGGGATTCCCGGTTTTCCCGAATGACCTCGTGGATGTTTTCGGGCAGGAAGGATATGCCTTTGGTTTCGTCGAGCAATTTGTGAAATTCGTCGATGCTCACCCGCAACTCCCCCGCTATTTCTTCCTCGGTGGGATCGCGCCCGAGCCTCTGCTCGAGGCCGGCGCATGCCCTCTCCAACTGGCCGCTTTTCTGCCGAAGAGACCTCGGCACCCAGTCCATCGCGCGGATCTCGTCCAGCATGGCCCCCTTGATGCGTATCTTCGCATAGTACTCGAAGGGTATTCCCTGGCCCGAATCGTACTTCTCGATCGCGTCGATCAGCCCCAGGACCCCGGCGCTTATCAGGTCGTCGACCGCAATGTGGTCGGGCAGGCGCGAAATAAGCCTCAGGGCGATGTATTTCACCAGGTCGCTGTGTTCGAGGATCGTCCGCTCCTTGTCGGTCTGGCCGACGCAGCTCTCGATTCCCTGGTTGAGATACGGATTTCTACGTACCGGATAACTCGGTTCCATATGATGCCCTTTAAACGTTGAGCAGCCGTTTCCAGAAAAACTGAATCGAGCCCTGGTTGACGGTGGGTTGCGTTCTCTTGATAGTTTGCGCCACAATCATGAAAGCCTGGGCGGCGGGTGTCTGGGGAAACAATTCGAGCAGGGCCTTTTGCTGGAGCACCGCCCTGGTCACCGCCACGTCGTGGGGGATGGTGCCGATGTAATCGAGCGAGAGTCCGTCGAGGAAGTGATCGGCCACCTTGCTGATCTTGGAGAAGATGGATTTCCCCGCCGACTCGCTGGGGGACGCGTTCACGAGGATGCGGAAATGGCGTTCCCCGTACTTGGTGTAGAGCACCTTTATGAGGGCGTAGGCATCGGTAAGGGAGGTCGGCTCGGGGGTCACGACGACGATCTTTTCGTGGGCCGCGAGATTGAAGTAGAGCACCGTGTCCGAGATTCCGGCGCTCGTGTCGATCAGGAGAATGTCGATGTCGGCTTCGAGCCCGTCGAGCAGTTCGAGCAGGAGGAGTTTCTGCTCGTCGGTGAGCTTGGTGAGTTCCTGGACGCCGGAACTGGCGGGCATGATTTTCACCAGCCCGGGTCCCTTTACCAGCACTTCCTCGATCTTTTTCTGCCCGTTGAGCACGTGGCTCAGGTTGTACTTGGGGGCGAGGCCGAGCAGGACGTCGATATTGGCCAGCCCGAGGTCGGCGTCCATTATGAGGACCTTGAGGCCGAGCCGGTCGAAGGCCACCGCAAGGTTGATGACCACGTTGCTCTTTCCGACGCCGCCCTTTCCGCTGCTTACCGCCATGACCCTGACGGGTTTTTTCAGCGCCGGCCCGACCTTGGCAACGTAGCCGCCCTGCTTGAGTTCGCCGTTACCCTTCCTCCTGAGTCCTACCGCCTGGTCCATCTTAATCCCCTTTTATGCGTTCTGATTCCTGATCGGGAGCAAAAACGAGAGAATCCGTTTCTGGGTTGCCTGTTCGATGTCTTCCGGGACGCGCTGGCCCGTGCCCATGTAGGCCAGCGGGTAGTCGAACCGGAGAAGCTGGTTGAGCATGCAGCCGTGGTGGATGGTTTCGTCGAGTTTCGTGAAAATGAGGCTGTGTATGTCAATGTCGCGGAAATGGAGAATGGTCTGTTTGAGGTCCTCGTCTTTTGCCGTGGAACTCAAAACGAGAAAGTGAGAGGTCTTGCGGCCGTCTTCGAAAATCGAGCGAAGGTGGCCCACGTGTTCGCGGTTGAGAAAATTCCTGCCCGTGGTGTCCACCAGGATGAGGTCGAAATGGCTGAACTCCCGGCGCGCCTTGTCGAACTCGGCCTTGCTCTGGGCGACGCTGAAAGGAATTTCGAGTATGTTTGCGTAGGTCTGAAGCTGATCGACCGCTCCTATGCGGTAGGTGTCGATCGAGATGATCCCGATGTCGAACTGGCGCTTGATCTTGAGGTAGGCCGCCAGCTTGGCCAGGGTCGTCGTCTTGCCCACGCCGGTGGGCCCGACGAAGGAAAAGACGCTCCCCGAGCCGCTCGAATGGGAGAGGTTGCGAAACGGTTTGGAAAACTTCATGCGCGAGAGCATCTGGGCGCAAAAGGCGTCGAAGAGGCGGTTCATGTCGCCCCCGCCTCCGTTGAGTTCCGAGGCCGCCCGGTTGAGAAGCAGGTAGACCTGTTTTTCGTCGAACCCGCGCACCAGGAGCGAGTGGTAAATCTCGGCCACCGGCTGTTTCATCTGGAGCTGGGTGAAATAGTCCTTCGATGAAATAAGGAGCGAGAGGAAGCCCTTTATCTCCTGGATGTCGCTTTGCATCTCGGCGGACACGCATTCCCTCGGGGCGGCGGGCTGAGCGGGCGCCGGGCCGGGCTGCCGGTCGAGCGCCGCGCTCACCTCGAAGCCCGCTTCCCCGGAACTCGATGCAATCTGCCTGCTGCTCAGGATTATGGCGTCCGGTCCCAGCTCTTTTTTCACCTGGGCCAGCGCCCTGTCCATCGTCGAGGCCCTGAAAGTCTTAACTTGCATGTTCCATCCTGATGATTCCGACCGAGCGGATTTCGAGTGAATTGCTCAGCTCGCTGTGGCTGATGACGGCAACGTCGGGCAAAAACCTCTCGAGGAGCTTCCTCAGGTGCCGCCTGATAACGGGAGAACAGAGCAGGACCGGGTGGTATCCCAGGCCCACCACGCGCTTCGCTTCATTGCTCGTGGCCTGGATGAACTGCTGGAGGAACCCGGGTTCGAGGCTGAGAAAAACCCCGTGCTCGGATTTCTGGATTCCCCGCGTAAGTTTTTCTTCGAGCCCCTGCTGGAGCGAGAGGACCGGGAACGTCTGGTCCTCGGTCTCGTAGGGGCGCGTGATGGTGCGCGCGAGGGCCTGGCGGACGTATTCGGTCAGAAGGTCCGCGTCCTTGGTGAGTATCGCGTAGTCGGTCAGGGTCTCGCAGATCGTTTGCATGTCGCGGATCGAGACCGATTCGCGGATGAGGTTCTGGAGCACCTTCTGGATCACCCCGGTCGAGAGCGGGTTGGGCACCAGCTCATCGATGAGTTTGGGCTGCTGGAGGGCAAGGCTGTCGAGCAGTTGCTGGACGGACTGGCGCGTGAGCATCTGGTCCGCGAATTTTTTGAACAGCTCCGTCAAATGCGTGGCGACCACGGTCGAGGGGTCGATCACGGTGTAGCCGGCCCTCACGGCTTCATCTTTCCTGTTCTCGGGAATCCAGACGGCCGGCAGGTCGAACGCCGGGTCCTTGGTCGGGATGCCCTTGATGTCGACGCTCATCTCGCCCGCGCTCAGGGCCAGGTAGTGTCCGACCATTATCTCGCCCTTTCCGACCGGGTTGCCCTTGAGAAGGAGCCTGTATTCGGAGGGCTTGAGCTGGAGGTTGTCCCGCACGTGCAGGGCCGGGACGAGGAAGCCGAATTCGAGGGCGAGTTGCTGCCGGATGGCCTTGATCCGGGGCAGGAGGTCGCCGTTTTGCGATTCGTCGACCAGCGGGATCAGCCCGTAGCCCAGTTCGAGTTCGAGGACATCGAGCGGGGGAGGGATGTCGGAGCTGTCCGCGAGGGGTTCGAGTCCAGGTTCTCCCGCCTCGGGACCGAGGGCCGCATCCTTTGCGCGCTGCCTCGATACCGAAATCGAAATCCCGAGCAGGACCGATCCGACGAGGAAGAGCGGAAACACGGGAAATCCCGGCACCACGCACAGGCAGTAGAGCACGATGCCCGTGATCGAGAGGGGCTTTGGGTGCAGGCTGAACTGTTTCCCGAAGGCCGCGCCCATGCCCATGTCCGAGGCCGCCCGGCTCACCAGGATGCCCGCCGAGGTGGATATGACCAGGGCGGGTATCTGCGAAACGAGACCGTCGCCCACTGTCAGCAGGGTGTAGGTTTTGAGCGCCTCGCCCACCGGCAGTCCGTTCTGGAGGACCCCTATGGCGAGCCCGCCCAGGATGTTGATGATCGTGATGAGGATGCCGGCTATGGCGTCGCCGCGCACGAACTTGCTCGCGCCGTCCATCGTGCCGTAGAAATCCGCCTCCTGGCGGATCGTCTCGCGCCGCTTGCGCGCTTCCCGGTCGTCGATCATGCCCGTGTTGAGGTCGGCGTCGATGCTCATCTGCTTTCCGGGCATGGCGTCCAGGGTGAAGCGCGCGGCCACCTCCGAGATGCGCTCGGTCCCCTTGGTGATGACCATGAAATTGACCAACACGAGGATCACGAAGATGACGAAGCCCACCACGTAGTTGCCGCCCACGACGAAGCTGCCGAAGGCGTGAATTATGTGGCCGGCCGCCTGGGCGCCCTCGTGCCCGTGGAGAAGGACGAGCCGGGTGGCGGCGACGTTCAGCGCTATGCGGAAGAGGGTGGTTATCAGGAGCAGCGAGGGGAAGACCACGAAATCGAGCGGCTTATAGCTGTAGATGGCGGTGAGCAGGATCACCAGCCCCGAGGAGATGTTTATGACCAGGAGAATGTCAAGGAAACTGCCCGGCAGCGGCAAAAGCATGACGGAGAGAACCGAGACGACCCCGATGCCCATGATGGCGTCGCTGTCGGTGGCCCCTTTGAGCCGTTGCATCAGAAGATTGGGTGCTGCAGCCGCATTAGCCATTCTGGTTCCGCCGCGATGACTGTTTCTGTTGATAGATATATGCCAGGATTTTCGCCACTGCCCGATAGAGAGCCACAGGGATGGTCTCGTCGAGTTTAACCTGTTTATACAAAGCACGTGCCAAAGGAGGGTTCTCAATGATGGGAACGCCGTGCTTCCTGCCGATGCCGATGATCTTGCGGGCGATGAAATCCATCCCCTTGGCGACCAGCAGGGGCGCTTCCATTCCGGGTTTATAGAGAAGGACCACCGCGTAGTGCGTGGGGTTGGTGATGATGACGCTCGCCTTGGGTATTTTGGTCAGCATCCGCTGCCTTGCAAGCGCGCGCTGGATCGAGCGGATCCTCGATTTAATCTGCGGGTTCCCCTCGCTTTGTTTCTGTTCCTCCTTCACCTCCTGGCGCGTCATCATCATGTCTTTGTTGGTCTGCCACTTCTGGTACAGGAAATCGAGAAGGCTCAGGGCGAACATGAACCCCGCCACCCGGATGATAATCCTGAGGCCGAGCATGCCCATCACGCTCATCGATTCGGCGACCTCCCTGCCCGAAAGCTCGGCCAGGGCGGCGCGCTCGGGCCACATCACCGAATACACCGCATAGGTGACAACGAGCAGCTTGAGGCAGGACTTGACCAGTTCGGTAAGCGAGCGCAGCGACACCATGCGCTTAAGGCCGGCGCCGGGGTTGAGATTGGAAAGGCCGACCCTGAGCGCTTTAAAGGAAAAGATGAAGCCCTTCATCTGGACCATGTTGAAAAGGATCGCCGTCGCGAGCATGACGAGCACCGAGGGGGTGATCATGGCAAAGAGCGAAATGACGACGCTCGTGGAAAATCCCGACGTGGCGAAATAGCCGGGAACGGTGAACGATTCCCGTGTCCATGTCGTTTCGAGCAACTGGCGAAAGCGGTCCAGGATCAGCCCGCTGCTGAAATAGACCCCCAGGCTCCCGAGCAGGAGCACGCCCACCGCGGTGAGGTCGCGGCTCTTGGGTATCTGCCCGCGCTCCCGCGACTGGGTGATGCGCTTTCCGGTCGGTTGCTCGGTCCTCTCCTGGGTGGTGGCCGCCAAAATGCTCCTCGCTCTCGTTTAACGTCAAAAATGTTTCGTCGGTCAATTTTTTGGCCGGACAGCGCTTCCGCCTCCGCCCCCAAAGCCCCGGCCGCGAGCGCCCCCGGATGCCTTCGATCCAGCGGGCCGGCCTCCACCGCGGAGACGCGGAGATCGCGGAGGGACCCGGTACGCCGGAATACGCGGTCCCTTCCCATGCCCTGCATGGGAATGCCGTTGGGGAAGGCTATTGCGGGAAGTGTTCCAAATCGGGAGAGAAAAATTCGGGAGGGGTGATTTCGGAAGAATATGGGGCGGCTTCGAGGTGTTATTTACCCTTCGTTGTCTTCGTGCTCTTCGTGTTAAAAAAGACCTGATCCAACCACGAAGAGCACGAAGATCACGAAGGAGGGCCGGATACTCGTTATCCGGACCACCAGCGGGGCTATACAAGGAGTGCAAGGAGCGTTGTAATGATAACGGACAAGATGAGGTTACCGAGGCCATTGAAATATTTCACACTGGCTCTGATCTGTTCATGTATTCTAGGATTTGGATTACTGTATAGTGTCACTAGAGATCAGAGGTTTGATTCTGACTTTATCCTGTTTATTATTTTGATGCTTATCCTTCATTCCGTTGTGGCGGCTGGAATTGCATCTAAAAAGCGCTGGGGGTTGATCCTCTTCAAGAGTTATCTTTACCTTATGCTGTTAGCGGTTCCTATAGGGACCTATATAGCTCACAAGACCTTGAAATATATTAAGAAGGACGAAGTTGATGGGTTATATACATGAATTCTGTTGGCGGGTGGCCCGGATACTCGTTATCCGGGCGCGAAGCGCAAGAGGCTTAAGAGAAATGGACAATTCCAATCGAACGCCTCTTGGGCTCCCGCCCCCGGATAAGGATTATCCGGGCCACCCGCGCGTGAGGGGTGTTTTTGGAGAATATGGACGGGCTTCGAGGTGCTGTTTACCTATTTACCTAATTTACCCTTCGTGCGCTTCGTGTCCTTCGTGTTAAAAAAGACCTGATCCAACCACGAAGAGTACGAAGAGTACGAAGAGTACGGAGATCACGAAGGTCACGCGGGTGGCTCGGATACTCGTTATCCGGGCTCGAAGCGCAAGAGGTTTACGAGAAATGGACATTTCCAATCGACCGCCTCTTGGGCTTGCGCCCCCGGATAAGGATTATCCGGGCCACCCGCGGACAAATGAGCTTGGCGGAATCGACCGCGCGACGCCGTTTCAGGAGTGAAAGAAATCAATTTCTCATCACCGGGAGGAATCACATGGCCAGTAGGGTCCTATTTGCTGTTTTGTTTGCCGCCATCCTGTTTGCAGCCCAGGTGTCCGGGGCAGCGGAGAGAAACAAGATCATTTTCATCAGCGACCTGCACATGAACGTTGATGCAAGCTACTCCTGGCTGGTGGACCATGCGGACGACCTGGCCAAGTTCATCTCGGATGTGGCAAGTCGAGCCGATGTGGCCGAGGTGGTCATTCTTGGAGACCTGGTGGACGAGTGGGTCGCACCGGTGAAGAACACTCCCAATACCTTTACCGACGTGCTGACGGCCGGCAACAACACGGCGATCGTTGCCGCCCTGCAAGAACTCTGCGCCAATCCCGACATCAAGGTCACCTATGTGACCGGCAACCACGACATGCTCTCCTTTGAAGATGAGAACAAAGCAATCCTGGCGGCCACTTTCCCGGGCCTCCAGATTGTCTCCCAGTCGCCGGGAATGGGGGCCTACGCCAAAAATCAGGTCATCTGGGCGGAGCACGGTCATCGCTACACAATGTTCAACGCACCCGACACGTGGAGCCACCCCGGAAGCCACCTGCCCATGGGGTATTTCATCTCCAGAATGGCGGCCACCAAGTCCGTTGCATCCGGAGAGGTGGTCACGACTCCGGACCTGCTGGACCGGTTCGTCAAGACGCAGCCTAAACAAGCCGCGGGTTCACGGCCAAAGCTCACCCCCCCGCGGGGAGTATTCAGCGACGTTTTCATAATCGGCGTATTCGATGCCATCGCTCTGTGGTGCGAGGTGTGGCCGTGGAACAAGTTTACCATGAACGACACGGATGCCTTTCTCACGGACCCACGGGTGCTGACAGTTTCCTTGATCTACGACCAAATATACAGCCTATGGCCTGTCCGTCAGAATCGAGTTTCCCAACCTGAAGCGGTTTGGGATGACCTCGGCCACCTCAGCGGCGCGGCGAACCTCATATTCGAAATGCCTGCATACCTGCGGGACAAATATCCCTTCACCCCGAGAATTATCGTGTTCGGTCACACTCACCAAGCCGCGTTTCAATACCACTCAGGCGAGGTGGACACGATCTACGTAAATTCCGGCACCTGGATTGACAGCAAGCCCATGACCTGGGTGGAGATCGAAATAACCGACAGCGACGACGGCGGGCAACTCTATGCGGTGTCCCTCTGGTTCAATGGAGAAACAAAACCCCGGCAAACCGCAACACTGAAGGTTTCGAGCAATTGACCCCAAACAACATGACGAGATTCTAATGGCTAAATGTATTGACATTCTACATTAACATACGACTGGATGCATGGAACCCATACTCAGCTAAATAGACTTGCACAGGGGTCCGCCCCCCCAAGCAATGGCATTGACTTAGGCCAGGTTGCCTTGAATAGTTCGAAACCGTGCTCGAAACGATGGAAAGGGGTCAAGTCTCTGTATGACCCAATGTTATAGTTTCCATAATACGCGGGTGGCACCGGCAACGAGTTGCCCGCGCCACCCGCGGTTTACGAGAAATGGACATTTCCAATCGACGGCCTCTTGGGCTCCCGCTCCCGGATAAGGATTATCCGGGCCACCCGCGTGGAGTGTGCTTCTGCTGTAATCTGTCACCATTCCCTTTTTTGCTTTGCCTTTCAATGATGGAGTGGTGCCATGCCCAAAAGATGTTTGGTACTTATTCCCTTGCTTTTCTGCTTTGCCGCAATTGTTTACCAAATCCCAATTACCTTTGCTGGTATTGAGGAAGGTAAGGCGGCTTATGAAAAAGGCGATTACACTACTGCTTACAAAGAGTTCGAAGCCGAGGCAGAACAGGGAAATGCTGAGGCGCAGAATTGCCTTGGAGTGATGTACGAGAAGGCCCGTGGAGTGCCACAGGACTATGTCGAAGCTAGGAAGTGGTTCCGCAAGGCGGCCGAGCAGGGTTACGCTGTGTCACAATGTGAAATGGGAGACATCTACTTCCGAGGCAAGCGCGTGCCGCGAGACTTTACCGAGGCAATGAAATGGTATTCAAAGGCGGCAGGTAAAGGATTTGCTAATGCACAGGAAAAGCTGGGTTTCATGTACCTCAATGGGTTAGGTGTAAATCGGAATTTTGTACAGGCTTACATGTGGCTCGATTTAGCGGCCAGACAAGGAGTCACTGCAGCCATATCGTGGAAAGACAATGTCGCTAAAAGGATGAGCCGCCATCAAATCGCAGAGGCAAAACGTCTGGCGAAGGAATGGAAACCGAAGGACAAAGACTGAGACATCGAGAACACCCAAGATATCTACTGCGTAGGCATTTGGTTGTGAAGACAAGAGGCCGGAATCCTTGTACAAATTCATAGTAGCCATCTCACTTCTGTGTATCTCGCTTCTGTCAGCTTCGGTATGGGCCGGACAGCAGGATAAATCCACGGGTGACACGGACAGCCTGTGTCCGTGCGCGAAGCGCAAGCGGCTTGCGAGAAATGAACAATTTCAACCGAATACCTCTTGGGCTCACGCCTCCGGATAAGGATTACCACGGGTGACACGGACAGCCTCTGTCCGTGCGCGAAGCGCAAGAGGCTTATGAGAAATGAGCAATTTCAATCGACCGCCTCTTGGGCTTGCGCCCCCGGATAAGGATTATCCGGGCCACCCGCGGGCAACTCTATGCGGTGTCCCTCTGGTTCAATGGAGAAACAAAACCCCGGCAAACCGCAACACTGAAGGTTTCGAGCAATTGATGGGTGACACGGACAGCCGGTGTCCGTGCGCGAAGCGCAAGAGGCTTACGAGAAATGGACAATTCCAATCGACCGCCTCTTGGGCTTGCGCCCCCGGATAAGGATTATCCGGGCCACCCGCGGTTTACGAGAAATGGACATTTCCAATCGACCGCCTCTTGGGCTCCCGCCCCCGGATAAGGATTATCCGGGCCACCCGCGAAGCGCAAGAGGCTTACGAGAAATGGACAATTCCAATCGACTGCCTCTTGGGCTTGCGCCCCCGGATAAGGATTATCCGGGCCACCCGCGAGAGAAAAATTTGGGAGGGGTGATTTTGGAGAATATGGACGGTTTTCGAGGTGTTATTTACCCCTCGTGATCTTCGTGTTAAAGAATATCTGATCCAACCACATTAGGGGGATGAGATAAATAACTCCCCGAAATCGCGATAACTCCATTCTCGCAAGTTTAACAGGTGGCCGGCAGGGTGTAAAAATTAGGATGTCGTCAAAAATACTTTGACGGAAAATGAGGAAAAACGGTAGGGGAAAATTGAAGAAAAGTTCTCAATCTAATCCAAGGCTCTTCTGGCAGCACATTTTGAATTTAAGAGGTTTTCCTGAGGGGTCTATCTTTCCACATGGACATGGATGGTTCCTGGCAACGCCAGCATATGTTATCCTGTTAGCCTCCAGGACGTAGTCAATTGGCGCTACCGATGGAATTCGGAACGTCATGCAGGTGCTGCCTTGGACATTGGTAATGGCAAAATCACCTCGGGCGATGATGTCCATCCCGATCAGAGCACCGACTCCCCCGATGATTGTGGCGCATTCGCTAGCCAGAACACCAGTAATTGTAACATTGTTCGGAAGGATAAAATTCAGCATGTAGGTATTTGAATCGCATGCTCCACCGGCGTGATTCATCCTTACAGAACCAACAGGAGTCAACCCCATTGCCAGAGCGGTATCATTAGTGATCACGCTTCGGGTTGCACCGGTGTCCCATATCGCCTTTGTACTATGAAAGGGGCCTGGGGAGACAGGAGGATTTGCAGGATCGTAAGCCGGGCAAAGTTTGAGATCCGTAACTATTTGCAGTGATATTCCAGGATATCTTGTGGTACACGCATGGAAAACCGTCGGAGGTTTTGCCATTATTTCAGAAACTCAGAATGTTTGAGCTTATGTTCACCGTGTAAGCTTCAGGGCCCGGTAAACATAGCTGAATCATGAAGGAGCCGAGTTCATGCTCCTTTTGAGTCTCAAGGTACGCAGAAAGAGAGCTGGGATAAACGCCGATAACATTCCGCCCCTTAATGACAAGGACCTTGCCACGGTGTTCTCGGACAAGCTGATCTTGGTTCTCAATGAAGAAATTGAGTTCTTCGATGAACATTTTAAGCTCCCCTTTTATCCCCACTCCCAAGTACATTTTTAGTCCAAAAATTGAGTAAGTCAATATGTAATCCAGAGTATCCAATGAGTAAATCGGCAAAAAATGTGGCTGCTTTAAACATTTGTTAATCAGACCTGAGGCCGTCAATTTTTTTTGCAAGTTCCCTGATAGCGTTGGCCAGCTCTTCGATCGCTTCGGAATGTTACTTGGCGGGTGGCCCGAATAGCGAGCCATCCGGGCTACCCGCTGGATTCCGGCTTTCGCCGGAATGACGCGGATGGGCGCCAAACTTCTCGGGCAAGAGTCACACAACCGGCGTGCAAAACAGTTCGGCCTCGGCTTCTCTGCGGCGGCGCAGGCCGGCTTCGACCGGGCTGCCGGGATTGCGGTACTTCACGAATTGCTCGACAATCCATTCCTTATCGCCCCACCGGTCGGGAGAATCGCAGACCCTGGTGATGGACTGAAAATTTTTGCCGCCGTAAAAATTCGCGCCCAGGTTGTAGGCGAAGGAGAAAAGAGCGCCCCGCCGGTTGTCGTTCATCCGCTCCCAGGTGGGGATCTTTTCCAGCGCCGGTCCGCAAACCTGTTCCACTTCCCACCTCAGGCATGCCTCGGCCTTTTTCCGGGTGATGATGTCACCCTTTTTCACCTTACTACCATCGGGGTAGTGGGTCGAGCCGTATCCGATTGTCGGAAGCTCCCAGCCGCTCTTGGGATCGGGGTAGGCCGCCGCCCGGCCGTCCGGGAGTTCCTTATGATACCCTTCAAATTCTTTGATAATGTCGATGCCGCACTGTGGGACTTGTTTGCTCATGGCGATAGCCTCCGTCAAGATAGGGAAAGTCCTTGCGGCGGCTACCTTATCCGTGGCGCGTATCACCTCGGGAAAGAATTATTTGGACAGGTTTCCAAGAAAGTGAAAAAGCTCGGCAAAGCTTTTACTCGCCATTTCCCCCCAGACCACCACCGTCAGCCCCAGGAAGAGAATCCCGAGGCCGATGGTCAAAGGCCAGCTCGTGGCGAGGATATTGATTTGCGGGGCGAACTTGGATATCAGGCCCATGCCGAGTTGGGCGAGGATGAGCACGGTCATCACCGGGGCGGCGAGTTTGATAGCCAGCACGAAGAGAATTCCGGACAGCATGATGACCTTGCCGAAAAGGGCGGAATCGAGCGTGAAAGACCCGACGGGAACGCTCTTAAAGCTCTCGATTATGAGTTTCAATACGATGTGGTGGCCGTTCAGGGCGAAAAATACCATGAGCGCGAGCAATTGCGCCCAGACGCTCAGGATCGTAAACTGGGCGCCCGTTTGCGGGTCGGCCACCTGGGAGAACCCGAACCCCATCTCGAAGCTTATCAGTTCCCCGGCGAACTCGAAGGCCGCGAGAACGAAGAGCATCGAGAGCGCGAAGACCATGCCGAAGACGATCTCGCCGACGACGATGGTGGTAAGCTGCATCGCTTCGAGGGGAAGGGGCTGGACGCTTTGCCTGATAAGGGGGAGGAGCATGAGGCTCAGGGCGGCTACCGTGCAGACTTTGACGTTGCTGGGCACCCCGGCGGCGCCGAAAACGGGCAGCATGAAAAAGATGATGCTCAGCCGGAGCAGGATGGAGAGGAAAATCGCCACTTCGGCCATGTCAACGTTGATGCCCATCGAGGAATTATCCCACCAGGGTCGGAATGCTCAGGATCACCTCGCGCAGGAACTCGGCGAGCTTCGAGAGCATCCATGAGCCGAAAATCAGCAATGCGAGAAAGGTCGCGACGATCTTGGGGACGAAGGTGATCGTCATCTCCTGGATCTGCGTGACGGACTGAAATATGCTTATGACCAGGCCGACGACCATGCTCACCCCGAGCACGGGAAGGCTCACGAGGAGCGTGGTTTCCAGGGCCTGCCGGCTGAATCCGATGAGGAACTCGTAGGTCATTTCCGTGGCCTTCCTATTGAAAGCTTTTTACCAGGGAACCGATCAGCAGGTTCCAGCCGTCCACCAGGATGAACAGCATGAGCTTGAACGGCAGCGAAATCATGACCGGGGGCAGCATCATCATGCCCATGGAAAGCAGGATGCTCGATACGACCATATCCAGGATGATAAAGGGAATGTAGAGCATGAACCCGATCTGGAAGGCCGTTTTCAGCTCGCTGATGACAAACGCCGGTATCACGGTCGAGATCGGGAGGGACTCGGCGTTTTGCGGTTTTTCCTTCTGGGAGATCGAGACGAAAAGGGCAAGGTCGCCCTTGTGGGTGTTTTTGAGCATGAATTCCTTGAGAGGGGCCGCCCCGCGGTCTATCAACTCTTCGCTGGAAATCTTCTGCTGCTGGTAGGGGATGATGGCTTCCTGGTGAATCCTTTGCCAGACGGGCTGCATGATGAAGAAGGTGAGAAAGAGCGCCAGTCCGACAATGATCTGGTTGGGCGGGGCCTGCTGGGTCCCGAGCGCGTGCCGCAGAAACGAGAGCACTATCGCGAGGCGCGTGAAGCTGGTCATGAGGATGAGGATTGCCGGCGCGAGCGAGAGGACCGTCAGCAAGAAGACGATTTGCAGGATTCCCGCGATCTGCTGCGGGCCCTTTGCGTCGTCGAGATTGAAATGGAGGGCCGGAATGTCCAGCCCGGCGGCGGAGCACACCTCCGGAAAAGCGAGGCACGCGAGCAGGGGAAGGAAGAGGAGAACGGCTGCCGGGAAGAGGCCCGGCGCGGACCGGGCGGGTCTTCCGGAATCATTTGCCGCGGGATTTCTCATAAATTCTCGACTTTCGCCTCGGGGACGCCGGGGTTCGCCGGGTCGAGCGAGGTTGATAAAACGCTCATGTTCTGTGGCGAGATGCCCACGAGCACACTCCCCCCGCCGGGGACTTTGACCAGCAGAAGGTGGTGGCGGGGGCCGAAGGAATGCTTCGACACGACCTCCATTGCCGGCTGCGCGGGTGTTTTTCGCACCAGGCGCCCCCATCGTTTCAGCCCGTACATGAGGGCGAAAAAAAGCGCCAGCACGAGGGCGAGACTCCCGGCGAGCCTCAGTAACTGTAATCCGAAATCCATGGCAGGACTTTCTCGGGTGTCGGCTCTCGGTTATCGGGTGTCACGCGTCGCGCTCACGCCAACTGCTTGAGGCGCTCGGTCTGGCTGATTATGTCGGTCACCCGCACGCCGAACTTTTCGTTCACCACGACCGCTTCGCCCCTGGCCACGAGCTTGTGGTTTATCAGGATCTCGAGGGGCTCCCCGGCTAGCTTGCTCAATTCGATCACCGATCCCTGCCCGAGCTGGAGCAGGTCGTTTATCAGCATTTTGGTGCGGCCGAGTTCGACCGAGATCTCGAGGGGTATGTCGAGCAGAAAATCCAGGTCGCGCATGCTTTTGTGTCCTTGTCCCTGTCCCTTTTCCAGCGTCGGAAATTGAGCGTTTTCCCTGTCCATGATGTCCCTTTCCCGTGGGCGGGCTGAGCGGGCCTGTCCGGCCTCATTCGCCCCCGACTATGTCCTCGCATACCTGGAAGGCCTGGTTTCCCCGGCAAATCCCGGGAGTGGCCCGGAATTTGGGGATGCCGTGGACCTTTACGGTGAGCGGCTTCTTTACGTCGTTTTGGAGCATGATCACATCGCCCACTTCCATGTCGAGCAGTTCCGACCCCTTGAGATGGGTCTTCCCAAGCTCGACCATAACCTCGACGGTCACCTCGTGGAGGCGTTTGCGCATCCGGCCGGCCCATTCGGAATCCACTTCGAGCTGGTCGCTTTGGTAACTCGCGTAGAGCTTCGTCCTGATCGGTTCGATGGTGGAATAGGGGAGCACGAGGGCCATTCTCCCGAGCAGCCTGTCCATTTCGAGCTCGAAGCGCACGACGATGGCCACGTCGGTGGGAGGAATAATGGCCGCGAACTGCGGGTTCACCTCCGAGCGCACGAAGTTGAACGTCACGGGGGCGATCGGTTCCCACGCCTGGTCCATGTCGTTGAGCGCCATTTTCACCACTTTGTTGATGACCTTGTATTCAATGCTCGTAAAGTCCCGGCCCTCGATCTTGTAGCTGCTCCGGCCCGATCCGCCGAAAAAACAGTCCACCAGGTTGAAGATGAGGCGGCTTTCGATCATGAAAAGCGCGTGGCCGCGCAGGAGTTCGGGTTTGAGTATGTGCAAACTGGTGGGTACCGGCAGGGTGCGGGTGAATTCGCCGAATTTGATCATTTCGGCCTGGCAGACATTGATGTCGAGCATCCGGCGCAGGGCGCCGGAAAGCGAGATGCGGTGAAGCTTTGCAAACCGGTCGTTGATGATGTCCAGGGTGGGCATCCGCCCGCGCACGATCCTGTCCTGGTTGGTCAGGTCGAACGCCCGGACATCCCCGACCTCCTCCGCGGCCGCCTCCTTGGGATTCTCTATGTCGCCGTCCGATAGTCCCTTTAACAGGGCATCGACTTCATCCTGGGAAAGGATCTTTTCCATAATGCGAACTGCCCGCCTTTACTGAATCAGAAAATCCGTAAAATAGATGTCCTGCACCTGCCCTTTGCGCAGGGCGCGGTTCAGGGCGGAGACAAGTTGCTGTTTCAAGTTGATCTTGTCTTCCGGCGTCGCTATGTCCACGACTTCCTTGCCCGACAGGACCATCAGGCAGATGTCCCTCATCTCGAAATTGCGCGCTCCGAATTCGACCAGACACGGCTGAGAGTTCAGCTTTGCCTTCATCGTTATTTTGAGGAAGCGCTTTCCGCCGGGGTCGCTCAGGTTCACGATGAAAGTTTCCATTTCCTTGATGATGATTTCCTCTTCCTTGACGTTTTCCCCGATGTCCTTGTGGGGGGCGAAGAACTTGAAGTAAGCGCCGGCCCCGCCGCCTCCGAGCATCAGGACGAAAACGACCAGGAGAAGCAGAAGCTTCTTTTTTGACGATCCCTTTGGCTGTGGGGTCTCTTGTGGCTGTTCAACTTCAGGAGGCATCAGGGCTCCTTTCCCGCTGCTCGTGGATTTCGTGCCGGCACGCAGGCGCGCGCCGGGTTGTTCAGGCGATCTTCTTGAGCAATGAACATGCCAGAACGAAGGCATGCCGGCAGCGGGGCCCGGGGTGGCGGGGGGAAGGCCCCGCAAGCCCTGCGCAAGCGGGCGGACCCTTCGCCCGCCATTAAATCGGAGGAGTTTTTCCGGACACGGAGACGCCAAAGGGAGTGCCGCGCGCGGTCAACGTTTTGACATATTTTTCGGAAAATGCCGGTAGGCGACCGCGATCGGTCCCACTTTTCTTCTCGGTAATTATTTCCCCGCCTCCCGGGATCGGGAAAAAACTGCATGTGGAAACCAGCAAAATTTGCCGGAATTTTTTGACAAGGCGATTGGGCCGTTTTGGTAAGTTATCGTATTTACATGTAAACGTTCGGTTGCCGCTCGCTGGTATCGCTCTTGCTCCTACACACGGCGGCGAAACTGCAAAGACAGCCGCAACCAGGTTCTTTCGAGGAGATTCGAGATGGCAACAAGTGGGTCGGTTCAGGGACTGCTCGGCTCCGGCGTGATACCGCAAACGACCACGACTTCGTCTACCCAGTCGACTACGGCAAACGCCCTTGACGCCAATTCCTTCATGACGATGTTTCTCACCCAGCTCAAGTACCAGGACCCGACCAATCCGCTGGAATCGTATCAGCTCGCCGCCCAGCTCGCCCAGTTTTCGAGTGTCGAAAAGCTCACGCAGGCAACCACGCTGCTCCAGAACATTCAAGACTACTCGGTCGCCATCAATAACGCCGAAATGGCGTCCCTGGTCGGAAAATCCGTAACGGCGCAGAGGAGCGCGGTCGATGTGAAAACCGACTCCGTGAGCGCGCTTAACTACAAGCTGGACTCCGCCGCGGCGAACGTAACGGTTGCGATAAAGGATTCGAGCGGCAACGTGGTCTATTCGGAAAGCAGGGGAAGCCAGGATGCCGGAAGTTACAAAATAGAATGGGACGGAAAGGATTCGAGCGGCAACCGGGTTTCCGAGGGCGCCTACTCGGTTGAGGTGCAGAGCGTGGATACAAGCGGCAACACCGCCGCCGTCCGGACGACGGTCAGCGGTACGGTCGCCTCGCTCAGCCTGGACGGCGCCAGCCCCTATTATGTGCTGTCGGGGGCCGCCGGGACCAAGGTCCCGGTATCCGACGTCCTCGAGATAGCGACGCCGGCCGCTTCGACCGAGCAGGCCGCTGAGGCCGCGCAGCTTTCCAACCTTTTTGGTCTTTTATAACTATCGAGGATTTAACGAGTTTTTCAATATCTTTCGGAAAGGAGAACAACAATGGGAATCAGCAATTCAATGTTCACGGCCGTAACCGGGTTGGACACGTTCGGGACTGCTTTGTCCATAGTCAGTGACAACATCGCCAACGCGAATTCGACCGGTTTCAAATCGGGCACCGCCCGTTTCGGAGACCTTGTAAGCGGCTACTACGCCACCCAGGCCGCCGAACCGCAAAGCCAGGGCACGGGCACCTCGCTCCTTGGGGTTGCAACCGACTTTACCACCGGTCCCACCGTGCACACAGGCACTTGGTCGAATGCGATGATCCAGGGCAACGGCTTCTTCAGCGTGCGGGACACAAACAACACCACCCTTTATACCCGTGACGGATCATTTCGGGTCGACGCCACCGGACAACTCACCAATATGAACGGATACGAGGTGCTCGGCTCGGACGGCAATCCCATCCAGGTCGACGATCCCGCCGCTCCCGCCTACGTGGGCTACGAAATCAACAATGCGGGCGAGATTTACGGCACCCCCAGCGGCGGCGGCACGAGGGTGCTGATCGGGACGCTCATGCTGACCACCTTCCCCAACCAGGAAGGCCTCATCAGGAACGGCAGCAACATGTATACTCCCGGCGCGGATGCCGGGACCCCGGTGACCAACGCCGGCGGAACGAACACGCAGGCCGGGGAGGTCATCGCGGGGGCCCTCGAGGGCTCCAACGTCGACCTGGCCGAGCAGATGGTAAACATGATCATCTACCAGTCCGACTACACCGCCAACTCCAAGGCGATCACCACGGCAAACAACATGCTCGACACCGTGGTGAACCTGGTGAGGTAGTCCGGGCACAATTGCGATTCGAGACTAAAAGGCGGCTTCGGCCGCCTTTTTTTGTCGGTCGATCCAGCCTTGGAATGAAAGCGGCCAACGAGGGGCCGCCGCCATCAAGGGGACACGGCCATCGAGGGGACACCGCTCAACGAGGGGACACCGCTCAACGGGCGGCCCGGCCGCCCCGGCCCGCTCATACCGAGTTACGCTCACATTTAAGCCCGGGACCCAAGGATCGTCATTCCCGCGGCGTTTTTGGGCGGGAATCCAGTGTCTTTTCATAAAGTTCGCTCGTTCGCTCGTTCCCAAGCTCCAGCTTGGGAACCAAGAGGGGGAAGCTCCAGCTTCCCGTGCCGACAACCAAGTGCTGCCGGATAAGATGACCCGATGGATGTTTGGTATTTCTGCAAAAGCACTAGAAGCCGGAGCTTCCAGCACTGGGTTCCCAAGCTGGAGCTTGGGAACCAGCGAACACTCGTGGACTGGGACATAAAGGTCAACCATAAAACGGTATATTAGTAGATTCCAAGCCCCTTAGAGTTCGCCGCCCTGACCTGAAGTATAACAATTCGTCGTACTTTGACTTGGGCAACAGCCCCTTCCAGCCTGCCCCACAGCCAAATACCGCCGGATCGCCTCGCCCGGTTCACCCCGGTCCCTCCTCCACGGCGCTTCGGATCGCCTCGCCCGCTTCACGCCGGTCCCTCCTCCACGGTGCTGACGATTATTTCCTGCTCGGCCTTCTTGCCCTCTTTTCCCAGGTAGGCGCTATACCGCTTGAACATCCAGAGTTCCGGGATGATTTCGGAGACAATCTCGCCGTCGTCTATGACGCGCACGACCGAACTCTCGGAGACCACCACGGCGACCGAGCGGGTCTGCTTGGTGATCGAGGCGGCCGCCATGTGCCTGCTGCCAAGTCCCAGGGGCAGATTTATGCCCTCGGAGAAGGCGTCAAGGTATCGGCACGCGGACAGGACCACCCCGTCATCGGTTACGATGAACGCGCCGTCCAGTTGCGCCAGTTCTTTGACGGTCTCACGCATGTCGGGGTCGTCGATATGCTTCACCGCGTCGGGATGGCCGTGGAGGGGGTCCAGGATCAGGTTGCGGGAGCGTTTTATCACCTCCGGGGCGTCAGAGACGACGAACATCGTGCCGATTCTCCTCCCCTCACGACCCTCGCGGGCGATTTCCACCGCAAGAATGATGACCTCTTTCAGGGTGTTCGGGTTGATTCCCCTTTTCTCGGAGCAGATCTCGCAAAATAGATCTTCCGGCATTTTCATATGGTATTTCTCCATGCTGACGTAACGCTCCTTTTTCGGCCTGAATCGGTCTGGGCGAGCAAAAAGATTGCGGCGTGTTCCCGGACCCGGGTTGACCGGTTTATCGAGACTGTTCGAAAAGGCTTCTCGCGCGGGCTGTTCCGCGCCGGAAGGGCCGGGCGGCGAACACAACCGCACCCGCCGGCCGATCAGGCCCGGACTCAATTTGCCCGCGCGCCTGAAGATTTAAGAGAATCCCGGCTTGTAAACTGATACTATAAAATGTAATCAATCCTCAATCTAATCACCTTGAGAGCTTTTGAACATGCATTCTGGAACCCAGCCGATAAAACCCGGCCCGATACTGGTGCTCGGGGCCACGGGGTACGTCGGGGGACGGCTCGTCCCGCGGCTGCTCGAAGCCGGTTACCGGGTCCGGGTGATGGGGAGGTCCGCCGCCAAGCTGGAATCACGGCCGTGGGCCTGCCGGCCCGGCCTCGAAGTCGCCCAGGGGGACATGCTCGATCCGCCGAGCCTGGAGCGCGCCGTATCCGGCTGCCGGGCGGCATATTACCTCGTTCATCCGACGGGTGAGCACGATTCCGGCTTCGAGGAAACCGAGCGCCGCGCGGCGATGAATATGGCGGCCGCCTCGGAAGGGTCCTCGCTGGACCGCATCATCTACCTCGGGACGCTTGGCGAGGACCGCGCAAAGCCTTCCGGCGACTACGCGCAATCACGCTGCGCGGTGGCGGATATTCTTCTTTCCGGTCCCGTCCCCCTCACTTATTTGAGGGCGGCAACCATCCTGGGCTCGGGCAGCGCTTCTTTCGAGATCATGCGCTACCTCACAGATCGCCAGCCGGTGGCCTTTGCTCCGCCCTGGATGCAAACGCCCATCCAGCCGATCTCCATCCGCAACGTCCTCTTTTATCTTGTCGGCTGCCTGGAAAGGGATGAGACCGTCGGCGAAACCTTCGACATCGGCGGCCCCGAAGTGCTTACATTCCGGCAGCTCATCGAAATCTACGCCGAGGTGGCCCGGCTGAAAAAACGCATCCTCATCTCCGCCCCCTTTATCAGCACCCGCCTCAGCGCGGTGTGGATACATCTTTTGACGCCGGTCCCCGCCCCCGTCGCGAGGCCTCTTGTCGAAAGCCTCGTCCACGGGGCCGTCTGCCGCGACAACCGGATACGCGCCATTTTGCCGCAGGACTTGCTCGACTGCCGGGAGACCGTCCGAAGGGCAATCGAGAAGGTCGAGCAGCAACTGGTCGAAGGTTGCTGGAGCGACGCCGGGCCGCTACGCCCCCCCGAATGGACCCACTGTGGCGACGAGGACTTTGCGGGCGGCTCGATCATGAAGTGCGGGTATAAAATCCGCCTCCATGCCTCCCCGGAAGAGGTGTGGGAGCCAATCGTGCGGATCGGCGGGCGAAACGGCTGGTACTACGGGGAATCGCTCTGGATAATCCGGGGCTGGCTCGATAAGATTTTCGGCGGAACGAGCCTTCGCCGCGGCCGCAGGCACCCCACCACGCTCTATGTCGGGGACGCCCTGGACTTCTGGCGCGTGCTCGACGTGTCCGCGCCGAATCACCTGCTCCTGCTCTCCGAGATGAAAATGCCCGGCGAGGCCATGCTCGAGTTCCGGATAACCCCGGTGGGCAAAGGCCAGACCGAGCTCAGCCAGCTTTCGCGTTTCCTGCCCCGGGGGACCCTGGGGCTTCTCTACTGGTACAGCCTCTACGGGGCCCATCAGTGGATTTTCAAAGGCATGCTGCGAACCATCGCCAGGGCGACCGGGAAACCCCTGCTAAAGGGTCCGGTGCGATTCACGCCAAAGCTCCCGGGTACGTGCGTGATCGAACCGCATGGGTGAAAGGTGTCGCAAGACATGAAATTCCGTATTGTGGCACACTGTGCTGCGGCGCTCGGTGTCGTGGCGCGGTCGGGAGACCACGCCACAACAGGGATGACGCAATCGTTTTATCAACCCGACAAGAACCAGGACAAGGCGCCTCGAAACATGAAATTCGCTCTCGCCCTATGCGTGTTCGTTCTGACGATCCACCTCTCGGGAAATGCGGCGCCCGCCGCGCAAGACGCCCACGACACGGGCTGGACCGAGCGGGTCGTTTCCGAAGAAGAACTCCTTGAGATCGAAAGAAACGATCCGAGCCTGGACATCAACACCTGCCGCGAAATCCTCGCACGGATAAACACCAGGGAGCCTTACTATATCCGGGAAGACATGAGAAACGGCCGCAAAATCAGGGTCCCCGACGATTTCCGCGCATTCAGGGACTGGACGCCCCTGCCGCTCCGGCTGAACGCGGCGGCCCGGTCGCCCAAATTCATCCTGGTCGTCAAAGGCATTCCTTTCATCGGGTGGTACGAATCGGGCGTCCTGGCGGGCGACAGCCAGGCCTGCATCGGCGACTCGGGCCAGGACACGAAGGCCGGATTTTACCGGGTCCAGGAAAAAGATGCCGACCACGTCTCCCGGTCCTATCCCAACGAGTACGGAAGCCCGGCCTGGATGCCCTTTTCGCTTCGCATCTACGAAACGGTGTGGATCCACGCGGGAAATGTCTTCGGCGCGCGCTGCTCCCACGGTTGCGTGATCCTGCCGGTCGAGAAGGCGGAAAATCTTTTCCGCTGGGCGGATTCGGGAACGGACGTGCTCGTGGTGGAATCGCTCGAAGACCTGAAAAAGCTCTGATCCACATCCCACCAGTGATCGGGCATTCCCGCTTAGTGTCCTTCATGCCCTTCGTATCCTCCGTGGTTGGGTTACATCCAATACGGCTCACTTAGCGCTAATAGGTGAATAACGCCTGCTTGTCTGAAAACAATTATGGGCATCGGCAAGATGCCCTCGTTCCCATGCTCCAGCGTGAGAATGCATAGGGATGTTAATCCCACAGTCCACAATATGCATTCCCGCGCTGGAGGGGCTGTTGCCCAAATCCTCATGACCAAATGGTGGTTGCACATCACCGTGAGAGACAACCGTAACAACTCCGTGGGAGCGGCTTGCAGCCGCGACGGACGTGCCAAAGCGACGGGATCGCGGTTAGAGTCCGGGGCGTTGCCACGGCAACGCGCATCCGCCGGCATGGCACGTCCATCGCGGCTACAAGCCGCTCCCACCGGGGGTTGGGCTGTTTGCACTTTTTCCGTGATGGTTCGCAATCTTTTTGGGCAACAGCCTCTGGAGCATGGGAACGAGGATAACCATTTTTTTACCACGAAGAGCACGAAGGGCGCGAAGAGCACGAAGAAGTATGTCCTGTCTTAAATTGGGAGAAACCGCCAGCCCATGCGGAGGACTTGCGAAGGGCCTGAAGGTCCCCCCGCACCTCCGGTTCCCAGCATGGGTTTTGCATCCTGTTTTTGCCGGACAACTTTTCCGGAGGCATTCTCATGGCGGTACAGGTCGGAAAATTTCACAAGCAGGCAACGGTAACACCAGGTCAAAAACCGGTGTCCAGTAAGGCTAAGTCAAAGCCCGCACAAGATAAAAACGCTTTTTCAAACCTGCTGAGCGGCATAAAGGCCTCGAACAAAGGGGCCGCGAGCTCGAAGAGCGCCGCATCGAGCTTGCAGCACAGGCCCCCCACGTCCATGATTACCAACCCCGGGCTGCACAAGGCGTCCGCCGGCGCTAAAACGGGCCGCGAGTCGGTGTCGCAGAGCATCAACAATATGGCCGCATCGGCCCTGATCTCCCTCAGTGCGCTCGGGTCGGGGCAGAACCGCGCAAGCGGCCTCTATTCCACGGGGGCCGGCATATCGGGCGCGAACGGTCCCACCCCCGCGCAGTCTTATTCCATCGGGACCGACGGTCCCGGGTACAGGCGTTCCCAACTTGTCGGAAACCTTTCCGCGAAGTTCGAATCCGGCGAAAAGGGACCCGATATAATCGGGTTTGATCCCAGGGGCGGAACTTCTTACGGGACCTACCAGATTTCCTCGAGGGCCGGGACGATGAGCCAGTTTATCGACTATCTCTCGGATAAGGCGCCGGACCTGGCGCAAAAGCTCAAATCCGCCGGACCGGCAAACACCGGGGGCCGCCGGGGCAGAATGCCGGAGGTCTGGAAACAGATAGCGGCGCAAGATCCCGCGAAATTCTCGAAACTCCAGTACGACTTTATCGAGCAGTCGCATTATCTACCGGCCCTCCAGGAGATCTCGAACCGGACGGGCCTGGACATCGGGCAGTCGCCCAAGGCGCTCAAGGAAGTCCTGTGGAGCACCGCCGTGCAGCACGGCCCCAAAGGCGCCGCAAAGATATTCACCAAGGCCGTTGACCGTTCCAAGGCCAAGGGCGGCGGAATCCAGCCGGCAAATCTTATCAACTCGATCTACAGCATGAGGGCCGGGCAGTTCGGGTCCTCGACCCCCGACATCCGGGCGGCCGTGCGGAACCGGTTCAAGCAGGAGGGCAGGATCGCCCTCGCGATGCTCTCCGAACCCTTCGCCCCGGACAGCGTCAGGGCCTGAGCGCGGTGTCTCCTAAGCACAGCCTCTCCTGAGTACGGCGTCTCCCAACCGCGGCCTCTCCTGAGTTCAGCCTTTCCCGGGTACGGCGTCTCCTGAGTACGGCGTCTCCTGAGTACGGCCTCGCCTGAGTGCCTCGATATTTCAAACCCCACACTCGTCATTTCGGGCGAAAGCCCATAGCCGTCAACTTAACTGAAGAGGCTGTGCCGGAAATCCAGAGGGGACTCCCCTCCCCTGGAGGGAGGGGCGGGGGGAGGGGGTCGAACAACCCGCGTAATGTCCTCTCGTCCGCCCGACGACACCCCCACCCTGCCTCCCCCATCGAAGGGGGAGGAGTCCCCTTTGGAACCAACGGGCAGAACGCCGCTACTTTCCGTATGGATACTGCGGTTATGGCGCGGTCTCCCGACTGCGCCTTGCTCTCGACCGACGGTCTCCAACTCGATGAGGCGGCAGGGAAATAATTGCGCATCCGGCCTGAAAAAAATTCCTCCTCCCCGCGCGGCATGCGGAGCAAGACCCCCGATGCACACTTTAACTAGCTGAATTTAAAGATATTATTTCCATTCCCGCCTGTTGGTATCATCATTGCTTTTCACTTCCACCGGGGATTCAACCATCCAAATTTTCGGGGAAAAATTATGCAATCAGGCTCGGTAAACGCATCATTGCTGCTCTCCTCGTATCTCGGAAACGAACATGAAAAAATCGGGCACGAAATTGCCCGCTCCGATTTCGCCGGCGAACTGGGAAAGCTCTTCACGCAGAACGCCAATCCCGTGGACCCCGCCGCCGCATCCAATCCGGCCGTGAATTCGACGGAGCGAAAGACGGCCTCGACGGCCGAACAGCCGGCGAGCACCCAATCCGAAGGCAATGCCGCCCCCGCGAACACGCCGGACCAGGCGACCCGCCCCGCCCGGCCGTGCCGCAACAAATCCGCTTCGACAGGTCCCAGGGAACGGATCGAGAACCTGAAGAGCCAGGCAAAAAACAGTGAGAAGCTCTATATAACCAACCCGGCCCTGGTCGCATCGATTTTGGCCGAACTCCGTTATCCGGCCGAAACGATAAATGCCTACAAGAGCATGCAGAACCAGGAGGGGTTGGTATCGCTCAAAGATTTCAAAGCCCTGCTCGCAAGCCGGCCCGTGCCGTCGGACCCGCGGGCCGAGGGGCGGGTCCCGGCCGTACAGGCCCAGACGCTGCTTGCCGCAATCGTTCAAAAAGTCGACAAAGACCCCGCGTCGGGGCGGGAGACTTTCACGGCCGCAAAGAGCGCCGGCGCGCCGGCGGTCAAGCCCTCGACGGATGGTGTTTATAATATCTCGGAATTCCGAGCGCTTATCGATCAGGTGCTGCAGCAGGCAACCACGGCCGACGTCCGGCAAAAATCCGCAACCGCCGCGACCTCGTCCGCGTCGGGAAGTTCCGGGACCACGACGGGAGGGGGCGAAATCACCGGCCAGGCAGTCGTGGGGCCAAGACAGGGCCAGACTGAAAGTCTTGCGGGAAGCATTCTCCCATCTTTCGTTTCGGGGGATTCCGAAGAACCGGGACGGAAAAAGGCGGCGACCGGCACACAAGTCAAATCCAATCCCGATTCCGCGAAAGGCTTTCCCGTTGCCGCGCCCGAGGCCACAGCCGCCCGCAAAGGGACCCAGGAAACCGATTCCCTCTCTTCGGCACTCGACGCCGAGAGGCGGGCCGCCGCAAACACCCGGCCCGATCAGCCGCGGGTTGCCCCAACGCTTCCCGCCGGTCCCGGCCGGGAAGGCGACCTGGATCGCTTCACCGCCGTCGCTGACACACAAAGCCCAGGGAAAAGCGCTCCGGCCGCGCAGACCGGAATCGCCGCCGCGCCGTCCGGACCGGCCGACCGGATCGGGTCGGGCGAAGCCGGGCAAATCCTTGCCTCGATAGCCGAAGAATTCGGGGCAAAGATCGTATCCCTCGGCACGGACACGCCTCCGGCTTCACAAAACGCCGCCGAGCCCCAAAACGTTCCGCGCGAGCCCGCCGCCTTCCAGGACCGGAACCTTTCCGTCCTTGCCAGGGAAGCGGTAAAGGATAGCGGTGAAAAGACTTCCGCGCCGGGGGCGCGGGTCGAGCAAAATCTGTCGGAAACCCCGCTCAGTCCGGGCCGGATCGTTACCCCTCGGGCCGAAAACCCCCAAGACGAGCCCTTTCCCGGCCAGGACCCGAATCGCGCGGCGGGCCTTGTCCGGAATTTGCGCGATCAGGCGGGGACCACGGGTAAAAACGATTCGATGGAATTCCCCGGAGCCGATGGGGAATACGCGCAGGCCCGGAACGGCGCTGAAGCCGCGAATACGGCGCGGGGGACCGTCGCTGCGAGTCGGCCCGAAACCTCGCCGGGCGCCGCGCCCGGGTTCACTTCTCAGGCCGAAATCCCGCTGAGGGCCGAGTCCACGATCTCACCTCGGGCCGAAAAGCCGCCGGTCGAACCCTTTTCCGGTCTCGACTCGAATCGCGCGGCGGGCGTTGTCCGCAATTTACGCGATCAGGCGCAAACCGCGGGACAGGGCGATAGGAAGGATGCTCCCGCAATCGAACGGGATATCGTGCAAACCCAAGGCGGGGCCGAAGCAAAGGAAGTGAGGCTGCCTCCCGTATCCATGCTCGACAAACCCGCCTCCTGTGAGGCGGACGCAAGCCGGGGCATTTCGGGCGAAGGCGCCCAGGCTGAACAGGCTTCCCCCGGACCCGGGCGGGATGTGGCCGATCCGGTCGATGTCGTCCAAAAATCCGGTCCGCGGATGACGCCGCGGGAGAAGCCCCCGGTCCTGGGGCACGAGGCGGCCGTACTCGCCAAAGAGGTCGAGAAGAACCTCAAAGCCGGGGACCATGCCACCGATGCGGCGGGTTTGCAGACCGCCGAAATCCGCTTCACCGGCAGCCGGATCGAGGTGTCCCGCATGGACCAGGCGCCGAACGGGGGCCTCAGTTACCACGACCCGTCCGAAACCGCCGAGGCCCTCCGCGAGCGGTTCGGCAGCGCCGGCGGCCGCCATCTCGTCCTGGATGTCGAACCCGAGGAATTCGGAAAGATGAGCATCCGGATCGGGACCAGGGGGGACGAAGTTTCCGCCGTTGTTTTGACGGAAAACGAGTCGGCAAGGCAGGCGCTGCTCAAAAACTCTCCGGACCTGCGGCAGGAACTGGAGAACCAGGGGCTGCTCCTCGGAAAATTCCAGGTCGACGTGGGCCGGGAAAAGGCGGGCGGGGGCAACAACCCGGAGTGGCAAAAGCCGGAAGGCAAGAACGCCGACGAGTCCGCGGCGGGGACAATCAATCCGGGCGGGCGGACCCAGCCAAAGCCCTCCTATATCAGGAGGAACGGCAGCCGGTCACAGGTAAGCATTTTCGCGTGACAAGGATCGAGTTTCATTCCCGACCGGGTCCAGCCGCTTCCCACAACCAACCGGGTCGAGCTAGTGTCCAAACCTGACCGGAACTAACCGGACCGAGCCGGTTTCAAAACCAACCGGGTCGAGCAAGTCTCCAAACCTGACCGGACCTGACCGCAATACGGTTCACTTAAGAAGCATCCGATGGTTGTCGAAGGCTCGGTGTCGTATTATCCTCGTTCCCATGCTCCAGGGGCTGTTGCCCAAAAAAATTGCGAACCATCACGGGAAAAGTGCAAACAGCCCAACCCCCGGTGGGAGCGGCTTGCAGCCGCGATGGACGCGCCATGGCGG
>JBAQYM010000102.1:0-5652 GCA_049300095.1 Syntrophobacteraceae bacterium
AACAAACAAGATTTCTCCCTCCGGTCGAAATGACAAAACGGAGTACATAAACGCTTAAAGCAACAGCATTGACGTGGGACGGGCCGCCTCAAGTGAACGGTATTGTGTTTAATTCGCGCCTGATACCCGATATTTCGCCTTGTTCTTACTCTGCGCGTCCTCCGCGTCTCCGCGGTGAACGCCTGCAAAAATCGTGGGAAAGAAATCCGGAGGAGAAAGTAAAAGGATACATGTCCAATTTTGATTATTACCAGACGTTGAGCGTTTCGCAGGATGCCTCGCCCGAAGAGATAAAGAAGGCCTATCGGAAACTCGCGCTCGAAACCCACCCCGACAGAAACCCGGGGGATCTCGGCGCCGAGGAGCGGTTTAAGAAAATTAACGAAGCCTACGGCGTTCTTTCCGATTCCGACAAGCGGGCGCAATACGACCAGTACCGCCGGCTGGGCGGCGGCCGGCAACCCGGCGGCCCGCACGGGACCGGTTTTGGATACTCGCAGGAAGAGATTTTCCGGGATTTTTTCACGAACAGGCAGACCCAGGACGTTTTTTCTGAAATGCAGAAAGAATTCGAGCGCATGGGGATGAGGTTCGACCCCGGTTTTATCAATAATCTCTTCTTCGGGGGCAAAAATATCTTCTTCGAGGGAGTGATCTTCGGTCCCGGAAAAATTCGGGTCGTGCGCTACGGCGCGCCCTTCTCGCAGCAAAGACGGGGAGCACGGCCCGAAGAAGGCGGGGCGGATGCGCTGAAACCCCGCGGAGTGCTCCAGTCGGGACTTTCCCTCATAGCCAAGGCGGGCAGGAAAGCGGGGGAATACCTCCTCAAAAAAGCGCTCGGCGTCGGGCAAGTCCCCACAAACCGCGCTGAAAGGGAGCTACCCCCCAGGAGGGCGAAACCCGACCTCACATACCGGCTCCGGATAACACCGGCGCAGGCCCGCGACGGCGCCGTCATAAGGCTCCCCCTTCCCCACATCAACGGCGCAAAGAAGGTTTCCGTGCGCATACCTCCCGGCGTAACGACCGGGACGAAGCTTCGCCTCAGGGAGATGGGAAATTCGCTCCCGGGCAATCCCCCGCGCAGGGGGGATGTTTATATTGAGGTGCGGGTCGCCTGAGGAACGGAGGACGGAGGACGGAGGAACGGAGGACGGAGGACGGAGGACGGAGGGCGGTGGGCAGGAGGCGGTGGACGGTAGACTGAAGACAGAGGTCGGATGATTTTTCCGGCATCTGTCCTCCGTCCTCCGTCATCTGTCATCTGTCCTCCGTCCTCCGTTTTGGTCCCCGGCCCCGTAGGCGGGGATTTTTCGTGTACGGACCAATTCAAAGGATAGACAACCATGAGAACTGTAAAGGTCAAGGGAATGTCGTGTCAGCATTGCGTCATGGCCGTCAAGAAGGCGCTCGGAGAGATCGAGGGCATCGGCGAGGTTAGCGTGGACCTTGCAAAAGGTGAGGCGTCATTTGACGAAAAAAACCCTGTGGACGACGGCGCCATACGGGAAAAGATCAAGAAAGCTGGATTCGAGATTGGCTAAGAGCACCGTTGCGATCGAGGGGATAAGCTGCGCGGCGTGCGTTCGCCGCATCGAAGAAGGACTGAAGTCGCTGGAGGGCGTCAGGGACGCGGCGGTTAATTTCGCAACCTCCCGGGCAACGGTCGAGTACGACCCGGCGGTGCTCGACGAAGGCGCGATCCGAGACAGGATCGAGGAGATCGGCTACACCGCCCAGGTCCAGGCCCCACAGGATGCGGGGCTGAAAAAGACGGCCGTACTCGTCGGCGGCATGACCTGCGCGGCGTGCGTTCGGAGGGTGGAAAACGCCCTCAAGTCGGTCCCCGGCGTGGAAAGCGCATCGGTAAACCTTGCGACCTCCCGTGCAACACTCGAATATTCTCCGCGGCTCGCCGACTGGTCGTCTCTCAAAAGGGCCATCGAGGACGCCGGCTACGAGTATCTCGGCATTCACGGCGCGGAAACCGAGGACCCGACGGAGGCCGCGCGCGCGCGGGAAATCAGGGGGCTGAAGCTCAAAGTCGCGGTCGGGGCCGTCCTGAGCGTCCTTGTCATGGCCGGGTCGATGCCGCACTCGATTCCCTTTCTGCACGAAATCCCGCACCGGGTGATGCTCTATATCCTGCTCGTTCTCACCACCCCGGCCGTTTTCTGGGTGGGGGACCGGTTTCTTTCCGGCGCGCTCAAGGCTACCCGCCAAAAGACGGCCGACATGAACACCCTGGTCGCCATCGGGGCGCTCTCCGCATACATCTATTCCGCCCTGGCGACGTTTTTCCCGCGCTTTTTCGCCGAATCCGGCATCGAACCCCACGTCTATTTCGACGGCGCGGCCATGATCGTGACCCTCGTGCTGCTCGGCAGGCTCCTCGAACTCAAGGCGCGGGGAAAGACCTCCGAGGCCATCAAGAAGCTCATGAAGCTCACGCCCAAGACGGCCCGCGTGCTTCGAGGCGGCGAGGAGATGGACATCCCGGTCGAGGAAGTGGTGCGGGGAGACCAGGTCCTCGTGCGCCCCGGCGGCCGGGTTCCCACCGACGGGAAGGTCCTGGCGGGAAGCTCGACCGTGAACGAATCGATGCTGACCGGGGAGAGCATGCCCGTGGCAAAGGCCCCCGGAGACGAGGTCTTCGCCGGGACCATCAACCAGAGTGGGAGCTTTACGTTCACGGCGACCAAAGTAGGCTCCGAAACCGCCCTGGCCCGGATCATACGCCTTGTCGAGGAAGCGCAGGGGTCCAAAGCGCCGATCCAGCATTTTGCGGACAGGGTCGCCTCGATTTTTGCTCCCACCGTGGTCGCGATCGCAATCATCACGTTTCTCATCTGGTATTTCGCCGTTCCCGGGCACGTGCTGAGCCGCGCGCTCCTTAACTTCGTCTCGGTCCTCATCATTTCGTGCCCGTGCGCCATGGGGCTTGCCACGCCAACCGCCGTGATGGTCGGAACGGGCCTCGGCGCGGAAAACGGGATCCTCATCAAGGGCGGCGAGAGCCTGGAGCGGGCCCACAAAATCGATACCGTCGTTTTCGACAAGACGGGCACGATTACACGGGGAGAACCCGAAGTAACCGACGTCGTCGGGGTGAAGGGCACGGCCGGGGCCGATCTGCTGCGCCTGGCCGCATCGGTCGAGATGCTCTCGGAGCATCCCCTCGCCCGCTCGATAGTGAAGAAGGCCGAAGAAAGCGCGATCCGGCTCGATGCGGCGCACAACTTCGAATCCTTTGCGGGCTTCGGGTCTCGGGCTGAAATCGACGGCAGGGAAGTGCTCATCGGCAGCCGCAAGTTTCTCGAAACCAGAAACATCGACACGAGCGGGCTGCAAGGGTCCGCGCGAGAACTGGAACGGACGGGCAAGACCTGCGTCTATGCCGTGCTGGGTGGAACACCCGCGGGGGTGATCGGTCTTGCCGACACGATCAGGCCTTCGGCCGCCCAAGCCGTCTCGCTTCTCAGGAAACGCGGGATCGAAGTCATCATGATAACGGGCGACAGGCGCGAGACGGCCGAAGCGATCGCGCGCCAGGCGGGGATCGAGCGCGTCCTTTCCGAAGTCCTGCCGGGCGATAAGGCGGGCGAAGTGCGCCGGCTTCAGGAAGAGGGGCGCACGGTGGCCATGGTGGGTGACGGCATAAACGACGCCCCGGCGCTTGCCGCCGCCGACATCGGCATCGCCGTCGGCGCGGGGACGGACATTGCGATCGAGGCGAGCGATATAACGCTCATTCGCGACGACCTGCCGCTGGTTGCCGCCGCGATAGACCTCTCGACGCTTACCATGCGCGTCATTCGTCAAAACCTTTTCTGGGCATTCTTCTACAACTCGGTCGGGATACCGGTCGCCGCCGGCGCGCTCTATCCCTTCTTCGGCGTCCTCCTCAACCCGATGTATGCCGCGGCGGCCATGGCGCTCAGTTCGGTCTCCGTCGTCACCAACGCCCTGCGCCTGAGAAGGCTGTGGAAAAAACACTCCGCAAACGCCGTTTCGTGAAAATCCGCTCCCGCACCGTGCGCATCCATTTGCATTCCTCGAAAATGATTTCTATATTATGCGCTCTGCCGTTCGGGATCATCTCAGTTGATATAACACATAAGGAGGGACGAGTATGGACAGGTACGTATGCACGGTCTGCGGGTATATCTATGACCCGGCCAAAGGCGATCCGGACAATGGAGCGGCTCCGGGAACCAGCTTCGAAGACCTGCCCGACGACTGGGTATGCCCGGTTTGCGGCGCGCCGAAGGAAGATTTTGAGAAGGAAAAATAATCGTATCGAGGACCTCCAGGTCGAGACCTGGGAAAAGGGGAGTATTCCAGATGAGTTACAGCTTCAATGCAGCGGAAGTGTATAAGATAGCCATTCAAATCGAGGAAAACGGAAAGCGGTTTTATGAAGAGACCCAGAAGAGCATAGACCCCCCCGAGGTGAAAAAACTCTTCGCCGAACTCGCCCAGCAGGAAGTCGAGCACAAGAAGAAGTTCGAGTCCCTCATGGCGCGGCTTCCCCCCGAATCTTCCGCCCCCACGGTTTGGGACCCCGAAAACGAGATGGACAAATACATCAAGATGATGGCCGACGATCACGTTTTCGTGGCCGACATCAAGGATCAGATCTCGCTGGCAAAGGATGCCGCGAGCGCCCTCAAGCTGGCGATCCAGTTCGAGAAGGACTCGGTGCTCTTTTTCCTGAGCCTCGAAGACGCCGCGGCGGGCAAAAAGGACCAGGAATTGATAAAAACCCTCGTCAAGGAAGAGCAGGACCACCTGAAACGGCTTACTTTAGAATTGATGAGGCTGAAAAAATAGCCACCCCTGGGCGGGCGGTCCCCCGAACTATCCAATGCCGGCCCGGAGGCCGCGAATAGATTGGGATGGGGGATTATCGACCCGGCACGGAGGGGCTGCATGGACAAAAGAATAAAGGTTTTTACGACCCCCGGTTGCGACAACTGCAATCAAGCCAGGAAATTCCTTTCGGACCAGGGGGTCGAATTCGACTACATCGACGTGACGGAAGACGGCCAGGCCCTGCTGGAGATGAAGTCCCTCGCCAGAGGCGCCCGCACCGCCCCGATCATTTCGGTTTGCGACAAGGTGCTCGTGGGCTTCAACAAAGCGGAGCTTGAAAAAGCGATAAGCTGTCTCTAATAGAAGCCTTTCCGGGCATTGTAAATATCTTCAGGCCCGCCCTCTCGAAAAGGGACCCCGATCCGAACAGCAGTCCGGAGGGGGTCCCTTTCGATGGGGCTTTTTTAATCCGAGGGGGCTTTTTTAATCGACATGCATCGGCCCGCTGACGCCTTTTCTCCGCGCCTTCCGCGCCTCTGTTGAGAAAGGAAACTCCTGGTAAAGAAGCGGGTTAAAACACCGAGACACGTCATTCCGGCGAAAGCCGGAATCCAGCGGGGCCGCCCAGTCCTCGGACAGGGTTTGAACGAGGATGAAACTTCATCGGCCTCATGAAGTTTCATAGGAGGTGTTTTAGGTGTAGATTCAACAGATTGGGACCGATGGAGCCTGGATTCCGGCTTTCGCCGGAATGACGAACGTACCGATCTCAGGCCCAATTCCGGTTATCAAGAAGACTTTTTCAGCACACTGTTAGGGTGTCCCATCGGGACATGA
>JBAQYM010000103.1:0-5753 GCA_049300095.1 Syntrophobacteraceae bacterium
CCACCACCGCTATTTTTGGTCTAATTTTTTCCGCCGCCAACAATGGTGCCCCATCAACCCTAAGCCTCGTATCCGATTTCGTTAGAACCTCATTCCAGCGGTACAAGAGAGACAGCAGATCCTCGAATCCCACTCTGATCTGGGAGTCGCTTCGTTTCCGTTCGTCTGGCTCTGCTATAATTTTTTCAATCGCGGCCTTACGTTCGAGAATCTTATCCCGCGTTAAGGGTACGTTAGCTTTATCGGCTGCAAGACGTTGAGCCGCCAGGTAGAACACGCTCACCCACCTGCCGATCCTTGATCCAGGGACCCCTCTGTCCAATAGTGCCTTCTCGACCTCAAGGGGCACCTTGCCCAAGAGAACGCCACCCGCGTCTCTTGACACACCGGCTCCGAAGAGGAAGCTTAGATGATCGGTCTTCAATAGCGTCCCCACACGGACCTTCATATCGCGAAGGGCATTGTCCCAGTTCCCCTTCAGCTTCCGATGTTCCTCATCGGTCGTGGGCGGACTCTCACACGCTTGTCTGACCCTTGTAAGTTGGTCCTCTCCAGCTATCTCAAAAACGCCGTTGGAAAGATGATCGAGAACCCTACTGGTTTCTTTCGGATGATCTGTCATTTCGTTTGGTCTCCTTAGTCACATTCCTCACTGGCTTAAGGTCTTGCAACAAAATCTGTCCGTCGGATGTAATCCTTATAGCAATGATTTCGTGGCTTCCTTCCAAACTCCGCTGACCCTGTTATTTCCCCTAATGCCTGTTCCGACTAGCGTCTATGCGATTGCCCTATCCTATGGTGATTCACGACGAGGCTCATCTGTCGCTTTCAAATAATTATCATATATCTTTTCGATCACTTCCTCCTCACTCGTGTTCCAAAGATTTGCCAAGTACTTAATGACAATATCAACATTAATCGGCAAGGCTGGTTTGCCGTCGATATCGATGAAAGGTCCGTCCGTTTCTGTAAGCACTCTACTTGGATGCATTGCGGCGATCAAACGACGACCCGAATTGGATAGTACCATAGCGGGATTTATCGAAAAATAGAGGCCATTTCGATGAGCTGCTGCAAGCTGCTTCTCAGTACCGGCAAACCAGTGCAATATGGCGAATCCCCTGAATTTAGATCCGACCATGTCAATTACATCATTCACAGCGCGTCTTGAATGTATCGAAACAATCTTGTCGCCAAACTCATGGCATTTTTGCAGAATGCTCTCGAATACTTTTCGCTGTTGTTGACGTTCATACTCGTTTCTTTCGCTATAATCCAATCCTACTTCTCCGACAAATCGGGCATCCTGCAATTCTTCAATTAGTATGGATAATTGCGTGCCATGGGTTTTGACGAGTTCGGGATGTAATCCTATCGAAGGGTGTATAAAGCCACTATTGCCAGTGAGGGCTTGCGTTGTCTGGAATACGAAGGGCGCATTGGTCACTGCAATAACGTGCATTCCAATGCGATTTATTTCCTGAACTATATGAGCGGGGTCAGGATATAGATCCAAATGACAATGGGTGTCTACGCACTTTCCGGTTAGCATGATGCCTGCAACGCCCTTCTCTCGATGAAAGCGCGGACCTCTTCCATTCCTCGTTGGTATACGTCGAGATAGTGTAGGAGATCCTCTTGTGGGATCGGCCCGGAGTCCAACAGATCAAGAACCATGCGATGCCGCGGCCGATTGCGTAGTCTGTGGAGTGCTATTTTAACTGCCCTCAAATCCTGTCCTTTTTTTGAATCATGATCGGGTGGGTCATTTATTATATCGACAGCCATTGGTCTATCTGTCAGATTCGCATTGTAAACAGACGCTTGCCTTATGATACAGGGCAAACAGTACCCACAATGCTGATCGGAACTACCGCCCTGCCACCGTTTTGCTTCAGGGTGTGCACATGACATGGACAGCGGTACCGTATGGGCAAGAAGCTCCTGATCGCTTACCTGCCGCAGCATTTCACCCTTTGTCATGAATCTGTAGGGCAGTATGAGGGGATGGTTTATGCCGAGAAAAACAAGCAACTGTCTGAATAGTAATATAAAATGTGGATGCGTTGTCCTTGTGCTGGCACTTCCATCTCGTGACCCCGTTAGAGGTATGTTCAATGATATAAGCCCATTTTCTGGTATAAAAAGAGGAATACCATCACCGCAGACGTCTGCGACTGATAAACCCAAAGCAATGAATAGGATTGAACGGCTTCGCATGGTGGTCTCCCCGGTTTCGTCAGGAAGCAACGGGGGTAAGACATGAAATGCGTGTATATTGAGATGCTCCCGGTGATTCTCTAACAGCGCATCAGCAATATTCTTTTGAAAGCGTTTTGTTACACCTCCTCCATGGTGGCCAACAAGTGCAATTTGTTGGCCCTGTGCTATCAAATCCAGGGCGCCGATGAGAGAGTCCATACCTCCTGAAAAGAGGCTCACTGCTGTTGGGTTGAAGGCCTCCACCTGGGAAGGCTCGGGCTCTTCATTGTCTAATCTCTGTCGAAATTCAAACGTCCATTGATCACCCGTTAAGAAAGAGACCATTTTTGTCAATGTTTCATTGGAATCATTCCACAACTCAGGATCAGCAACTGGTAGGTGAAGTATTATGTCACGCGTCCAGTTATCATCAGCCATCGCACGGGGAATGGATAGATCAGCGGCATAAATTGCCATGGCCAGGCGCAACAGATCCTTCACGGAAGCTGAGGGAAGTCTTCCATATTCTTGCTGTAACACCTCCAAGACACGTTCACGCATTCTAAAAGGATCATCAACACGGTTGAATGCTACAAAGAGTCTTGGTACGTCTGTGGAAAGATGCGGAGTGAAACCATCCGCTGCCCCATCCCTTGCGACAACATGCCAAATCATGATTCAGCCTCCAGAATTGAATAAGCGTCATGAAACACGCGTTCGATCAATTCTTGCCCCGCAGTCCCATGCCAATCGAAATTCAACACATCGATCCCTGTGACTTCGAGTGAAACACAGTCCTTGACATAGTCCTGCATCTGGTTTTCCAGTGCCACTGCCAAATTTTCATTGATTGCACCTTTTTCAATCCGGGAACCTAATTCCTCCAACCAACGATGGTATATATAAGAACTTACGCAGTTTTCAACAGCATCCCTGACATTTTCAGGCGTCATCCTGTTCAGATTCTCCAAGTTTCCATCGTCAAGAATGAATTTCTCGTACAAATTGCCGAGGACATCATTCACTGCCTTTCGGGCCGCGACTTCCTCCCGGGTGTCCCCAGCCGGGGCTAAGGCTTCGGCAATCTTGGCAATAACACTTTCTGCCGATTCACCGACTACGGTGGTCAAACCCAACGATGCAATAGCCTCTTGGATCCCATGTGATGAAACCGAGCTAAAAAAGCCACCGATACCTGCGGTGATACGTTTGCCCGATCCGGATGATGCCGTTGCAGCCCTCGCTCCGCCCTTGGCAGCCACATACGCACTACCGGCCTTGGCGAGACCTTCACGGCCGCCACCGGCTTTGGCAGCTTTAGTCATCCGTCTTTTAGCTGTTTGCCAGGCAGGAGGAGGTGCTGTCTGGGGTTGATCATTTCCTGGGGTGGACGGTTCGTCAGCCGGTTGATCGGTCGGCGGCGTGTTATCGGGGTTGTCATTGGCGGGCAGCGCCCATGGTGGCAGCAAGGGTTTTTTATCTTTGGGGCCGTCGTGTGAGGAAGATGTTCCCATGTCATACCTCCATGATTATAAACGTAAAGCCGCTATGGCCGCCTTTTGAAGTTGCGGATTCACTGAACTCTTGGACCATCTTTCCATCAATGTCGTGACAGTGGCTAGAGATGGTGTATCTTTCGTCAACTTTTTTACCTTAGGCACTATGCTGAAGGGCAGGACTGCTTCCGGCAATTGTTGTAACAGGATGAGGAATTCGTTAATCAATTCCGATCGTACCTCGACCCAACTCACCAACAAGCTCAGCGGGGAGCTCCTTTTTGATAAGTCGTCATCTTTCCTGATCCGTTCTGCAAGTTCTTCAAAGATCGATGCTGCCTCTGAGCTGTCGAGAGCTCTTGCATCCTTCAATGCATTACCTTTTACTGCTTCACTGTCGTTCATGAGTTTGATCAAGACGTCTTGCGCCCGCGGGCTAAGTCGTTTAGCCGCGCCGCCAATCGCTCCCAGGATATCTCTGGAAAAATAGAAGTATGGTCTCAGATCGGTCTTCGATAATCGAGGTTCGAGTAATAGCCATCCACCGACAAAAGAATCTTCGATCCAGGTATGGACATTTGCAGGTAGTATTGGGGCTGACGTCTTCTTGGTCGATAAGGAATCGCCCTTATCATCATCGCTTTTCCTGCCCGCTTTACCTGCTTCGGGTCCGGTTGCTGCCTTGTCTTCAGAGAATATTCTTGACTCAATCATAGCTAACTCGTTCGGTAATCCGAGTTGCATTGCCTGCATCTGCGCCAATAGTCGAAAGGTTTCAGGCCGGAAATATTCGAGAAGCATGAGCTTCGCCAGTATGCGTTTTGATAATTTGATGCCCCGACTATCAGCCATCTGAAGCCGTAAGATGAGCGTGTTCAAGAAGCGTTTGCACTGGCGCGGATTCCCATTCAATCCCGTTGCAAGCAAGGGTGCCAGTTGCTCTGAAAGAATCAGATGTTCCTCAAGTTCAGGAGGTATCTCCTTCAGAATTTGTTTAGCTGTGGCATACCCGAATGCCCTATCGGATTGGATTGTCTCTGCCGACGTACACCAGGCGTGGACGGTCTCTATCTTGTCGGCTTCGACTTTGGAAGAGTCCAAGAACAAGAGGGCTATATATGTTTCCATCTCAGACCGTCCAAGTGATGGTATGCGAATCGGATATTGAATCAATTTTTCGAGATAGTCTCTGCCCACCTCAACCTTCTCCCCTGGAAGCTCCGGGAAACGACGACGTACAGCGTATTTGATCAAGCGCTCATCGGCGCCCAATATGAAAGCACTATTCTCGACGAACAAAAATAGCTTTATCGCTTCGAGCGTTTCTATAATGGTGTCGGGAAGGCAGCGGTCCAAATCGTCAATTATGACGACCAATGTCTTGATTTTTGTTTCTTTCAGGAGCTCTCCGAATTCCTTGCGAAATTCTCTTATCCCGCGCCGCAGGGTCTTTGCCTGATCTTCTTTCGCGAAATAATCTTCAATCTTCTGATCTTCAATATGTTCAAGCGATTCGGTGGCTTTTTCGACAACATCCTTAATCTCCATGCCTGATACTACGGCCAGTCCAGCCGGTCCGGCAGCTAAGAATCCGGCCCCCATCTTTAACCCGGTGCCCAACACCCGAAGCCATTTGACTCGTCCCAATAAACTGAGGATCAACCTCTTCGCCTTGACCGTGAGTTTCGCCCGTCGGGATATTTCATCGAGGATCGTCTCCATTAAGGCAGCTTTTGCGTCATCATATCCTTCAAACAGCCACCCGTTGAATGTAAGAACAAGATTGTCTTCATTCTGACTGAGTTTTGACGAGACCATCTTTAGCAGGCTTGACTTGCCGCTCCCCCAATCACCAAAAACACCAATTGTTGCTGGTAATAGATGGGGTGCCTCTGTAAGATTGAATATGATGTCAACTAAATGCCTGTAACCTAACCCGGACGAGCCGGAACCAAAATATGACCATTGTTTTACAAGTTGGATTAAAAAATAATCTCAGCAATCACTTTACAGGAAAGGGTTTGCACAGGTCATGAAAAATATCTTGCCAAAAAC
>JBAQYM010000104.1:0-5163 GCA_049300095.1 Syntrophobacteraceae bacterium
ATACGGCCGTGTAGCCAGGGTTCCCACGGGGTGAGGCGCCCCGTCCAGAAAGTGCGCGGGCAGGTAAACCCTAAACCCGAGAAGATGAAGTAATCTGGTGGAGAGACGGGAGGAAGCGGCTCCCCCCTCGTCGCTACGTTCGAAAAAAAACCGCGGTTGAACAGCGGGTGGTTTATGAGCCCGTTACGACACAGTCTCTTTCGCCGGAATGACGATCTGAGGCCCTATCATCGTGAACGCAAAACGGTATGAGAGGAGAACAGGTCGAATCATGGACTTGGGGATAGTCGGCCTTGGCAGGATGGGGATGGGTATCGCCCGGCGGGCCCTGGGATCGGGTCACCGGATCGCCGCCCTGGATCTTCGTTCCGAGTTGGTCCGGGAGATATCCTCCGAAGGGGCGCGGGGGGCGGGCTCCCTCGATGAACTGGTTGCCCGGCTGCCTTATCCGCGGGTAATCTGGATGATGCTGCCCGCCGGGGATGCAATCGATGAGACCCTGGCGGCGTTCTTTGATCTGCTCGTCCCCGGCGACATAATCGTGGACGGTGGCAACAGCTTCTACAAGGATAGCATTCGCCGGAGCGAAACCCTTTCCGCCGACGGCGTTTCCTACCTCGATGTCGGCGTGAGCGGCGGCGTCGCGGGGCTCGAGGACGGCTACTGTCTCATGGTCGGCGGGCCGCAGGAGGCGTTCGAGAGGATCGAGCCGCTTTTTCGCGCGATAGCCTGCCCCGAGGGGTATCGCTATTGCGGTCCGGCCGGGGCCGGTCACTTCGTGAAAATGATTCATAACGCCATCGAATATGCAATGATGCAGGCCTATGCGGAAGGATTCGATCTCCTGGAATCTTCTCCGTTGACCGGGCGTCTCGACCGCGCCGGCCTTGCGCGCCTGTGGAACCATGGGAGCCTGATCCGGTCCCGGCTTCTTGAATGCGTCGAGGCCGCCTTCGCCGGGGATGCTAACCTGTCCGGCGTGGCCGGGCGCGTCGAAGACACGGGCTCCGGGCGCTGGGCCGTCCAATATGCCGCCGAATCGGGAGTGCCCGCCCCCGTCATTTCCCTTTCCCTGATGGAGAGATTTCGCTCGCGGAGAAAAGACGCCCTCTCGAACCGCCTTCTGGCGGCCGTTCGCCGCGAATTCGGAGGACACGCGGTATTGCCGCCCGAAAACCGCGATTCGGGACCCGAATGACGGCTTTTGATTCGACGGGACTTGCAGACAGGCCTTCCGGAGACGGACAAGACAGCAACATCCGACACATTGAAAATCTGTGGAAAATTACGCCCCACGTCCCTGGCTGCCTTACGTGCACGGCATTGAGTTAAACCTTCTCAAAATCCTGCCGGGCAACATTTGTTCCATCTTCCAAATATCTTTCCCGCCGGTCGGCCTCCGCGGGGTCCATGAGCGCCAGTATTGCGGGCAGAACAAGGATAGCGGTGAGCATCACGCACACGCTGCCCTCCCATGCCACGAAACCGAGGCTGAATATTCCCCGGTGTTGAGAGATCATCAGAGCGCCAAATCCCATGGTTGTGGTCAACGCGGCAACGATAACCCCTTTCCCGGTGCTGAGAGGAAGATGACCGGGAAGGGTGTTTCCCTCTCTCCAGCGTTGAAGGATGATTACGCCGTATTCGACCCCCGCTCCCACGACGAGGGGCATGAACATGCTGTTGGCAAGGTTGAACTGGACGCCCGCCCACCCCATTATTCCAACGGTCCAGAGGGTGCCCAGGGACAACGGAACGAGCGCCAGCAGGGTAAGGCGAATACTCCGAAATGCGAGCCAGAGCAGGATGAAGATGGCTATAACGGCATATATGGAAGCCTTGATACAGGCGTCCTCGAGAGCTTTGGCAAAGACAAAAAAGGCTACCGGACTGCCGATTACCTCCGGGTCCACATTCTGGATTTCGGGGACGAAACGATCGAGTGTATGTGCTTTAAAAATGGACTCTCTGGGGAATATGCGAAGCAGGTACGTGCCGTCGTGGAGAAAATTGCCTCGGACAGACTCCGGCAGGTCCGCGACCGTCATCTTTGAAGTGTTGGCCCCCTTGGCGAGCATCTCCAACTTCTTGACTGAATCCTCCGCAAAGCGTTTCCGATATTCGAAGAGCAACCCTTCGGCATCGGGCGAGGTGGCAAGGACACCGGTTATAGCCGAGGCGAGGGCCTTCACGCGAGCCATCTGCTCGATGAGCGGCTTTTCGGCCCCCCATCTGTCGGCCTGGTCATCCTGCATTTTAAACCCGATCCTCCCGAGGATATCGACAAACTCGTCGGCATCTTTTGAGCGGTCCAGCAAGGCAATGGCCCTGACGGCGGGTATCCGGGGGCCCAGAGAATGGAGTATGGGGAGCTTCTCCTCCTGGTCTTCCGGCAGGAGAGAGAAAACACTTTCCACCTTTTCGACCGAAGTCAATTTTGCAAAGGTTGCGGACTTCGTCCGGACCTCTTCAGGCGATGAAGCAAAAGCGGCGGCAAACAAAGGGGTGCGCCGAGCGTTGTCAATAAGCGCCTTTTGCCAGATGACCGACTCGGCATTGGCGGACTGTAATCGCAAAGGGTTGGGATCAAAATAGACGCGGCTGGCCCCCCAGATGCCGGGCAGGCAGAGGAGCGCGGCCGCCAGGAGCAGCATTTGCGCATGGCGCGGTTTGAGGCAAAGCAAGTTCCTGGAATCCGGCGCAACAACCACGGGGGCCCTTTTACGGGACTTCCACGCCATCATGAGAGCGGGCAGCACGGTGAATGTTGCAAGCAGCGTGAAGACGATCCCCATCCCCGTCACCAGCCCCATTTCCACGATACCCCTGAAACCGGTGAGCATCAACGGCAGGAAGGAGAGCGCGGCGCTCAGTCCCGCCAGGAAAATCCCATGACCCGAGTGTATGTTCACCCGCATTATGGTCGAGCGTATGTCCGCATCTCCAACACGCTCCTCTTCCTCGAAGCGCGATATCCAGTGTATTCCGTAATCCACACCCAGCCCGCAGAGAAGCGGCGCGAAGACAATCGAGAGAATATTCAGATGGCCGATAAAGAGCGTGGTCCAGCCAAGCGTCCAGCAGAGTCCTATTATGAGGGTGGCGATTTCCATGCAAGGCCGGGCGAACCCGCGAAAAGAAACCGCCATCAGGATGAACACCCCGAGGAGGGACAACCACGTGGCGGCCGCCATGTCCTTGGAAACAGTGCTCACCTCGTCGATTTTCAAAGCTTCCTGCCCGGTCACCCCGGCCTTTACATCCGGAAAGAGCGCCGTTGTTTCCTGGATGATCTTCCTTAACTCGACCAGTGAATACCTGGAACCGATGATGCCGCCACCCTTTAATTTCGGCACTACGAACGCCAGGAGGTAGCGCTTATCGGCTTCCCAGAAATAGCCTTGCAGTTCGGGGTCCCAGTCGCCGCTCTTGAGAAACGAGGACCATGGGGACCTGAAGGCGGGCGAGTGGTCGAGGTAGCCCCGCATTCCTTCGAGCGTTGTAATGAGAAGGCTTAGATCGAAGGGTTCCTTGCCGGCGGTTTCCTCGTCGGTTTTCGTGGTGTCCAGGAAGCCGGTGAAGAGTTCGCCCACCATTCGAGAAGACATTTCCTGATTGATGAGCTTGAGAAACGGGAGCAACTCGGGTGATTCGGAAAATCCCCGGACAAGCAGGTGATGCCGGTCGATCTTTTTGGAGAGATCGATCAAACCCTGCTTATCCATATACAGAAGTTGCCAGGACGAGAAAGAGTCCGGGTCTATCCGGGTAATGACATCCTCGAAGAATTCCCGGTCCTCCCTCACACGGGAAGATAGATGCTCGACGAATAAGACCGCCCGCTGCGGCGTGGGAGCTTGAACAACAACGGAGAGGCTTCTCGCGCCTCCCATTCGGAATGGGTCGAGCCTTTCGCTGAGATGGATCAAAGGATGGTTGGTCGAGATGAGTTCAAGTTGATCGGTCACCATCTCCAGCTTTGCGGAGGCAAAGACAAGCGAGGTCACGGCCAATAAGACGGCCATCCCCAAGATCAGGCGTGGGCGGGTCAACACCCATGAGATCCACATCCGCAGTAGTCGCGATAGCAGGTTCATTCCTGGGCCGTGATCTCCCTTCCGCCCGCACAGGCGTTTAGCGCCGCCTGCCTTACCGGCTTGTCCCTCGACGAGCGGGGCGGATTTCCTGTTTGCGCGGTTTCCAGTCCTGTTTTTTCTTGCCCGGCATTGACGGAGGGCGTCGGGTGACTCATGGGAGGTCCCCGACGGGCATGGGGCAACGGGCTTCCCGGTATGATCGGCAGGCCTGCCGTATGGGCTTTGCGCGGCGCATGGCCTCGGCCAGGTGCGACCCAGCGTTAACGGCCGCGTTTCCAAAGCCGATGATCGCGCCGCGCAGGACAGGTCCGTTGCCGGATGGGTTTTGGGACATCTTTGCCATCCTACTTGTACGGAATGTGCTTCACCACATGGGCGAAGACTTCATCGAGAATGGAAAGGCCCTCATCGGCCTCCTCGCGGGTAAGGACCAGGGGAGGGTTGATGCGGAAGTTCGCCTTGTAGTTCATGCAGACCAGGCCCCGCTTAAGCGTTTCGAGAAACATCCGCCTGGTGACCGCTCGATCGAGGGGCTCTTTGGTCTTCCGGTCCTTGACCAGTTCGACGCCGATCATGAGGCCGCAACCGCCAACGTTGCCGATGAAATCGTATTTGTCCTCGAGCGCGCGCAATCCGCGAAGGAGGTATTCGCCCATCTCGCGGCTGTTGTCGACGAGGCGCTCGTCGATGATCGTCTGGATCGTTGCCAGGGCCGCGGTGCTCGCCAGGGGATTGCCCCCGTAGCTGCTCGACGAGGAACTCGGTTTGGAAAAGGGCATGCTCGCGGTAAACTCGTCCGTTGAAACAAGGCCTGAAACCGGAAAGCCGCTTCCCATGCCCTTCCCGATGGTCATGATGTCGGGGCGGATGCCCGTTTGGTTCGATCCGAACATCTTTCCGGTGCGCCCGAAGCCCGTGATCATTTCGTCGGCGATAAGAAGCGCGCCTCTTTCATGGGCGATCTCGACCAGCCCGTGCAGGAACTCGGGAGGCGGAAAGATGTTTCCGGCCGTGCCCTGCGCGGTCTCGACGATGATGGCGGCAAGATTTCCCGCCGTGTTGTTCT
>JBAQYM010000105.1:0-32849 GCA_049300095.1 Syntrophobacteraceae bacterium
CCTGGACCAGCAGTTCTCCTATCTTCTTCGCCACAAAATCACCTTTCCAAAACCAGTTCCACGGCAGGGGACCAAAAATCCATTCCGGGCGGGGGCAATGCTGTTGCCTTAACGAATCGCTTGAGCATATCGTCATTTCGACCGGAGGGAGAAATCTTTCCGTGGTGCGGAACAAACAAGATTTCTCCCTCCGGTCGAAATGACAAAACGGAGTACATAAACGCTTAAAGCAACAGCATTGCCGGGCGGGGGGTCCCTCACGCCCCAAATGTCGGGATCACCTTAATTAGTCGGCTACAAGTAGTCCAATATTCATGGAAAAATATCAAGGCGAAAAAATTAAAAATACTTGACAGTTAGGAAATCCCGGTTATTATTCGCATCGATTTCTCCGAGAGGAGAAAGGATCGAAAAATCATAACAGAACTGGAGGTGATTGTCATGGTTTGTGCAACGCTGAAGGCGGGTTCCGAGTGCGCCTTCATGACGAAAACTGGCTGCGTGTACAATGGAGGTTCCTGCCATCCCATCGTGGAGCAGTGCGAGGGTTGCGGGCGCGCCGTCGAGCTTCCCGCCGGAAAATTCTGCAACAGCTACCCGAATCCTTCCATCAAATGGAAAACCAGCAACTGCAATTTTGCCACCCATTCGAAAATGGAAGCCAAAAGCGAACAGAAAATCAATCCTCTCAAGGCTTCGAAGAGAAACAACAAGAAAAAGTAAGCTGGTTTCGCTGGTTCGTGAGAGCAGCCTCATTCGCGGTGGCGCGCCGTTGTGGAGGCTCGCTCTCACCAGCACCCGAGACCGGTGAATCGCTTCGAGGATAGCACTTTAATGGCCTCGGTTCGAACGTGGCGGGAAATTTTGCCGCCACGCCGCGTCTCGGATCTCTCTGCCTTTGGTCGAGACGGCATGTAAATCCGGAAACGCTCTCCCGGATTCTCACCATGCGATACCCGATAATTCCCCCATGCGATCCCCTGCCAACTCCCGATGCAATACCCGGCAAATCCCCGGCGCCATCGTCTTCGTGTGCGCATCCCGCGCATTCGCTGTTTTCATTTGACTTCCCAGGTCTCGATCCGTTATGGGAATGGGGCGGATCGAGCGAGCGGGGGAGTTTTGAAGTCGGATTCCGCCCGGCTTCGCGCCGCAAGCCTCTTCAAACGGAAAGGGCAATCGTGGAACAGACCTTGATCATAAACGGAGCGCAGGCCGCGGCGGAAGCCGCCAGGTTGTGCCGCGTGCAGGTGGTGGCGGCATACCCGATTACGCCGCAGTCGAAGATTCCGGAAGTACTTTCGGATTACGTGGAAAGAGGGGTGCTCAAAGCCGAGTTCGTCCGGGTGGAAAGCGAGCATTCCGCGATGGGTGTGTGCATCGCCGCATCCATTGTCGGGGCGAGATCATTTACGGCCACCGCGGCAAACGGCCTCGCCTACATGCACGAGCAGCTCCACTGGGCGGCGGGCGCGCGGGTCCCCGTGGTGATGCCGGTGACCAATCGCGGCATCGGTTCCCCCTGGACAATTCTTAACGACACGCAGGACACGATTTCCCAGCGCGACACCGGATGGATGCAGTTCTACTGCATGAACAACCAGGAAGTCCTGGACATGGTGATCGTGGCCTTCAAGGCGGCGGAGCAGCTTCTGGTCCCCTGCATGGTGTGCTTCGACGGCTTTCGCCTCTCCCATACCCTGATGCCGGTTACCGTTCCGGACCAGGAAAAAGTGGACGCGTATCTTCCCGCCTACGTGCCGTTTCATAAACTCGATCCCGACAACCCGGCAAATATCAATCCCGTCGTGATGAGCGACCCGATCCCCGACCCCAACGGGGTGCTCTCGCCGGGCTATATGGGCTTCAGGATGCGGCTCCAGCAAACCCTCGAAGGGGCGTTGCCGGTGATCGCCGAGGCGGGCGCTCAGTACGGCGAAATCTTCGGGCGCTCGTATGCCGACCCTCTCTACCGGTACCGGGCCGAGGACGCAGACTTTCTTTTCGTCACCATGGGCTCTCTTGCCAGCGAAGCGAGCGAGATAGCCGATGCGCTTCGCCAGGAAGGCATCCGGGCCGGCGTGCTGGGTGTTCGGATATACCGGCCGTTTCCGGCGGATGCGCTCATCGAAGCCGTATCGGGCAGGCAGGCGGTCGCGGTCCTCGAGAAGGCGATCAGCTACGGCTACGAAGGACCTCTCATGACGGAGCTCAAGGCGGCGCTCTACGAAGGAAACGGGACCCGCCCCGCGCTCTCGAACTTCATAGTGGGACTTGGCGGTAAAGATGTGCCCGCCGCGGATCTGCTCGATGCCGCCCGCGAGACCATCGCTTTCGCAAAAACCGGCAAGCGGCGCGGGAAGCCGACATGGATCAGCTACGGCGTCTAAAATTCACAGCAAAGGAAGATAACGGGTTATGGCAGCGCAACCAGCGATTCTCGAATATCCCGAACAGGAACTCATCATGCCGGGCACCCGCACCTGCGCCGGATGCGGAGTGCCGATCGCATACAGGTTTATTCTCAAAGCCCTCGGGACGAAAACGATAATATCCGTCCCCGCGTGCTGCGTGACCATCCTGCACGGGATTTATCCCAAAACCCCGATCGCGGCCAACACGGTAAACACCACGTTCGCCAGCGCCGCCTCGACCGCGAGCGGCCTCGTGGCGGGGCTCAAGGTAACCGGGCGCGAGGACTGGACCGTCCTGGCGATGGCCGGGGACGGCGGCACCTTCGACATGGGGATTCAGTCCCTCAGCGGGGCGGCCGAGCGCGGGACCGATTTCATCTACGTCTGCTACGACAACGAAGCCTATATGAATACGGGCGTTCAGAGATCGAGCGCAACCCCCGAGGGCGCGATAACGACCACCACCCCTGTGGTCCCCAAGGAGCAGCCCAAAAAGGACTTCATGCAGATCATGGAGGCGCACTCGATACCCTACCTTGCCTCGACCTCCTCGTCCTACCCGGCGGATGTCTACGAGAAGTTCGTGAAAGCCAGGGACATCAAGGGGACGAGGTTTTTCCACCTCTCGGCCCCGTGCCCGACCGGCTGGTGGTATCCGACCAAGGACACGGTTAGAATCGGGCGCATGATGGTCGAATCGTGCGTGTTCGTGCTCTACGAGATAGAAGACGGCGAATTCAGGCTGACCGGCAAGAGCCTGAGCATCGCAAAGAGCGGCAGGAAGAAGCCCATTGACGAATACATCGCGCTCCAGGGCCGTTTCAAGAAAATGACCCCCGAACAGATCGCCGGGGTCCAGCGCAAAGTCGATGAGAAGTGGGAACACATCCTGAAGAGGGCCGGATTCTAGGGCGGCGTCTCCAGGGTCCCTCGGTTTTTCAAGGTCACACTCGTCATTCCGGCTTCCGCCGGAATGACGGTTTTGCCGGCTTGCCTGTAGTCCGGGGGGGCAAGCCCTGGACTGCTCTCTCAAGCCGATAGCCGCACCCGACATTTCCTCGGTCCTAAAGCTGCGCTCGTTTGATTCCCCTATTGCTTATGCCAAACCGCGGCCCCGGTGTATGCCCGATATCGCGTCACAGCGAGGACGGGTATTATGCCGCGTTGTATTATGTCATGTTTGACACAAGGCCGTGCTTCCGCTATCATCCCCCGCATCGGCTGGAACTGTGAAAAGTTGTTTTACTTTCCAAAGGGGGTTGCACGCGATGAAACCTGGAAGATTCTTTATTCTCGCACTTGTCCTTTCATTCTTCATTTTGACCGTCTATCCCGTCCTTGCGGCATCCGCTCCCGAGCCCAAGGTCAAGGACCTCATCCTGGCAACGACCACCTCCACGGCGGATTCGGGTCTCCTTGACCTGCTCGTTCCCATCTTTGAAAAGCAAACCGGCTACCGCGTCAAAACCATTGCCGTGGGCACGGGGCAGTCTCTTGCCATGGGAGAAAAGGGCGAGGCGGACGTGTTGCTCACCCACGCTCAGGCGGCCGAGAAAAAGCTGGTGGACGCCAACACCGTTACGAACTACAGGCTCGTGATGCACAATGACTTCGTGATCGTCGGCCCTGCAAACGACCCGGCGGGAATCAAGGGAAAATCCAGCCTGGAAGCCCTTGCGGCCATTGCGGCAAAACAGGCCGTGTTCGTCTCGCGGGGCGATGATTCGGGCACGCACAAAATGGAGCTTTCGCTGTGGAAAAAAGCCGGGATTACCCCCTCGGGCGCCAAGTGGTATCAGGAATCGGGGCAGGGCATGGGGGCGACTATCACGATGGCCTCTGAAAAACAAGCGTACACCCTGACCGACCGCGCCACCTATCTCGCGCAAAAGCACAATGTGAAACTTGCGATTCTTTCCCAGGGAGATCCGTCGCTCCTCAATATTTATCACGTCATGGAAGTCAATCAGGCAAAGTTTGCGAAGGTGAACGCCGAGGGCGCCAAGGCGTTCGTGGAATTCATGACGGCCCCCGAGACGCAGAAGCTGATCGGAGCTTTCGGAAAGGAAAAATTCGGGGAGCCCCTATTTTTCCCTGACGCCGGCAAGCAGATGTAGAAGCAAGTAATCGGGGATGTTGCCCAGATGCAAAAGTTGCGACAGGTGTGGCCAAAACAGGGCGGAAGTCTCCCCTCCCTTGGCGGGAGGACATTCCCGTGCAAAAGTTGCGACAGGTGTGGCCAAAACAGGGCGGAGGTCTCCCCTCCCTTGGCGGGAGGGGCTGGGGGAGGGGGTCGTAAGTACCTGAAAATTCAACACCCTCCCCTAACCCCTCCCATCGAAGGGAGGGGGACTCACGTCCGGCTCAATAGTCGCCCAACTTGAATATTTCTTTGGACATCAGCCCGAATCCTCCTCCAGTTCATTTGGGTCTATCACGCAATATTCCAGGTCGCCCTGGCCGCCACCGAATCGCGGCGGCGGGGGGACCCGTTACGCGCGCGCCCGTCTACTCCCACGTTCCTGCTCCCAAAGTATCGCGAAATACCGCACCCCGTCATTCCGGCGGAAGCCGGAATCCAGTGGCGCCGCCCGGTCCTCGGACAGGGTTTGAGCGAGCATGGAACTTCATTGACCCAATGAAGTTTCATAAGAGCGGCTTCCATACCCTCCACGCACCGCAAAAACACGGTAGACCCCGGCTCGGCTTCGGCCGGGGTGAAGCGCTGTGAGGGTCTTCACGATTATTATCGACATTATTATTGACGCCTCGCGCATTCCACCCATTTTTTCATTAAGACTTTCAGGAAGCGCGTCGATTTACCACTCAAGGCGGGTATACGTTCCATTACGAAACCCGTATTGCGGCCTCAGGCAGGATGACGGGGGGGCCGGAGAGATCGGAAGGCGCCACAGACTCTTACTCAGAAAGGGGAACGGGGATGAAAGGGAGTTTCAGGAACACGCGCTGCGTCATAGTCGCTTTGGCCATGGTTGGCTTGATGTTCGGAGTTTCCGGCGCCCTTGCCGTGGAGGGCATCCATTACGACGGGTCTTCTCAGATATACTGGGCCCTCGTCAAGGGTTCAGCCGACCTCTTCACAAAAGAGACCGGGATCAAGGTCACCGGGGAAGATCGTAAGACCCAGGACGCGGTCCCGTCACTGGTGTCGGGGAGAAGCAACGTTGGCGGGCTCGCACGAAAGCTGAAGCTGGCCGAAAAATCCGAGAACCAGGCACTGACGGAAACCCTGGTGGCAAAAGATCACATGGCGGTATTCGTGCCCAAAGACTCGAAGGTCGCCTCACTCACGCTCGATCAGGTGAAGCAAATCTTTTCGGGAGCGATCGCCGACTGGAAGGACGTTGGTGACGATCCGGGCCCGATCAAGGTGGTCATCCCCCAGACGAAAACCACATCCAACAGGAACTTTGCCGAGAGGGTGATGGGCGATGCCCAGTTCGCCAAGGACAGCGCGATCACGGAAACCGCCGGGGCTGTCCTGGAGGAGGCGAAGGGGAAGAGGTCCATATCGTTCATCTCCTTCGGCGCGGTGTCGAACAGGCCGGAATTCAAGGTGGTAAAAGTTGACGGGAAGAGTCCCGGAAGCGACGGCTATGCGATTTCACAGGAAATGTATTTTGCCACAATCGGGCCGCCCTCGGGAGATGTGAAAAAGTATGTCGATTTCTTTCTCACCGGAAGCGGCAAGGATTTTATCAAGAAAGTGGGATTGCTGCCGGCTAACTGAGAATTTTCCAGCGCGGTGGGGAGGGGTGTCCAAAAGAGCGGGCCCCCTCGAAGCGCTCCGATGAGGAGTCCGAGATGAAGCTGCGTTTCAGCCTGGGTGCAAAGATCGTCATTCAGACTCTGATTGTATCGTTGATCCCCATCATCGTGGTTACCGCCCTCAACTTCAGGACCTCCCAGGGCGAGCTCGAAAGGCTTGTGCGCCAGGACTTCCGGAATATGATCGGGTTGGTGTGGGACATCCTGGGAGATCATGTGGCGCTAGTCAGCGAGGCTGAAATCGGGGACGAGATCGTATGGGTCCTTCAGGCGCGCGAACAGGAGAAGAATTTTATCATCAAGGAGGACGAAGCCAGCGTGCGGGCCTGGCACGCGGCGATGGACAAGATCAAGAAAGCAACGGTCTATGTCGGCGATGTCCCGGCGAGCATGAAGCACTATGAAATGGTCTTCGACAAATTCACGAAGGGCATGCTGGCCGATCTGAGTATGCTCGCCAAAGCCGGGCAGGACCTCGAACAGCAAATACGAAAAAGCGTCCGGGCCGTCAAATCGACCGAATACCAGGAGTCGATCCGTTCAAAAGTCATGGGGCCGCTGCAAAACGACGGCACGCGGGACTTGTCGAAGGGCATCCGGATGGGGGATTCGGGTTATGTCTTTTTCATGAGACCCGACGGGATGCTGATCGGCCACCCGAAACTCGAATCGAAGACCCTGCCCAACCAGGAACTCACAAAGGCGATCATCGAAAAGAAGGAAGGAGATATCTTGTACACGCAGGACGGCGTCAGCAAGATCGCCTTCTTCAAGTACTTCGCCCCGTGGGACTGGTATGTCGTGATCGATGCATACCAGAATGAAGTAATGAACGTATACGGCATCCTGAAGGCCGGAAGCATCGTTGCCGCTGCGTTTGCCGTACTGGTCTGCCTGGTTGCGCTGCTGCTCGTCAGGTCCATCACCAGGCCCGTCAAGACGATAATCGACCGGTTGAGCGGGGGCGCCGAAGAGGTTGCCGCGGCCTCTCTCCAGGTATCCTCGGCAAGCGACGTGCTGGCCGAAGGGGCCTCGAAACAGGCGGCGGCCATTGAGGAGACCTCATCCGCCCTCGAGGAAATGTCCTCGATGACGGAGCAGAACGCGAACAACTCCTCGGAAGCCCATCAGCTCATGTCCAGGGCGAACCAGATCACCGGGCAGGCGCGGGACTCGATGTCGCGGTTGATGGTGTCGATGAACGAGACCACGCAGGCAAGCGAGCAAACGCAGAAGATCGTTAAGACGATCGACGAGATCGCTTTCCAGACAAACCTGCTGGCCCTCAACGCGGCGGTCGAGGCGGCACGGGCCGGAGAGGCCGGGGCGGGCTTCGCGGTGGTTGCCGACGAGGTGAGAAACCTGGCCATGAGAGCGGCTGAGGCGGCAAAAAACACCGCCGTTTTGATCGAGGGCACCGTCAGGCGGGTGAAAGCGGGCTCTGAAATCGTCCAGCGCGCCAATGAAGAGTTCAGCGGCGTGGCGGACGTGGTGCAAAAATCGGTCGATCTGATCAAGGAAATCGCCGCCGCTTCCACGGAACAGGCGCAGGGGATCAGCCACATCAACATCGCCGTGTCCGAAATGGACAAGCTGATCCAGAACAGTGCGGCCGGCTCGGAGGAATCGGCCGGTGTTGCCGGAGAGATGAACATGCTGGCTCAGCAGATGAAAGAAAATGTCGGCTCACTCATGGCCATTGTGGACGGCGAAAGGAAAAGCCCTTCTTTTGCGGCGCCCTCGGGGAGAATGTCCGCCGAAAAGCAGGGGAGGGCCAATCCCATGGGCAACCTCCATCTCGCGGCGGAAGGAAGGGGGATTTCCGCGCCTTCGCAGGGAGGAAACGGGAGGGATCAAATCGGCCTTAAGTCAAAGCGGAAGCAGCCTCCGCACTATGATGCCGGAGCTGATCACCGATAGATTGAATACCTGACGAAGGGTGACATCAGGCCTGCCGTCAATTTGTAGGGGCGGGGTTGATCCCCGCCTGGATTGCCGGAATGGGAAGGACCGACCGTCTCGAATGTATTTGGATCGAATGTGCTCCCGGGAAAGGACCTGTGCTTTGGGCAACAGCCCGTTCTGCTCACCGCTCACTGTTCACCGCTTACTCCTCTACTCCTCCAGGTATGAATGGACCTCGGCCTGCTGATGCCCGGCAGTGTGTAGGAAAACACCTCTCCCCGGCTGAGTCCGGGAAAATCCACTCGCGTAATTTCTGAGGCCGTTTCTTCCGATTCCGGACCTCCCCACCACGCAAAAATGCCCCCGACGGCAAGGGACCCGGCGGCAAGGAGCGAGAGGTGCCGCGCTTCGAGCCTGACGGCCCGCATGGTTATTAATTGGAAAGCCTCCCTGTTGGCCGTCGTCGCCGTGAAATCCTCCCACCTGGCGTGCACCGCGCGGATGCCCTTGAGACCGAGCTTTGCGACCACCATGGCAAGGAAACTCACCCTTTTCCGGCTCGCGTCCAAAAGAACCACGTCCAGGTCGGGGGAGAATATTTTCATGGGAATTCCGGGAAAGCCCGCGCCCGTTCCAATATCGAGGGCGGGACCGGATCGGGGAAGGCTCGATGCGGGCTTGAGGGAATCGAGGAGGTGTTTTACGATAACTTCATCCGGTGCGGTAATCCGCGTGAGGTTGAGGCGGCGGTTCCACTCGATCATGAGTTCGACATGAATGCGGCAAAGCTCGACCTGTTCGTCCGAGAGGACGACCCCCGCCGCATGGGCGTATTCTGATGTAAGGGAGGAAAAATCGCTCGACACGCCGGTGTCCGTTGCTTCCGAATTGTGGGGCAGGCTTTCCAGCCTGCCGTGCGTTTTTGAATAGCCCCAAATGAGCGGCAGGCTGGAAAGCCCGCCCTCGCCCGATCCGTGCCTGTTGCAATTCTTGAAGAGAAACCTTGGCATAACTATCCCAACGTCATTCCGGCGGAAGCCGGAATCCAGCGGGGCCGCCCAGTCCTCGGACAGGGTTTGAACGAGGATGAAACTTCATCGGCCTCATGAAGTTTCATAGGAGGTTTTTCAACGCGTCCTGGGTCCCGGCTTCCGCCGGGACGACGAAGTTTGAGTATTGTGCAAAGGTCTCGAAGAGCATGCACCTGGCTGGCGGGCTGAAAAGCCGGCTCCGCGGGACCCCTCGAAATTATTTCCCGACGCAGAACCGGGAAAAAATGCGATCCAGCAGGTCGCCGTCGTTTTCCCAACCGAGGATTGCCTCGATCTGCCTTCGGGCCGACTGAAGTTCGAGGCTCACGAGCTCTCCGTACGAGCCCGATATGAGCAGCTCCCCGGCGCGCGCGAGAGCGCCGCGGGCATTTTCGAGGCATTCCTTCTGGCGCAGATTGGGAACAATTTCCGAGCGGCAATGCTCGATTGGCCGCATGACGAAGGTCTCGGAAAGATAGGTCTTGAGGCGGGCGATGTCGGAGGCGTTCTTTACCGAGATCCTGAGGATCGGCGCGGGGCCGGCGAAGCGATCCTGGACCTTCTCTATGGGAAACGCGGGCGCCAGGTCGCTCTTGTTGAGGAGCACGATGTAGCGTGAGCCGCCGACCGCGTCGTAGACCTTACGGTCTTCGCTGGTAAGCGGCCTGCTATTGTCGATTAGCCAGAGCACCACGTCCGCCTCGGAAACCGAGCGAAGCGTTCGCTCGATGCCGTGCGATTCGATCTCGTCGGGCTGGTTGCGTATGCCCGCTGTATCGAGTATTCGGACCTGCACCCCCGAAAGAAGGAAGCTGTCCTCGATGACGTCGCGGGTCGTTCCGGGGGCGGCCGTCACGATGGCGCGGTCCTTGCCGAGAAGCGCGTTCAGCATCGAAGACTTGCCGACGTTGGGTTTGCCGACGAGCACCAGGGTGAGGCCCTCCCGGAGCACGCGGCCCTCGTCATACCTGCGAAGAACGGAGGCAAGCGGGTCGATGACGTCCCTTTTCAGCTCATCGAGCAGAGACTGATAGGCCGGGGCTTCCTCCTCGTCCTCCTCGGGGAGGTCTTCGGAAAAATCTATGAAGGCTTCGATCCGGCTCTGGGCCAGGAGAAGGGTCTCGCGCCAAGTTTCTATAATCGATCTGAAGTCCCCGCGAAGATGCCGGTTTGCAAGGAGCAGGCCCTGTTCGGAGCGCGACCTGATGATCTCGATGACGGCTTCGGCCTGCGAGAGGTCGATGCGGCCGTTCAGGAAGGCGCGGCGGGTAAACTCGCCGGGCTCGGCCAGCCTGGCGCCGCAGGAGAGCACGAGTTCGAGAATGCGGTTCAGGACCGCGAATCCGCTGTGGCAGTTAATCTCGACCACGTCCTCGCGCGTGTAGGTCCTCGGGGCCGCCATGTAGCTCAGCAGCACCTCGTCGATCAGCTCGCCCGTCGAGGGGTCTTTAATCCAGCCGTAATGCAGGGTGTGCGGGATAAACTTGTGTTCGGGATTGCGGGACTTGAATATCCTTCGGGCAAGGCTTGGCGCTTCCGGTCCGCTGAGCCTGATAATGCCGATGCCCGCCTCGCCGACCGGGGTGGCGATGGCGCAAATGGTGTCCTGGAGTAGTCTAAAATCCATTGTAAAAGGCCACTGATCTTCCCGGCGCTATTCCTCGGCATCCGTGGGGGGTGGAGGGGCGGCGGGCTTCTTGGCGGCCGGACTCTTGGCCTTCTTTACGGGGTAGATCACCACGCGCCGGAGGTTGCCCTCGCCCTTGCTCTTCGTGCGCACATCCTGTTCTCCCTTGAGGGCCAAGTGAATTATGCGCCGGTCCTGGGCGCTCATGGGGCCCGTGGTGAGGGGGCGATGGGATTTCTTGACCTTGTCGCTCAACTCTCGGGCAAGCTCGGTGAGGCTCACTTCGCGCTTCGTCCGGTAGTTTTCCGTATCGACCACCACCGCGACGTTTTCCGCCGTCTGACGGCTGACAATCTTTGACACGAGATACTGGAGGGCGTTGAGGGTCTTGCCCCGCTTCCCGATCAGAAGCCCGGAACCGTTGCTGATGATGTTGAGATAGAAATAGTCCTCTTTGGCCTCCCACTCGATAACGTTGGGAAGGTCGATGTGCTTGAGGATCTCGTTAAGGACTTCCTTGGCCTTCTCGGCGGTGTGCTCCACGGGAGGGACCTTCGCCGTTACGCGGATCTTGGCCTTCCTGGCCCCCACGATCCCAAATATCCCCGAGGACCCCTTCGACACTATCTCGATTTCGAGTTTCTCGCGCGGCAGTTTAAGCTTCTGGCACGCCACGGCGATTGCATCCTCGATGGATTTTTCTTCTATTTCAAGAACTGACATGCTCTCCTCCGACATTCGCGGCGAATGCGAACGGATAAAACCAGATTTTAAAGGGAGAGACGATCGCTACGCAGCATTGCGATTGATCCAATATTGCTGGGCAATCGAAAGAATGTTGTTTACAAACCAATATAACACAAGACCGGCCGGAAAGTTGATAAACATGAAAGTAAACATAACCGGCATGATAAGCATGATCTTTTCCTGGCGCGGGTCCCCGGTGGACGGGGTCATCTTCTGCTGAATAAACATGGTGACGCCCATCAGGATCGTCAGGACCGGAATGCCGTCAAGAGGCCCCAGGAAGGGGATATTCACGGAGAAGTTACCGACATGCAGGCGGTCCGGGGCGGTGAGGTCGTTCATCCAGAGCGTGAACGGCTGGTGCCTGAGGTCCACCGCCGCGTTGAGCATGCGGTAAAGGGCGAAAAAGACCGGGATCTGAAGCGCCATGGGAAGGCATCCCCCCATGGGGTTCACCTTGTGGGTCTTATAGACCATCATCAATTCCTGGTTCAGCTTCTCGCGGTCGTTCTTATACTTTTCGCGGATCTGCGCGATCTTCGGCTGGACCTTTTTCATCTTCTGCATCGAGGTGTAGCTTTTTTGCGTCAGGGGCCAGAAAACGATCTTGATGATGATCGTGAGCAAAATGATGGCGATGCCGTAATTATGGGTGAGGCCGTAAAACCACTTCAGCATGACCAGAAGGGGCTTCGCCAGGATCGAGAACCACCCGTAGTCGACCGCGTCCGACAGGTTGTGCCCGGCCTTGCCGAGGTTGTCGATTTCTTTCGGGCCGGTGTAGAGCCGGATCTTGAGCGACTTGGTCTCGTCCTTGGCCAGTTCGAGCGGCTCCGAGAGATAGACGGTCTGGATGAGCCCGCTCTCCATGTCCAAAACGCGCGGGACGATCTGGTACGCGCTTTCGGATTGAGGAATAACAGCCTGGATGAAATAATTATTCTCGTAGCCCACCCAGTCGTAGGGAGGCTTCGGGATGGCTTCCGGTTTGAGGTCCTTGGCCGGGACCGATGTTAGCGAGCCCTTGTTGGAAAAGGTGAGCTGGGACGCGTTGTAGGACGATTCGTCCGGATAGGGCTTGTAGTAGAAGCTGATTCCGACCTGGTCCACGAGTTTATCCTCGGCCAGGTTCTGTATAAGAATCTCCATATCCACCACGTAGGAATCGGGCGTCAGGGTAAAGACCTTTGTCAGGCGTACTTTTCCGGGGACTTCGGTGGAAAAGGCAACGTTTCTGGGCTCTTCTCCCGCTCTCACCTTAACTTCCGGGGGCGCGTCGCTCGAATAGGGCCGGGTGGAAAGCTGCCAGTCCTGGTGATGCACGAGGTCCACCGCGAGCGGCAGGTGGAGCGAATCGCGGGTCGAGATCATCTGGACCGGCGGAGAATCGGGTTCCACCTTTTCGCGAAAGTCATTGAGTGTAAACGAGCTTTCGCGCGCTCCCTGCTCGACGGTCTGCATCTTGAACAGCGAATCGCCGAAGGTCCAGGTCTTGAGGGCCGAAAGAGCGGCCTTGGGCGGCGGCGCCTGCGGCAGCAACGCCTGCGGCAGCGGGGAGGGCGCGGCTTTTGGCGCGGTGGTCGAACCCTGGGGAACTTCCTTCTTCTCGGGTTGGGGCGGCTGGACGGGGCCGAAATAGAAATGCCAGAGCAGGAAGAGCATGAAGGATAAGACGATTGCCAGTAGAGCTTTTGAATCCATCAAGGAATTCTCCAATTCAATTTTTGCTGTTCGCCGACGGTCGGCCTCGGCACCGGATCGTGGCCTCCGGGATGAAACGGGTGGCAGCGCAATATCCGCCGCAGTCCGAGGTAAATTCCCTTCGGGACGCCGTGCAGTGTGATTGCTTCATGGGCGTAGGCTGAGCAACTCGGGTGAAAGCGGCAGGCCGTGGGCAGCAGCGGCGAAATGAAGTATTGGTATATTCGGATCAATCCGAGGAAAATGGATCGGACCATCGGGTAGCGCCATCCTGTTTATCGAAAACCGGGAGAAACTCGATCGAGAGTTCATCCGGCGAGAGCTTTTCCGCCCCGGGCCGCGCGATCACGACGATGTCCCTGGGGGGAATCGGAATTCGGCCCTTATTCAGTCTGAACCATTCGCGTATGACCCTCTTGATGCGGGTGCGCTTGGCGGCGCACCAGAATCGCTTCTGTACAACGAGGCCCAGGCGATGGTATTCTAAATCGTTTGGAATGAAGTTCAGACCAAAATGGCGGGTTTTCGCGCGTTTCCCCGCTGTCTTGACACGCTGGAAATCGGCGGAGCGGCGAATTCTTTCGTGAGGCCGGAAACTGTACTTGCCTCTCAAACAGATTCCTCATTCGAAAATCCGGGGGCCCATCCGGCCCTAGACCGCAAGGCGTTTTCTGCCCTTTGCGCGCCGCCGCTTGAGCACCGCGCGGCCACCCTTCGTCGACATGCGCTCCAGGAAACCGTGGGTGCGTTTTCTTTTCACGTTGCTCGGTTGAAAAGTTCTCTTGGACATACGACTTCCTTTGCTCCTGTATTTGTTTCGACGCCCGGATTCCGGGGCGCTAAAACGCGTTTTTAGGGCCAGCGGATCGGGACCGCTATTTCCATCCAATGTAAAAGATGATACATAGTCTAATCTCGCCTAACTTGTCAAGGCTGCATCCTCACCCGAGCGTCATTTTTTACTTTGCAAACGAATCGCTATCAACGCATAATCACACGATCCCGGGGTGCGGGGTGCGGCGGTTTCCCGCATTTTGGACGGTTTTATCGAATTGGGGGCAAATTATCCTCCATTTGCTCCCGCATATCTCTTAGTGATTGCGGACGGTCTGTTCACGTGCTATGTAATGGCACCCAAAACGGCTCGAAAGGAGATTATCAGAGGATGTTTCTCAATCGCATACTTGGAATGTTTTCAAACGACCTGGCAATAGATCTCGGGACGGCAAACACACTTGTCTATGTCCGGGGGAAAGGCATCGTGCTTACCGAGCCGTCCGTGGTGGCGGTGCGCAAGGACGAGCGCGGACAGAACCGGGTGCTGGCCGTCGGAAAAGACGCCAAGATGATGCTTGGAAAGACCCCGGGCAACATAACCGCGATCAGACCCATGAAAGACGGCGTTATCGCGGATTTCGAAGTTGCCGAGGCGATGCTGAGATATTTTATCCGGAAGGTGCATAACAGGCGAAAATTCATCCGGCCGAGGGTAATCATCTGTATTCCCTCCGGGGTGACGCAGGTCGAAAAGCGCGCGGTCAGGGAATCGGCCGAATCGGCGGGGGCGCACGAAGTCTATCTCATCGAGGAGCCCATGGCCGCCGCGATCGGCGCGGGACTGCCCATCACCGAGCCGGTGTGCAACATGGTGGTGGATATCGGGGGCGGGACCACCGAGGTGGCCGTCATATCGCTTGCCGGAATCGTCTACAGCCGCTCGGTGCGGGTGGGCGGGGACAAGATGGACCTCGCCATCCTCCAGCATATAAAGAGACAGTACAATCTTCTCATAGGGGAGAGGACCGCCGAGCTCATCAAGACAACGATCGGCAACGCCTACCCCATGGGCGAGACCGAGAAGATGATGATCAAGGGGCGCGACCTTGTTACGGGCATCCCCAAGACACTCGAGATAAATTCCGATGAAATCAGAGAATCCATCCAGGAACAGATCGATTCCATTCTGGAAACCATAAAAATCGCTCTGGAACAGACCCCGCCCGAACTGGCCGGCGACATCGTGGACCGCGGCATCGTGCTTACGGGCGGCGGGGCGCTCCTGAAGAATCTCGACCATTTTCTGAGGCTCCAGACCGGACTTCCCATCATGCTCACCGAAGACCCGCTGTCCACCGTGGTCATCGGTTCGGGAAAGGCGCTGGAAGATATCGAGATCCTCAAACACGTGTTGTCCTGATAAGACGCCGGGTTATAGCCCGGTTGGCGCCGCCCGCGCGACCCCGCGGCGCGTGGTCGACGTGAGATCCCAGGGTTTTCAGATCAAAGTGCCGAGTTATGAAATTCTTCAATGCGGGCGTCTGGCTTCGCCGTCTTCGCGGCGTGATGCTGATCCTTATTTTCATCAGCGTCTTTCTCTACATATTCTCGCTGAACTTCCGCACCGCGCCCCGGATGGATTTCCTCCAACGCTCAGTCACTGAAACCGTAAGCCCCCCGATCAAATTTTTCGGCAGGATATTCTACTCGATCGAAGAGGTCGTCAGGGACTACGTCTGGCTCAGAAACCTGCGTGGGGAAAATGAGGTCCTCAAAAAAGAGGTGGCCGCTCTCGAGAGCAAGATCACGAGCTATCACGAAGCCTACGTCGAGAACCTGCGCTTGAGACGGCTCCTCGATTTCAAGTCCGCGATCCAGGCCGAAACCGTCGCCTCCCAGGTCATCATGCACGACATGACCGGCTGGTTCCAGACGCTCATGATCGACAAGGGATTTCGCGACGGCATCCGGCAGGATATGGCCGTGGTTAACGACGAAGGGGTTATAGGACGCGTCCTGGACGTATCGGACAGGTACTCCCGCGTTCTGCTCATCACCGACCCCGGCAGTTCGGTGGACGGGATCATCCAGAGGAACCGCGTGCGGGGAATTCTATCCGGCAAGGACGCCAACGGGTGCATGTTCAAATACGTGCGCGGCAACCTGGACATCCAGGTGGGAGACCTTGTGGTGAGTTCCGGAAAGGACGGCCTCTATCCCAAAGGACTTCGCCTGGGGGTGATCCAGGCGGCCTTCAAGGACCCGGTGGACCTTTTCCAGAAAATTGAAGTCAGGCCGCTGGTACGGCTAAGCGCGCTCGAAGAGGTGCTCGTAATCAAGAGCGGCGGGGCCGGGCTGGACCTGGACCCCGAAGCGGCCCCCGAAAAACCCGCTGAAAAACCTCCGGCCAAGGCAACCAAGAAATGAACCGCACCGGACAGCTCGGCCCGGCCATCTCCGCAGGTCTGATAGCCAGAATCGTACTCTACACGTTTTTTGTCCTGCTGCTCCAGGTCCATCTCGTGTCCCGCCTGCCGTACCCGGCCCTGAGGACCGACCTGCTGCTGCCGCTCATGTTCGTTGTGGCCGTGGAATGGCCCCCGGTCGCGGGACTGATCTGGGCTTCGTTTTGGGGATTTTTGGCGGACAATTTTTCGGGCCAGTTCTGGGGACTCCATGTCGGGTCCTACACGGTTGCCGTCTGCCTCGTCCATATGGCCTCCGAAAAGTTCGATTGTCATAATCCGGTCTACCAGATGTGTCTTGTGGGACTTTGCGCGCTGGGACAGTCCATTGCGCTGGGCCTTTTTCTGTCTTTCGTTCCGATGGATTCGTCCTCTCTCACGTCAGTATGGATAGGTCTGGGCATCCGGACCCTTCTTTCCATGACCCTTGCTCCGTTCTTGATTTACCCGATACTGAACCCCCGAAGCTCGTTTTAGACTCGGGGCAATTTCTACCGGACGCTGAAGAATGGCTGATGTGAATAACAAAAAGACCGACGGGCTCAAAATCATAAACTGGGAAAGCACCGAGTCGGTCTCTTTTCAGAAGCAGCACATCATACTCTGCGGCGTGCTGGTGATATTTCTCATGATCTATCTTCTCAGGCTGTGGCACCTCCAGGTGCTCCAGGGTTCGTCCTACCGGTTCCAATCCGAGAATAACCGCATGAGGATCGAGGAGATTTCCGCTCCGCGCGGGATCATTTTCGACCGCAACGGGGTCCCCATCGTCGAGAATCGCCCGGCTTATCATCTCGTGGTGATCCGGGAGGACATCCGCGATCTTGACGCGACGATCCGTGAACTGGCCCGCCTCAGCGAGCGCAATCCGGAAGATTTTTTTTCGATAATAGAAGCAAACCGGACCACGCCCAAGTTCGTCCCGCTTCGGCTCGCCGCCGATCTCGACCGTGACTGCCTGGCGCGCATCGAGGCGCAGAGGATCAGGCTTCCCGGGGTCGTGATTCAGCTCGAACCAAAGAGGGAATACAAGTATAACGGGACGGCCGCGCACCTTATCGGCTATCTCAGCGAAATCACCGAGGCCGAGCTGAAGAGCGAGAAGTACCAGGGGTACTATCCGAGTGAGGACATCGGAAAGGTGGGGGTCGAAGGGGCCTTCGAGAAATATCTCCACGGAAAGAGGGGAGGGCGGCAGGTGGAAGTGGACGCCGTGGGCAGGAGGATGCGCCTGCTCGACGAGGCGCTCCCGATATCGGGCCGAAACCTGTGGCTCACCCTGGACATGGACCTCCAGAAGACCGCTGAATCGCTTCTTGAAGGGAAAACCGGCTCGATTGTCGCCGTGGACCCGAGAGACGGGGCCGTGCTCGCATTTGCGTGCAGCCCCACCTTCGACCAGGAAAAGTTCATACGGGGCCTCAAGAAGGAAGAATGGCTCGCACTCAGCAAGGACCCGACACATCCGCTGCTGAACAGGGGCAGCGGGGCCGCCTACCCGCCTGGATCGACCTACAAAGCCTTTGTCGCCCTGGCCGCGCTGCAGGAAGGGATGATTACCCCGTCGAGCACCTTCAACTGCCCCGGCTACCTTGCGTTCGGAGACCGTCACTACCGGTGCTGGCGCGACGCCGGACACGGTTCCATGGAGATCGAGAGGGCCATTATTCAAAGCTGCGACGTTTATTTCTACCAGACCGGGCTCAAGCTCGGGGTTGACAGGCTTGCCCAGTACGCGAACATGTTCGGCCTCGGCGAGAGAACCGGGATAGGCCTCCAGGGGGAACACCCCGGGCTCATCCCGACCTCCTGGTGGAAAAAGCAGGCCACCGGCGTTCCCTGGCAGCGCGGCGAAACGATCTCGATTGCCATCGGGCAGGGGTTCGACCTGGCAACCCCGCTCCAGATGGCCATGGGGTATGCCGCGATCGCCAATAACGGGAAACTGTGGCACCCTTACGTGGTGAAGAGGATCGAGGGGAGTGCGGGAGACGAGATCGGCGAGATCAAGCCCAGGCTCAAGCGTAAGATTCCGATCGATCAGCGCCATTTCGACCTCGTGAAAAAGGGCTTGCTCGGTGTCGTGGAAGACGGCAGGGGAACGGCCCACGCATCGAGAGACCCTTCCTTCCAGATGGCCGGGAAAACCGGTACCGCGCAAGTGGTGCGCGTTGCCCAGGGGGCCAACCGCAAGCTCCTGGAAAGACTCGCCAAGGTCAAGGACAGGGACCACGCCTGGTTTGTGGGCTACGCCCCCGCGGGGGACCCTCAGATATGCGTGACCGCCATTATCGAGCACGGAGGGCATGGCGCGTCTGTTGCCGCCCCGATCGTAAAGAAAGTTATTAGCGCCTATTTGAACGGCAAGGAAAAACCGGCGGGGCAATGAAGCCGGAAGTTGGATAGTGGATGTTGGATGTTGGATGTTGGATGTTGGATGGTGGATGGTGGTTGCTGGATAGTGGATGTTGGATGGTGCGTCATTAGTGCGGGGTAATTGATATAGGATGCCTGGCGCTGGGGGCGGGATGCCGGATGGAATGGGAATTCACGTTCACATACACCGACCGGCCCGCACCGACGTCATTCCGGCGGAAGCCGGAATCCAGCGGAGCCGCCCAGACCTCGGACAGGGTTTGAACGAGGATGAAACTTCATTGACCCAATGTAGTTTCATAAAAGGGGTCCCGGTCCTCCGCTCTCGGATGAGATTCACTGGACCCCGGCCTCCGCCGGGGTGACGAATTCGGACGCATCGAGCATCCGACACCCGACACCCGACACCCGACATGTGACACCGAGAATCGAGAAGGCATATTCCCGCTATGATGGACAGGCGTTTGATAGAAAATTTTGACTGGCCGATAATCTGGGTCCTGTTCGCCATTATTTCAATCGGTCTTCTCAGCATCTACAGCGCCCTTTATCCCCAGATACAGGCCCATCCGACGAACAACCTGTTCATCAAGCAACTGGTCTGGCTGGCGGTGGGCTTCACCGTCCTGTGCTGCTCGCTGTGCATCGATTACCAGCGCCTGAGGTCGTTGGCTCCCTGGATATATGGCGCGGTGGTGCTTCTCCTGGTGCTGGTCCTCGTTGCCGGAAAGGAGGTAAATGGTTCGAAGAGGTGGCTCGAAGTCGCCGGTTTCCAGTTCCAGCCCTCGGAGTTCATGAAGGTGGTCATCGTCATTCAACTGGCCGGCTATTTTTCATCCCAGGACATACCCAGCTATCCCGGCCTCAAGAAACTCATCCTCCCGGTCGTCTTCACCATCATTCCCGTGCTCCTGGTCCTTGCCGAGCCCGATCTCGGCACGGCCATATCGCTGCTTGCAATCTCGACCACTATCATTTTTTTCGTCGGCGTCCGGTGGAAATACCTCGCCGTGCTGTCGCTCAGCCTCATGCCCCTCATCCTGCCAATCTGGGAGCATGTGCTCAAGCCCTACCAAAAACGGCGGATCCTGATTCTCCTGCGTCCCGACCTGGACCCCCTGGGCGCGGGCTACCACATCCGCCAGTCCAAGATTGCCATAGGGTCCGGGATGCTGTGGGGGAAAGGATTTCTTAACGGGACCCAAAACAAGCTCCATTTCCTTCCCGAAAAGCATACGGACTTTATTTTTTCCGTCTGGGCCGAGGAATGGGGGTTTGTCGGGTGCGCGGTGCTGCTTCTCCTGTTTTGTCTGCTGATATTCCTTACCCTCAGGGTGGCGAGAAGGTCCAAGGACCGGTACGGGTCGCTGATCGTGGTGGGGATGAGCTCGTACATCCTGTGGCAGGCGCTCATCAATATCGGGATGGTGATCGGTGTGCTTCCGGTGGTGGGGATAACGCTTCCATTCGTGAGCTACGGGGGATCGTCTCTGATAACGCTGTGCCTTGCGGTGGGGATGATAGAAAATGTGAGCATGAGGCGCTACGTTTTTCAAACACGTTGACGCGGATCCGCGCTAATTGTACTAAATCGCACAATGGGTAAAATTGTGATAATTTTTGCTTTTCTCTTGCCAATGTGGCGGAGCTGTGCTAACAACGACGGCCATACCGGACCTGGCTCGTACTGTGAGCAATCAATTAAGCGCATCTGGAGCATGCTCGGCCGGTTTGCCCAAATGTGCATATAGTTCCTTTTTTTTTATATGCCAACGTGGAGGGTAGGGTAAGATGATCGAAATCAATCTTTCGCTTTTAATCCAGATGGCCAATTTTCTCGTCTTTCTCCTGCTGATGAATCTGGTTCTGTATCGCCCGATTCGGCGCATCGTCGCGGACAGGAAGAAGATGATGGCCGAGAAACAGGAAGGGATCGAGCGCCTGGACGCGCAGGCGGTCTCCGCGGTGCGTGAATACGACCGCAAGATTCAGGAATCGAGGAGAGCGGGTATTCAGAAGATCCAGGAGCTCAAGGCGGCGGCCTACGAGGAGGAAAAAGAGCTTTTGCGCACAATCTCCGAGGAGGCGGCCAAACAGCTCCAGAAAATGCGCGCCCAGGTCCAGAAAGACATCAGCACCGCCCGGGACCAGCTCAGAGAGCAGGTGCGGACTTTTTCGGCGCAACTGGCGCAAAAGATTTTGGGAAGGAGCATCTAAATGGTCGCGAGTCCAAGGGGGACGATGATGAGGTTGAAGTACGTTTTGCCTCTTGCGGGGATAGTACTATTTTTCGCATTTCAGGGCAATGTATGGGCATCCGAGGCCGCGGGCGCACAACACCTGAATTGGACTGACTTTGCATACCGCACCGTCGCGTTTGTCATTCTGGTCGGCATTCTTGTCAAACTGCTCAAAAAACCCATCGCCAATTTCCTCACCTCGCGGCGCGAAGAGATTCAGCGCATGCTCGAAGAACTCGAGGCCAAGACCGCCGAGGCGCAGAAGAAAAACGCCGAGCTTCAGATGCGTGTGGCCGCGGTCGAGCAGGAAACCAAGAAGATAGTGGACGAGTTGATCGCGGAGGGCGAGGCCGAGAGAAAGAAGATCATCGCGGCCGCGCACCGGCAGGCGGAATACATCCAGCAGCAGGCGCGCATCGCGATCCAGCAGGAAGTACAGGCGGCGCGCGACAACCTCAAGGATGAAGTGGCCGAACTGTCCGTGTCCGCCGCCGAGGATCTTTTGAGAAAAAATATGCAGGCTGAGGATCAGGAGCGCCTGATTCGCGAATTCAATACCATGGTGGTGGAGGCAAAGTGAAAAATCTTATCATTGCCAAACGCTATTCGAGGGCATTGTTCAATCTTGCCGAAGAGGAGAAGGCGATTGAGCGATATGGAGCGGAGCTGGACAGCTTCAACGGGCTGCTCAGGGATCTCCCCGATCTGGGCAACGCGCTCCGGAACCCTCTTTATCCGGTGGCCTTAAAGAAGAAACTCTTCAACAAGGTGGCGAAGAAGATCAAGCTTGCCCCGATCATGAAGAGCTTCATCACACTTCTTGTCGAGAAGAGGCGCATCCAGTACCTGCCTGACATCGTGGACTACTACCACAGACTTATCGATGAGAATTCCAATATCGCACGGGCAAAAGTCAAGGCGGCCGTCGAGCTCGGCGAGGGCGACCTCGAACTGATCGCCGCCACTCTCGAAAAGAAGATCGGTAAAAAAATGGTTGTCGAGTTCGAGCGGGATCCCTCGCTTCTCGGAGGCGTCTTTGCGCAGATAGGCGACTTTGTTTTGGATGGCAGCGTGAAAAGACAGTTGCTCAATTTTAAAGAATCTTTGAAGAGGGGTGCGGTAGGATAAATGGAAATCAGAGCAGAAGAAATCAGCCAAATCATCAGAGAGCAGATCAAGGGCTACGAGAAGCAGGTCGACCTCAGCGAGACCGGCCGTGTGCTCTCCGTTGGCGACGGCATTGCCCGCGTGTACGGAGTAGAGAAGTGCATGTCCATGGAATTGCTCGAGTTCCCTACGAAGCACGGAAGCATTTTTGGACTGGCCCTCAACCTCGAAGAGGACAATGTGGGTGTCGCCATCATGGGCGAGGATGTCCTCATCAAGGAAGGCGACGAGGTGAGGCGTACGGGCAGAATCGCGGAGGTTCCCGTTGGTGACGCGGTCCTCGGACGAATCATCGACTCGGTGGGAAATCCTCTGGACGGCAAGGGCCCGATCGACAGCAAAGAATTCCATCGAATCGAAGTAATCGCCCCCGGCGTTATCGCCAGGCAGTCGGTTCATGAGCCGATGTACACCGGTCTTAAGGCCATCGACGCCATGACGCCCGTCGGCCGCGGCCAGCGCGAGCTGATCATCGGCGACCGCCAGATCGGCAAGACCGCCATCGCGGTCGATACGATCATCAACCAGAAAGACAGCGGCATAATCTGTATCTACGTGGCCGTGGGCCAGAAGAAGTCCACTGTCGCACAGGTTGTGGAAACCCTGCGCAAGCACGGCGCCATGGACTATACGATCGTCGTCGCGGCAACCGCCAGCGACCCGGCCGCTCTTCAGTACGTGGCCCCGTACGCCGGAACGGCCATGGGCGAGTACTACCGCGACCGCGGCAGGCACGCCCTGATCATCTACGACGATCTTTCCAAGCAGGCCGCCGCGTACCGCCAGGTGTCTCTGCTTCTGCGCCGCCCGCCGGCGCGCGAAGCCTATCCCGGCGACATTTTCTACAACCACTCGCGTCTCCTCGAGCGGTCTTCGAAGCTCAACGACGAACTCGGCGCCGGTTCGCTTACCGGTTTGCCCATCATCGAAACCCAGGCCGGTGACGTTTCGGCGTTCATCCCGACAAACGTTATCTCGATCACCGACGGCCAGATATACCTTGAGCCGAACCTGTTCTTCGCCGGTGTTCGGCCCGCTATCAACGTCGGCCTCTCGGTATCGCGCGTCGGCGGCGCCGCGCAGACCAAGGCGATGAAGCAGGTCGCCGGAAAGCTTCGCCTCGAACTTGCCCAGTACCGCGAACTCGAAGCCTTCGCCAAGTTCGGCAGCGACCTCGACAAGTCCACCCAGGCCCAGCTAAACCGCGGTATTCGCCTTGTCGAGCTGCTCAAGCAGCCCCAGTACCAGCCGATGCCCGCGCAAAAAGAGATCATGTCGCTTTACTCGGGCACCAGGGGTTTTCTGGATACGATCCCGGTTGACAAGGTGAGCCAGTACGAGCAGCAGATGCTGGCTTTCATCGAGCGGAAGTATCCCGAGATTCTTGCGGAAATAAAGGAAAAGAACATCATCGGGGAGGCGCTCGACAAGAAGATGAGCGATGCCCTGACTGAATTTGCGGGGGTTTTCCAGGCGTAAATTGGCGTCCAAATAACTGAGAACAAGAGAGCATAAGACATGGCAACTCTAAGGGACATCAAGAGAAAAATCGACGCCGTAAAGAAGACCTCGCAGATCACCAAGGCTATGAATATGGTCGCCGCCTCCAAACTCCGCGGCGCCCAGCAGAACATGGAACGGTTCCACCCGTACGCACTGAAATTCAAGGAGTTCATCGGCCGTCTTGCCGCCGGCGTCGAGGACGCGAGCCAATACGCGTTGCTCACACCCAAGGAAGAGGTGAAAACGGTCGAGCTTTTACTCATAACTGCGGACAGAGGTCTTTGCGGCAGCTTCAACACCAACCTGATTGTCGCGGCGGAGAGGTTCATCAGGGCCAAGAGCGCCGAAGGCGTCAAGGTCACTTTGACCACCGCCGGCAGGAAGGGCAACGAGTACTTCAGGCGGCGCAAGTACGACATCCGGAAGAGTTACGTTGGACTGCTCAACAAGGTGAGCTACGATGACGCCCGGCAGATCGGGAACGAGCTTATCGAGCAGTTCGAAACGGGCGCGGCCGACGAGGTTTACGTAATCTACAGCCACTTCATAAACATCGCGAAACAGCAGCCTTCGGTTACGCGGCTGCTCCCCATCACGCCCGCCGGGGCGGTCGAGGGTAAGGAGGACGCCTCTTTCGAATACCTCTTCGAGCCTTCGCACCAGGCGCTTTTGGCTGACTTGCTGCCCAATTACGTTTTCGTGCAGGTGCTCGAGACCCTGTATCAGGTGTCGGTGGGTGAGCATGCTGCCCGGATGGCGGCGATGGAAAATGCGACGAGCAACTGTAAGGAACTGGTGAGATCGCTTACCCTCATCTACAACAAGGCGAGGCAGGCGGGCATTACCAAGGAACTCATGGATATAGTAGGCGGTGTTGAAGCCCTCAAGAAATAAGAGAACTGCCGGTTAGGCAAGGGAGGATACATGCCCATGAATATGGGGAAGATCGTACAGGTAATTGGAAACGTCGTGGACGTCGAGTTTGACGAGGGCAAGCTGCCGTCTCTTATGACAGCTCTGTTCGTCAGCAATCCCGGAATCAGCTCCATGGAAGACAACCTCGTCCTCGAAGTCGCTCAGCACCTGGGCGACAACGTGGTGCGCACCGTCGGCATGGACCTCACCGACGGTCTTGTCCGCGGCATGCTCGTGAAAGATTCCGGGAAGCCGATCCAGATGCCGGTGGGGAAAGCGGTTCTCGGACGCGTTCTGAACGTCGTCGGCAGGACCGTTGACGGGCTCGGCCCGATCGTCACCGACACCTATATGCCCATTCACAGGACCGCTCCGAGCTTCACCGAGCAGGATACCTCGGTTAACGTGCTCGAAACGGGCGTCAAGGTTATCGACCTTCTCGTTCCGTTCCCCCGCGGCGGCAAGATGGGCATGTTCGGCGGCGCGGGCGTCGGCAAGACGGTCGTTATGATGGAGATGATCCATAACATCGCCATGCAGCACGGCGGCATTTCCGTTTTCGCCGGCGTTGGCGAAAGGACCCGTGAAGGCAACGACCTCTATCACGAAATGAAGGATTCGGGAGTTCTCCCGCGCGCCGGCCTGGTTTACGGCCAGATGACCGAGCCTCCCGGAGCGCGCGCCCGTGTCGCCCTCTCGGCCCTGACGGTTGCCGAGTACTTCCGCGACATCGAAGGCCAGGACGTTCTCCTGTTTGTTGACAACATCTTCCGTTTTACCCAGGCGGGCGCCGAAGTTTCGGCCCTTCTCGGCCGCATGCCCTCGGCCGTTGGCTACCAGCCGACCCTGGGCACCGACCTCGGGGAACTCCAGGAACGGATCACCTCGACCACCAAGGGTTCGATCACCTCCGTTCAGTGCGTTTACGTTCCCGCTGACGACTTGACCGACCCCGCGCCGGCCACGACCTTCGCCCATCTTGACGGCACGGTCGTTCTCTCGCGCCAGATCGCCGAGCTTGGAATCTATCCCGCGGTTGACCCGCTGGATTCGACCTCGCGCATTCTCGACCCGAACGTTCTCGGGTCCGACCATTACTACACGGCACGCGAAGTCCAGGTGATCCTCCAGAAGTACAAGGACCTGCAGGACATCATCGCCATCCTGGGTATGGACGAGCTCTCCGACGAGGACAAGCTGACCGTTTCGCGCGCCAGAAAGATACAGCGCTTCCTGTCGCAGCCCTTCAACGTGGCGGAAACCTTCACGGGTGTCGCCGGGAAATACGTGAAGATGGAAGACACGATCAGAGGGTTCAAGGAAATCTGCGAAGGCAAGCATGACGACATATCCGAGCAGGCTTTCTACATGGTGGGATCGATCGAGGAAGCGGTAGAGAAGGCCAAGCAGATGGCCGCAGCCTAACAGGAAAAGATGGTGAGCGTATGGCCGAGAAAATTTTGCTTGATATCGTAACGCCGGAGAAAAGAGTTCTCAGCGAGACCGTCGATATTGTGGTTGCGCCGGGGGAAGAGGGAGAGTTTGGCGTGCTTCCGGGCCATATTCCCTTCCTGTGCAAACTCAGGGTCGGTGAGCTTCGCTTCCGCATCGGCGCGACCTCGCGGCACGTCGCCATAATGGGAGGGTATGCCGAAGTGCTGCCGACCCATGTGACCATCCTGGCCACTGCGGCCGAGGAAGCCACGGAGATCGACGTGATGCGGGCCAAGGCCGCCCGGGAAAGGGCCGAGAGGCGCCTGGCGGAAGCAAAGGATAAGATGGAGTTCGTGCGCGCCCAGGGCGCTTTGCAAAGAGCGATCGCCCGGCTCAAGGTTGCTGAGAGACAGTAGCAGGTTCATTTTCAGAGTGTCCGAAAAGCCCCCCGATCCACTTTCGGGGGGCTTTTTTTTGTTATATGATGTAAGTTGATGTCGTAGTGTCTTCGCTTCGCCCACACCCACGCCCACGAGCCCTAAAACGCGTCTACTGGTTCTGAACCAAAGTGTTTTTCTGCACTGGGTCAAACAGGATTTGGGAGAAGCTATTATCAGTGAGACCATGCGAGTGAGACCGATGACTCCCGAGCTAGATTACATCACTGTAAAGGGTTTTAAAAGCATTGCCTCGATTGAGAAACTCTCATTGTTACCTATAAATGTAATTATAGGGCCAAATGGCTCAGGAAAATCTAATTTGATAGGAGTATTTTCATTTCTGCACGCAATTCGGGATGGCAAATTAAATGATTACGTTCGTAAGGCTGGCGGTGCGGAACAGTTGCTTTATTTTGGATCGAAAGTAACTGCCAGTATCTATATACGAATATCCTTTAGCCAAGAAGTAAACCAATATGTACTAGAACTAAGACCTACTTCTGATGATATGCTTTATACAGCATATGAAAAGGTGTCTTTTTGGGACAAGTCGAATCATAAACGGCCATTAGATGAGACGCTCATAGCACGTGAGGGTGGCAGGGAGGCTGGCATCAGCCGTCCTAATGCGAAAGGGATTGCGGACTGGGTGCGACACCGCTTGGGAAGTTGGCGTCTATACCATCTGCACGACACGAGTGATTCATCGCCAATGAGGAAGACCGCCCAAATCCATGATAATCGCTTCTTGCGACCTGACGGCTCGAACTTACCGGCATTTCTCTATTTGCTGAAACAAAAACATCCGGCTGAATACGACATGATCTGCCGCACCGTGCAGCAGACGGCCCCATTCTTCGATGATTTTCAGTTAAATCCTGATCCTTTGAATGATGAGACGATTCGTTTATCCTGGAAACACAAGAATTCAGATCTTTATTTCGGTGTTTCGAGCCTGTCAGATGGGACACTTCGTTTCATTGCGCTCACAACGCTATTCCTGCAACCAGAAGAGTTTCTTCCTTCGGTTATATTAGTTGACGAACCCGAGCTTGGACTTCATCCTCACGCCATTACTTTGCTGGCCGCAATGGTCAGGCAGGTATCGGTGAAGGCCCAGGTCATTCTCTCAACCCAATCCTCTCTGCTGCTTGACCACTTTAATCCCGAAGATGTGCTTGTTGCTGACCGTGTAGACGACAGTACTCAAATTTCCCGTCTCGATCCGGATAGACTCGTCGATTGGTTGGAGGACTATAGCCTTGGTCAACTCTGGGAAAAGAATGAACTGGGCGGACGTCCCGGAGGGCAATAATCGATGGCTAGGCTGCTGGTTCATGTCGAAGGGGAAACGGAGGAAACTTTTGTGAATGAAATCCTCCGGCCGCACCTGTACAGCCTCGGGTACTCTATGGTCGGCGCCAGGCTGATAGGCAATGCTCGGCAACGTGCCCGTCGTGGGGGAATTAAACCCTGGCATTCCGTGCGGAGTGATATCATCAAGCATTTGAAAGAAGATGCTGGCCGCTTCATAACGACAATGGTTGATTATTACGGAATGCCAAGAGCGGGTATCAGAGGTTGGCCTGGACGGGAAGCGGCGGGTGAGCTTCCTTATCCACAAAGGGCATCCACAGTCGAGGACGCTCTGTTGGCGGATATCTGTCACGAAATGGGAGAGGGATTCAATCCTGTTCGTTTCATCCCGTTCGTAATTATGCACGAATTTGAGGGGTTGCTTTTCAGCGACTGTGAGGCGTTTGCGCGAGGTATTGGGCAGCCTGGACTAGCGATTGATTTTAAAGCCATCCGCAATGAGTTCTGCTCCCCGGAGGAAATCAATGACTCTCCGATTACCGCCCCATCCAAGCGCGTGGGAGCGCTTGTGCCAGGTTATACAAAGCCAATAATGGGCGCGGTGGCAGTTCGCACTATTGGGCTACCTAGGATTCGCTCTGAGTGTCCCCATTTCGACGACTGGTTATCTCGTATGGAGGCATTGCCGAAGTCCTGACGCTTGTCGAAGGCCTGGCTGGCGCTAAATCAGGTAGAGCGGCGCAAAGGCCGACCCGGTAATCGTGTTCATAAATTCAATTAAGTGTGTTCTGCTCTACGGGACCTGGTGTCAGCTTGCTCCCCGGGACCGCGCTCGTCTCGTTAAGCCGCCGCCAACTTGTCCCCGGTTACAATCACCTTGACTAATGCTGTTTTATTTAGCTAAAATGCGCTTGGATGCGTGCTTTTGCATGGTTTCGGTTTTTCGACCGGAATTAGAGTGCATATCCGGCTGCCGAAGGTTGGGGCGCGTGCGGCCGACAGACACATGGTTGCGAGTTTCTAGATTTGATCGGAGGGAAGGTTCGTTCCGGCTGTTTTTGAAGAAATGAAGCACTTTAAGAGGTGGGAATCGGTACAAACCGGTCGGTTATTGCCGGATTATTCAGAATGAACTACTCACTTTTTGCTACGGTGCGCCAGGTTCGTGTTATAATATTTCCGGACCGGTGTGGGCCGAAAAGAATAAATCTGGATAATTGTGGAGTACTTTTCGCTCAACCCCCTGCTGTGTTCGTGATTGGCAGAATGTTTCTGAGCCAACACACATGAAACGGGAGCTCTGCCTTGCTCCGGTGTGCAGGTCAGCCCGTGAGCTGAAAGCCTAAAAGAGCAATAGGGCGCCCACCTGAACCATACGGTTCAAGACCACCTGCCAACACGGCACGATGCGGGGGGCGTCGCTCTTTTCCTATCCTCTCTTTTATCTCCGTCGAGCTCCGTGCTCGACCCTTCATTTCATCGACCATTCGTGTTTGGCCCTCCGGGCCTCTTCCAGCGCCGACCCGTAGCCAGCTTGGGTAAGTTGACGAACTTATTGATATACCCGCCTTCACTCCATCAAGGCGCCGCCGGTGGACCTGAAGGGCGGGATTGGAAAGTGCTGAAGCTCGAAAGGAATCTGCTAAAATGAGCTATATATCGGGGATTGCTATATTTATTGTTGGACTTCTGGGTGGTGTGGGCCTCGGGTTTTTAGGCCGCTATCTCTGGCTCGAAAGAAAGCACCAAAAACTTGGGGCCGAAGCCAGAAATGTTGTTGCCGAAGCGAAAAAGGAAGCCGAAACGATAAAAAAGGAGGCGATCCTTCAGGCTAAGGATACTCTCTTTCAAATGAAGGCCGAATTTGAAAGGGAGACCAAGGAAAACCGGAAAGAGTTCCAAAACCTTGAGAAACGCATTCTCCAGAAAGAGGAAAACCTCGACCGGAAAGCGGAGGGGCTCGAGAAGAGGGAATCCACGATCGCCAAGCGCGAAAAGCAGATTTCCCAGCAGGAAAAGGAAATTGCGGATCGCGAACGCGACCTTGGCGTGCTGCTGGAAGAGCAGAGAAGCAGGCTGGAAAACATTTCCGGCATGTCTGCCCAGGAAGCCAAGGAGATGCTGATAAGCTCGATAGAAAACGAGGCGCGCCATGACGCCGCCGTGCTCATCAAGAAGATAGAGACCGAGGCGCGCGAAACGGCGGACCGCAAGGCCAAGGACATCATATCGTTGGCGGTCCAGAGGTATTCGGGAGACTACGTGGCCGAGAAGACGGTCTCCGTGGTGAACCTGCCCAATGAGGAAATGAAGGGCCGGATCATCGGCCGTGAGGGCAGAAACATCCGGGCGATCGAGGCCTCGACGGGCGTGGACCTCATAATCGACGACACGCCGGAGGCGGTGATTCTGTCCGGCTTTAACCCGGTTCGGCGCGAGGTGGCCAGGGTGTCGCTCGAGAGGTTGATTTCCGACGGCAGAATCCATCCCGCGAGAATCGAAGAGGTGGTCGAAAAGGTGAACGCCGAAATCGAGACCTCGATCCGCGAATCCGGGGAACAGGCCGCCTTTGACGTCGGTGTCCACGGAATTCATCCCGAGCTGGTAAAGCTCATCGGAAAGCTCAAGTTCCGGACGAGCTACGCGCAAAATGTCCTGCAGCACTCCAGGGAGGTCTCCTTCCTGTGTGGGATCATGGCCGCGGAGCTTGGCCTCAATGAAAAGCAGGCCAAGCGGGTCGGGCTTCTCCACGATATCGGAAAGGCCGTCGACCATGAAATGGAAGGGCCCCATGCCAGCCTCGGGGCCGATCTTGCAAGAAGATACGGGGAAAGCCCCGCGATCGTGCACGGAATAGCCGCTCACCATGAGGACATACCGGCCGAAGACATTCTGGCGATCCTGGTCCAGGCGGCCGATGCCCTCTCGGGGGCCAGACCCGGCGCCCGGAAGGAACTGCTCGAAACCTACGTCAGGCGGCTCGAGGACCTCGAGAGGATCGCGGGGTCCTTCAACGGCATCAGTAAGGCCTATGCCATTCAGGCGGGCCGCGAACTGCGGATCATCGTCGAGAGCGGCATCGTAAACGATGCCGATGTTGCGCTTCTCAGCCGCGACATAGCCAAGAAAATCGAGAGCGAGCTCACCTACCCCGGCCAGATAAAGGTTACCGTTATCCGGGAAACACGGGCCGTGGAATACGCGAAATAACACACCCTGATTCGGAGAGGACTTTTTCCATCGGTGGCAAACGTCTTTGATATTCTTACCGAGCGCGGGTTCGTGGCCCAGGCCACGGATACCCAAGAGCTGAAGGCCTATCTTTCCAAACCCTCCGCCTGCTACATCGGCTTCGATCCCACCGCTGACAGTCTGCACGTGGGGAGTCTTGTGCCGATCATGGCGCTCGCCCACATGCAGCGCCAGGGGCATCGGCCGATCGTTCTGGTCGGTGGCGGGACCGGTCTTGTGGGAGACCCGAGCGGCAAGACCGAGATGCGGCAGCTCCTGACCCTTGAGCAGATCGAGATCAACGTTGCGGCCCTCAAGAAGCAGCTCTCGCGGTTTCTCGATTTCGGCGACGGCAAAGCCACGATGACAAATAACGCGGACTGGCTCGTCGACCTCCGCTATATCGAGTTTTTGCGGGATATCGGGCGGCATTTCAGCGTAAACCGGATGCTTGCGGCCGAGAGCTACAAGATTCGCCTCGAAACGGGGCTTAATTTTATCGAATTTAATTACATGCTGCTTCAGGCATACGACTTCTACCACTTGGCCGGGAAGCGGGACTGCTACCTGCAAATGGGTGGCGACGACCAGTGGGGGAACATCGTCGCCGGGATCGAGCTCATACGGCGCAAGCTCCACAAGGGGGCTCACGCCGTCACCTTTCCGCTGCTTACCACGGCCTCCGGGGCGAAGATGGGCAAGACCGCCGCCGGGGCGGTGTGGCTCGGCGCGGAGAAAACGAGCCCCTTCGATTTCTACCAGTTCTGGATCAATACGGACGACCGCGATGTGGTCCGCTTTCTCAAGCTCTATACATTTCTCCCCGTATCCGAAATCGATGTCGTATCGGGCCTTGAGGGCCGCGATCTCAACCTGTGCAAGACCGTTCTCGCCTTCGAGGTAACGCGGCTTGCCCACGGCAGGGAAGCGGCCCTGGACGCCCTGGAGGCCGCGGGGAGCGTGTTCGGAAGAAGGTCTTTGCCCGCCGATCTGCTGTCGTCGAGCGATATCCCCCGGGAAGCGGAGCAAAAGGCCGAAGCGGTCCCCACAACGGCGGTCCCGCACGGCCGTCTCGATGCCGGGATTCCCGCCTTCGAGCTCTTTGTGGAAATGAATCTGTGTGATTCCCGGAGCGCGGTGCGGCGCCTGATCCGGCAGGGCGGGGCCTATGTAAATGAGGAGCGGATCGCCGATGTCGATTTCCGGATAGGTTTGGACCACTTGCGCGAAGGCTCGATCCTGCTCAAGGCGGGGAAGAAGAAAGTTCACAGAATTCGCGTGGAATAAGCGATTTAGCGGTTGACTATCTCCCGTGGCTGGGATAAAAACGCAAATCTTTAGCGGGGAAACAAACGTTCCTGAGAGACAATTCCTTCCTGCCGGTCAGCTTGTCTGCCTCGTTGGGTTGATGCTTGGGACGGACCGTGAGAAGTGGCGGTCCGGGTAGAACTCCTCGGAATTTCCAGTCGGTCTTTTTAAATCAGCAAACAGAATAAGGCGGGCGTTTTCGCGCGAATCTGTTTAGGGGTTGCGTGAGTTGAGCCTTTCTGCGGGGCGGCGAAAAAAGATGGCATCCCCGGTTTTTTAGATTGACATCGATTGGAACTTTGGTATACTAGAAAGATTGCGCCGAGAAATGATGAGCGCGAGGGAAAAAAGCGGTTGACAAACCGTGGTGGTTGCAATAGACTAAAAAGTCCCTGGAAAGATGTGTACGGGGGGCTTGTTCTTTGAAAACTAAATAGCGGACAAAAAATGTAAGTGTGCTGG
>JBAQYM010000106.1:0-8945 GCA_049300095.1 Syntrophobacteraceae bacterium
GACGGGGCCTTCCGCCGGCTTGGCCGGAGGCGCCGCCGGGGCGGGGGTCTCGGCCTTGCTTGCCGGCTTCTCCGGTGGTTCGGCCGGCCGTTCCGGCGGTTTTTGCACCGGCGGGGAAGGCCGGGCCTCGATCTTTTCTTCAGGGGCTTTGCCCGGAGCGGGCGCTTTCACGTCCTTTGCGGACTCGCCTTCCTTGAGGAATACCATGAGCACGTCGCCGACCTTGACGGTCTGCCCCGGTTTTACGCGAATTTCCTGTACCGTCCCGGTCACGGGCGCAGGGATCTCGGCGGTTGCCTTGTCGGTTTCGACGATGAGCACCGGCTGCCCGTCCTGAACGGAGTCTCCGACGCGCACGAGAACTTCGATTATTTCTCCCTCATGAATGCCTTCCCCGAGATCGGGGAGTTTGAATTCGACCGGCATGGTTTCCTCCAAAGGGGGTTCGGGACAAACGGACGGGCGGAGCTAAAATGCCAGGGTTTCGCGGACCGCCGCGGCAATTCTGTGCACGCCGGGCAGGTAGTCCTGCTCGCGCTGGTAGTAGGGGATGACGAGGTCGAAACCGGTCACCCTGCGCACGGGGGCCTCGAGACTTAAGAAGGATTTCTCGACGATGCGGGCCACCACCTCGGCCCCGGCCCCGAAGCTACGCGGGGCCTCGTGCACCACGACGGCGCGCCCCGTTTTCCGGACAGATTCCGTGAACAGCGTATCGTCGAGCGGCGAAATGCTGAGAAGGTCGACCACTTCGCACTCGATGCCGTCCTTTTCCTTGAGCTCGGCCGCGGCCTCGAGAGTCGGCCTGAGCGTGGCCCCGTACGAGATGAGAGTTATATCGCCGCCTTCGAGGGCGATTCGAGACTTACCGATAGGGAAGGTTTCCTCCTCTTCCGGGACCTCTTCGCGAAAGGCGCGGTACACGGCCTTGGGCTCATAGAACACGACCGGGTCCGGGTCGCGGATGGCGCTTATCAATAGAGAGCGCGCTGTTCGCGGAGTCGAGGGGACCACCATCTTGAGCCCCGGGGTGTGCGCCCAATAGATTTCGCGGCTCTCGGAATGGTGCTCCAGTGCCCTTACCCCGCCGCCGTAAGGGGCGCGCATCACCATCGGCACGCTGAAGCGCCCGAGCGACCTCTGGCGCATCCGCGAGGCGTGCGACTCCATCTGGTGAAAGGCAAAGTAGCTGAAACCGGAGAACTGCATTTCGCAAACGGGCCGGAGCCCGTAAATTGCCATTCCGATTGAAAACCCGGCTATCGCCGATTCGGCGAGCGGCGTATCGATCACCCGCTCCGGTCCGAACTGGGAAATGAGGCCGTCGGTTACGCGAAAAACGCCCCCGTCCACCCCGATGTCCTCGCCGAGCAGGATCACCCGGTCGTCTTTTTCCATCTCCTGGCGCAGCGCCATGTTGATGGCCTGAACCATGTTCATCTTCGGCATCGACGATGCTCCCTGTAGGTATATGTCATCCATAAGAGGCCGTTAAACTTTAACGAACCGTCATTCCGGCAGTCCGGGCGGGGATCAACCCCGCCCCTACGGCCAAAGGACGGCCCAAGCCCGCCGTAAATCCGTAGGGGCGGGGTTGATCCCCGCCCGGGCTGCCGGAAGTGGAGACCCATTTCAACAATGCCTCACTTGGGCAACAGTCCCGGAAAGCTTGCCCCACATTTCCGGCCTCGCACCGCTGGAAGGTTAGTCCCGGACTTCCTCCCCCGTCTCGGCGCGCTCGCGCTTCGCTTCGAGCTCCCGCCTGAGTTCTTCCTTCTGCTCGACAAGGCCCGCCGGCGGTTCCGCATAGGCGTAGTCAAACATATCCAGGGGATCGATCCCCCGCTCGACCTGGGCCGTCCAGCGCTCTTCGGCCCCGCGGATTTCCGCCTGGACCTCGTCGGCGGTTGCCCGGATTTTCTCTTCCGTCAACAGGCCCTTGTCGGCGAGGTATTTTTCGAAGCGCATGATAGGGTCGCGCTGTTCCCACACTTTTACCTCTTCTTCGGAGCGATACTTCTTGGGGTCGTCGGCGGTCGTGTGGAGCGACATCCGATAGGTGACGAGCTCGATAAAAGTCGGTCCGCCGCCGTTCCTGGCCCGCTCGACGGCCTCTTTTGCCGCCTGGTGGACCGCGAGGACGTCGTTTCCGTCCACCTGGAGCCCCGGGATGTCATAGGCGAGGGCCTTCTGGGCGATCGTTTTCGAGTGGGTCTGGCTGGAGCGGGGGACCGAAATGGCCCAGTGATTGTTTTGACAGAAAAAAACGGTCGGCGCCTGGAAAACCGAGGCAAAATTCAGCGCCTCGTGGAAATCTCCCTGCGAGGTCGCGCCGTCGCCGAAAAAGGCCACGGCCACGTTCTTTTCCCTTCGATATTTCAGGGCATAACCGATGCCCGCGGCGTGTAGCGCCTGCGAGCCCACCGGCACGGATACGGGGAGGTTCTTCAGCCCTTCGGGGATGAAACCGCCCTCGTTGTAGCCGCTGTAGAAAAGCAGGATGCTCTCCATCGACCTTCCGCGCCACATTTCAGCCGGTGCTTCACGAAAGGAGGGAACCAGCCAGTCGTCCGGCCCCATTGCGGCGACCACCCCGACCTGCGCCTCCTGCCCCTTTACGGGGGCAAAGGTGCCGATCTTGCCCTGCCTCTGAAGAATGAGCATCCGTTCATCGAACCTGCGCCCGAGCACCATGCCCCGGTAGAGTTTCAAGAGCAGCTCGCCGGAGAGCGAGGGTTCGAGCGAGGCGTCCACCTGCCCGTTTTGATCCAGGATTGAGAGGTACTCGACCCTGTAGGGTAGATCGATCTCTCTTTTCGGCATTTATCTTCCTTTTCCATGCAATCTGTAGAGGTCGGAAACAAACGAAAGCATTTAACGCAAATGCAAGGTAATTAACGTGAAAGCCGTGCCCGTGAAGACCCAATATAAGTACACGCTTTTTATCCCGCCAGATGTCAGGGTTTGGTCGGCGAAGGATATTATATGTCAAATGCATTTAGTGGTCTGGAATTCGGGATGCGAATAACTATTTTAGAACCATCCCGCCGTAACCGGAATGGTATCACATTCTTGCGGGGTAACCGATCACCGCGGAGACGCAGAGAGCGCGGAGAACGGAAGACAGGGGTCGCAGGACAGTGGACAGCGGATTTTGCCGTCATTCGATATCCCTCCTCCGCGGCCTCTGCGTCTCCGCGGTGAACCGTTACTTTACAGCAGGTGGGGCATCGGGCCTTTCTTCACCACGAGTGACACGAGTGATACATATGAGACATCCAATAATCACCATGCCCCTTCCGGGGCCGAAGGCCACCGAGCTTATTCGCGTCGATTCGGATTTTGTCTCGCCCTCGTACACAAGGGTTTATCCCTTGGTTGTCGAGAGCGCCGAGGGCCTGTGGGTCCGTGATGTCGACGGGAACGAGTTCCTGGACTTCACCGCCGGCATAGCGGTAAACGCGACCGGGCACTGCCACCCCAAAGTGGTCGAGGCGATACGCGACCAGGCGGGGAAACTGATACACATGTCGGGGACCGATTTTTATTACGCCCCCCAGATCGTTTTGGCGCAAAAACTGGCCGAACTGTCCCGCATGAGCGGCGGCGCGAAGGTTTTTTTCGGAAATTCGGGCGCGGAAGCAATCGAGGCCGCGTTCAAGCTTGCCCGCTACCACACGAGACGCGAGCTGAACCTGGCCTTCTTCGGCGCATTCCACGGCAGGACGATGGGGGCGCTTTCCCTCACGGCCAGCAAGTCCATTCAAAAGAAGCACTATAATCCGCTCGTCCCCGGAATCACCCACGTTCCCTACCCCAATTGCTACCGCTGCCCGCACGGCCTCTGCCGCCCGAACTGCGGCGCGGCGTGCGTGGCCTGGATCGAGGACCCGCTCTTTCGCACCAGTATTCCGCCCGAGGAAGTGGCCGCGATCTTTGTCGAGCCCATCCAGGGCGAGGGGGGCTACATCGTGCCGCCCGCCGAGTTTCACATCGGGTTGCGAAAGCTCGCCTCAAAATACGGGATCCTGCTTGTCGCCGATGAAATCCAGTCCGGAATGGGAAGGACCGGGAAAATGTTCGCGATGGAGCACTTCGGCGTCGAGCCCGATATCATGGCGCTCGCCAAGGGTATCGCTTCCGGCATGCCGCTGGGGGCGATGGTCGCCCTTTCGACCCTGATGGACTGGCAGGCCGGCTCGCACGCGTCGACCTTCGGCGGAAACCCCGTGTCGTGCCGGGCGGCCATGGCAACGATCGAGCTTCTCGAAGGCGGCCTCATGGAAAACGCACGGGTGCGCGGAGAGCAGTTCATGGCCGGTCTGCGCGGGATGCAAACAAACATCGAGTGCATGGGCGACGTCCGGGGTATCGGGCTCATGGTCGGGGTCGAGCTGGTAAAAGACCGCATCACCAAAGAGCCCGCGCCGCTACTGCGAAACGACATCATCAGGAACGCGTTCGGGAAGGGGCTGCTCCTGCTCGGCTGCGGGGAAAGCACGATCCGCTTCTGCCCGGCCCTCACGGTGAGCGCCGATGAGGTCGACACCGGCCTTGCCGTTTTCGAGGAAGCGCTCAGGGCGGCGGCCGGATAACGGCGCGAAAGGACATCCATGCGCGAAATACTTGACAGGTTCGGGCTGAGCGGTCTGAACCAGGGCGCCTCGACCGGCTCGTCGCGGATCGAGTGCGGCGGAGAGATCCTGGAATCGGTTTCGCCAATTGACGGCAAGGTCCTGGGAAAAGTGACGCGGGCCGCGCCTTCCGATTACGAACGGGTGGCGGCGGCGGCGGAAGCTTTCCGCGAGTGGCGGATGGTTCCCGCTCCCCGGCGCGGTGAGGTCGTGCGCCGCATCGGCAACGCTTTTCGCGAATGCAAAAAGGACCTCGGGGCGCTCGTGTCCCTCGAGATGGGGAAAATCCGCGCGGAAGGCGAGGGCGAAGTCCAGGAACTGATCGACGTTTGCGATTTTGCGGTCGGGCAGTCGCGCATGCTCTACGGTTTGACCATGCACAGCGAACGGCCCGGGCACCGCATGTACGAGCAGTGGCATCCGCTCGGCCCCGTGGGGGTGATTACGGCCTTTAATTTTCCCGTGGCGGTCTGGTCGTGGAACGCAATGATAGCGCTGGTTTGCGGCGATACGGTCATATGGAAGCCTTCGAGCAAGGCGCCGCTCTGCGCCCTTGCCGCAAACGCCGTCGCGGGGCGCGTGATCCGGGAAAGCGGCTTTCCCGAGGGCATTCTCAACCTGGTCGTCGGCAAGGGGGAAGATGTCGGAGAGCGGCTCGTATCGGATTCGAGAATTGCGCTCGTATCGGCCACCGGCAGCGTCCCGATGGGCAGGCGGGTAGGGCGGATGGTCGCGGCGAGGCTCGGGAAGTCCCTTCTCGAACTCGGCGGAAACAACGCCGTGATCGTCACCCCGAGCGCCGATCTCGATCTCGCGCTCCGGGCCATCCTCTTCGGGGCCGTCGGCACGTCCGGCCAGCGCTGCACCACCATCCGGCGCCTGATCGCGCACGATTCCATATTCGATAAGCTCAGGGATTCCCTCATCGCCGCCTACGGTCAGGTAAGGGTCGGGGACCCGCTCGACGCGGCAACCCTCATGGGACCGCTCGTTGACCGCGAGGCGGTCGCAACCATGCGGAAAGCGCTCGGCGAAATCCAGGCCCTCGGCGGAAAGCTGCTCTATGGGGGCGAGGTGCTCTCCGGCGGGCTCTACGACGCCGGGACCTATGTCACCCCGTGCATTTGCGAGGTGGAAAACGACCACCCCTTCGTCAGGCTCGAAACCTTTGCCCCGATTCTCTACATGATCCGCTACGAGAGTTTCGAGCAGGCAATCGAGTTTCACAACTCAGTCCCCCAGGGGCTTACTTCGGCCATATTCACAAACGATCTTCGCGAATCGGAACGGTTTCTCGGCCACGCGGGAAGCGACTGCGGCATAGCCAACGTGAACATCAGCACCTCGGGGGCGGAGATCGGCGGGGCTTTCGGCGGCGAGAAGGAAAGCGGGGGAGGGCGGGAGTCCGGATCCGATTCCTGGAAGGCCTACATGCGCCGCCAGACCAATACGATCAACTGGTCGGGCGAGATGCCCCTTGCACAGGGGATTAAGTTCGGGAAGGAGTGACGGAACATCTCCCGGTGGCGCAAACCCTTTTTCTTGACATTCCTCTGTTGCTGGTTCGTGCCCTGTTAATATTGTTTAAACCACGAAGGGCACGAAGAGCACGAAGATTTATGAATGCTGGTCGTGGTCTCTGTTGGTGTTGCATCTGCCGCCGCCCGGCGTGTTATTGTCTTGTTAATATGCTTTTCCCTTCGTGTTCTTCGCGCTCTTCGTGCTCTTCGTGGTTGTCTCCTTTTTGGTTGCCGCTATGCCGCGACCAGCTCTTTCTGGTTTGACAACGATGGAGAGTAAGAGCGAGGCCTTTGAACCGTGAAAGGAATTCCGATGAGTCCTGAAAACCGCGTACGGAAACGCGATGCATCCAAGAAATCCTGGGCCGAACCCTGGAAGGTGAAATCCGTCGAGCCCACCCGCTGGACTACCCGCGAGTACCGGGAAGAGCGCATCAGGGAGGCCGGCTACAACACGTTTCTCCTCCGCTCGGAAGATGTCTACATCGACCTTCTCACCGACTCGGGCACGGCGGCCATGAGCGACTACCAGTGGGCCGGCCTCATGCTCGGAGACGAAGCCTACGCGGGGAGCCGGAATTTCTATCACCTGGAGGAAAACGTCCGGAAGTATTACGGATACAAATACGTCGTGCCGACCCACCAGGGCCGCGGGGCGGAAAACCTCGTATCGAAGATCTTCATCAAGCCGGGGGACCACGTCCCCGGGAACATGTACTTCACCACCACAAGGGTGCACCAGGAGCTTGCGGGCGGCGCCTTCACGGACGTCATCATCGACGAGGCCCATGATCCCGAGAGTCCGCATCCCTTCAAGGGCAACGTGGACCTCGGGAAGCTTGATGACCTGATACGGCGGGTCGGCGGCGAGAAGGTCCCCTACGTGAGCCTCGCGGCGACGGTTAACATGGCGGGCGGCCAGCCCGTTTCGATGAAAAACATGCGGGAAGTGCGCGAACTGTGCGACGGCTACGGGATTCCTGTCCTGCTCGACGCCACCCGCGCAATCGAGAATGCCTACTTCATCCAGCAAAGGGAAGAGGGATTCGGCGACAGGAAAGTTGCGGACATCCTCCTGGAGTTTTGTTCCCACACCCATGGATGCTGGATGAGCGCGAAGAAGGATACCCTTGTAAATATCGGCGGGTGGCTCGCCCTGAACGATCCGGGCAAGTTCGACGAGGCGCGAAACCTCGTTGTCGTCTACGAGGGGCTCCACACCTACGGGGGCCTTGCGGGGCGCGACCTGGAAGCGATGGCCCGCGGGATCGAGGAATCCGTTGACGACGATCACATACGGGCACGGGTCGGCCAGGTGGAATATCTCGGTAACAAGCTCCTTGACTGGGGTGTTCCCATTGTCGTGCCCATTGGCGGCCACGCTGTTTTCCTCGACGCGAGGCGGTTCTATCCGCACATCCCGCAGGACCGGTTTCCGGCGCAGGCCCTTGCGGCCGAGATATACACCGAGGCGGGGGTGCGGACGATGGAAAGAGGCATCCTCTCGGCGGGCCGGGACCCGGCAACCGGAGACCACCGCTACCCCCGGTTGGAGCTTGTGAGGGTGACCATCCCGCGCCGCGTCTACACCCAGGCCCACATGGACGTGACGGCCGAGGCCATCGAGGAGGTCTTCTGGAACCGCGACCGGGCCAAAGGCCTGCGCCTGGTCTATGAACCGCAGTACCTGCGCTTCTTCCAGGCGCGGCTGGAAAAATTTGAATAGAATTTGCCGTTTCTCCCAGACAACGGTTTAAAGTGATTCCGGGTTGGGGCTGCGCCCATGTGAGGGGTTGCCGCCCAAATGAGGAGTCGTTGAAAAAGATCTCTACTTCCGGCAGTCCGGGCGGGGATCAACCCCGCCCCTACGGATCTGCGGAGGGCGTGATGCCAACGGATCTGCGGCGGGTCTGATGCCGTCCCCCGGGCGTAGGGGCGGGGTTGACGGGCTGTTGCCCAAATGCAAAAGTTACGATAGGTATGGCCAAAACAGGGCGGAGGTCTCCCCTCCCTTGGCGGGAGGGGTTGGGGGAGGGGGTCGTAAGTACTTGAAAATTCAACACCATCCCCTAACTCCTCCCATCGAAGGGAGGGGGGCTCATGTCCGGCTCGATGGTCGCTCAACTTGAACATTTCTTTGGGCAACAGCCCCTCAATCCCGTCCCTACGTCCAAAGGACGGCATCACGCCCTCCGTAAATCCGTTGGCATCATGCCCTCCGTAAATCCGTAGGGGCGGGGTTGATCCCCGCCCGGACTGCCGGAATGGTAAGGGCCGACCATCTCGAACGCATTTGGATTGAATCCGCACTCGGGAAAGAACCTGTGGTTTGGGCAACAACCCGTTGCGAGCCCCCTTCCCGCCTCTTCCGGGACCCCCTCCGGACGGCGGCTAACCGGGGGTCCCCCCCTTGATTTTCGGCAAAAAAGGCCTATATTAAGGTCCTTGCGGGCGACTGCGCCCATTTTCCTCCAATTGATCTTTTAAACCCTGGAAAGCCGGACAATGCGCCCCTGTGCGTTGTTTTGCGGGACTTGCCGCGGGGTGAGGTTTTGGCGTTAGCGGGTGGGGCCGGAACAAAATGCTTATGCCTCGCTTTTGGGTTTGACATTCTCTGAGGAAGGAGTATTCTTGCAGGGTTGCGCTGAGAAGTGGTTGGTTTTGGCGCGAGGGAAAAAAGCGGTTGACAAACCGTGGTGGTTGCAATAGACTAAAAAGTCCCTGGAAAGATGTGTACGGGGGGCTTGTTCTTTGAAAACTAAATAGCGGACAAAAAATGTAAGTGTGCTGG
>JBAQYM010000107.1:0-3940 GCA_049300095.1 Syntrophobacteraceae bacterium
ATACGGCCGTGTAGCCAGGGTTCCCACGGGGTGAGGCGCCCCGTCCAGAAAGTGCGCGGGCAGGTAAACCCTAAACCCGAGAAGATGAAGTAATCTGGTGGAGAGACGGGAGGAAGCGGCTCCCCCCCCGTCGCTACGTTCGAAAAAAAACCGCGGTTGAACAGCGGGTGGTTTATGAGCCCGTTACGACACAGTCTCTTTCGCCGGTATGACGCCGCTCGGTGGAGTTAATCACTCAAATTAGGTCCTTACCCCGAATAGGCGTCCTCGATCAGTTTGGTCAGGACCTTCCCCGAGTCGAAATATTCCCGGGCGATGCCCTGGGCCGCCGCCGAGTGCCGGGCGTAGTCCGCTTCGACCGAGGCAAGGCCTTCCGCCGCCTCTTTTGCGTCGCCGTAGGCCATCAGTCCCTCCCCCGAGGGGTATATCGATGTGAACCCGGTGTCCTGGACCACGACGGGACGTCCGGCCGCTAGGTAACAGGCCGAGCGGCAACTGAACCAGCCGGTCCGAAGGGCCACGTATACGTGCTTTGCCGGCGAGATCTCACCGCGCGAAGTCGCGATGAAATCCTGGTACATTGCCGGGGTGACCGTCGCCTCGGGGCCGTCTGCAACCTCCCATCCCGCCCGCGCCAGCCGTTCGAGCGGGGCGCTCACGCCCCCCACGGCAACCTTTAGCGGCACGCTCACCCGTTTTGGAAGGTCCATGAGTTTCTCGAACTCCGCCCCCTTGCTCCCGTACTCCACACCTTTATAGATAAGCTTTCCCTTGAAGGCGTTCCAGGTCATGACGGTCGTCCATGGGCCGGACGGGACGATGTGGGCCAAATCTTCCCAGTGCTCCATGTCAACCGGCATCCGGGTCGTCTTCCAGTCAAAATCGAGCCGGGGCACCAGGCAGTCCGCCCCGTGGATGTTTTCCGCGTAGGTGAAGTGCCGGTCGTGCGCCGCCACGCTCGCGCACCAGCGCTCGACGTTTTCCGACCACGAAAACCGCTCGCTCAGCATGATTTGATTGTAGCCCGGGTCGGTGTCGAGAAAGATTTTGGCGCACCTCGGCGAGAGGTTTTCCGGGACCATGCACGCGCCGCTGACGTTAAGGAAAAGATCGGCGCTCGCGGCCACCTCGTCGAACCTTTCCCGGCTCATCCCATAGCTCATCTCGTGCAGATGAAGGTAGTGCCAGCGGTCGAGGAGTCCCGGGACGTTGGTTTCGAAAAAATCCCGCAGGTAGTCCACCGAATACTGCGGGTTGTGGGAATAGGTCCTCTCGATGGGGTGATAGGGCCAGCTCCAGGTGTCCTCGTGGTAGTAGACGTCGTGGCCCAGCTTGAACAGCCCCGTCGCATACTGGAGATAGTCCCACGCCACCCCGCCGACCGGATATAATCCCACAAGCCCTGTTACGATGATACGGAGCCTGGATGCGCTCATTTTTGCCTTTCCCGTTCGAAATGGTCAGCCCTTGCCCTTCCGCCGGTCCGGGCGGGGATCAACCCCGCCCCTACGTTTCCTCGTTCCCTACGCTTCCTCGTTCCCACGCTCCTGGGGCTGTTGCCCAAAATCACGAAAGCGAAAAAACCGTGCTAAAGGCCGATAGGGGACTCCCCTCCCCGAGTGGGAGGGGCAGGGGGAGGGGGTCGTAAGTACTTGAAAATTCAACACCCTCCCCTAACCCCTCCCATCGCAGGGAGGGGGACTCGCGTCCGGCTGCATGGTCGCGCTCCCTGATTATTTCTTTGGGCAACAGCCCCAGGAGCATGGGAACGAGGGGAAAAGACGCTGGATTCCGGCTTTCGCCGGAATGACGCCTTCCCCCGCCCTCTGTCCTCTGTCTTCCGCCATCCGCCATCCGCCATCCGTCCCGGCGATTCCTGCTTCCATACTCTATTAATGTTTGTCAAGAACAATCGGATTTGGATATTATCCAACCCGTCAACTATATTGCCGATCCGGACCGAATAGAAGAAAAAACCGCGGCGGCCCCGGCTTTTGATCCCGGTTTGCTTCGGCCGAACCCCGGCGGAAGGGAAAATTTTAAATGGAGATTACCTGTTTCGGCGCGGCCCGCTGCGTTACCGGTTCCTGCTTTCTGATAGAAAACGGCGGAGCGAAGTACCTGATCGACTGCGGGCTCTTCCAGGGCGGGCGCCAGATGGAGGCGATGAACCGCGGCCCCTGGGGGTTCAACCCGGCGGACGTTTCCGCCCTTTTCTTGACGCACGCCCACATCGACCACACCGGCAGAATCCCGAAGCTCGTAAGGGACGGGTTTCGCGGGAAAATCTTCGCCACGGCCCCCACGGTCGAACTGGTGAAGATCCTGCTTCTGGACTCGGCCCACATCCAGGAGACGGAAGCCGAGTGGCAGACGCGCAGAAACAAACGGCGGGGCGATCCCGTGATCCAGCCCCTCTATACCCTGGCGGACGCCGAGGCGTGCTTTCCTCTTTTCGAGCCGGTAAACAGGGACGAAATCATCCGGATCGACTCGAATTTCAGCATCCGCTTCCGCAACGCGGGCCACATTCTCGGGTCCTCGTTTCTCGAAATCTGGGAAGGGGAACCGGACAGCGCCCGCAAGACGGTCTTTACCGGCGACCTCGGCTACAAGGGCCAGATGATCCTCGAAGACCCCGAAACCCTGAACAGCGCCGACGCCCTTTTTATCGAATCGACCTACGGCAACCGCAACCACAAGTCCATCGAGGAGTCCGAGCGCGAGCTTCTCCGGGCCATCCAGTACAGCCACAACCACGGCGAAAAGGTGATCATCCCGGCCTTCGCGGTGGAACGCACCCAGGAGTTGCTTTTCATCCTCGGGAAGTTTTTCCGCGAAAAGCTCATCCCGTCAATGCCCGTCTACGTGGACAGCCCCCTCGCCATCGCCGCGACCGGCATCTTCCGCGCCATGAAGCATTTCTACGACGCGGAGGCGCGCGCGGTGCTCGATGCCGGGGGCGACCCGTTTGATTTCGAGCAGCTCAGACTTACCCGCACGGCGCTGGAATCGATGGCGATCAACCAGAAGCCCGGACCCGCCATCGTCATCGCCGGCAACGGGATGTGCACGGCCGGTCGCATCCGGCACCATCTCAAGCACAACCTGTGGCGGCCGGGGTGTTCCGTCGTCATGGTGGGCTTTCAGGCCGAAGGCAGCCTCGGCAGGGCCCTGATCGAAGGCGTGCGGCTGGTAAAGATCCTCGGCGAGCGGGTGATCGTGCGGGCAAAAATTTTCACCATCGGCGGCCTGTCCGCCCACGCGGACCAGACGGCCCTGCTCGAATGGCTGGGCCATTTCGAAAACCCCCGGATGCAGGTCTACGTAATACACGGCGAGCAGAGCGTCAGCGAGGAATTCGCGCGGATCGTCGGCCGGAAATTCGGTTTCGAGACACACGTTCCCGCCATCGGGGACCGCATCACGCCGACCGCCGTCGAACCCCTCCCCGCCCTCCGGGCGGCCGTCGAAGTCGGCTGGCGCGCAAACCTGGCCAAACTTCTGCAAAAAGCGGATGCAATAAGGACCGCCCTGGAATCTCCCGCCCGCCCCCTCCCCCCGCACGTGGCCCAGCGCCTGGAAGATGAGCTTGTCTCGGCCGAAGCGCACCTGGAGGAGGCGCTCCAGAACATACTCAAACTGAACGCGATGGTTATGAAGTAAGGGAACGGGAGGGTAATGAAGTCAGGAAGTGGGACGGTTATGGAGTACTACCAGGTTGCTTTCCAAGAGGTGGATCGCTGCGGAGTAAAATCCCCCCTACCCCAGCATTGTCCGGTTAGGTTTTTGCAAGCGACATGCGTTTGTGCCCCACCGGGGCTAAATAACTCAGCCCAGGGTCAGTCTCGCGCTTCGCGGGACGCCACCCTGGGTGATGCGCCCCCCCCCCCCGGGTGATGAAGCCCTGAAGGGGCTACATAAAGGCGGGACATGACGG
>JBAQYM010000108.1:0-6092 GCA_049300095.1 Syntrophobacteraceae bacterium
GGCGACGATTTTGGTGGGCACGATAAAGCACTGTGCCCTCCCTACCTGGCTCAAAGATATGCGTTCAAGAAAATCGGCTGTTTCGGGCCTTGAAACGCTGTTGTCGGGTCAGAAATTAATGCCCTGAGGAAAAACGGGGGAGTCAGGGTGGGCACAGGGCTTTCGTGCCCACCGGTTTGCCATCACCGAACGTATATTGGAGGGCAACCCCCGGGAATGGGGTCGTTCTTATCCGCTCTGACCTTTGTTTTCGAATATCCATTCACAATAGGGGTCACCGCGATGCATTTGTTTGCCATGTCTCATGGTAACATTTGGATTGAGGCCTTTTACAAAGTGATCCCAGAAAGCAACATCACACGCGGACAACAGATCATCGGATATCCCGAATTCACTCATCCTGTTCTTCCATGGACATTCGAGGATTCTAATGACAGTTCTGTCTTCCGATGCTTCAGCCACTTCCATCTTATACTCCGGGCCCATGGAGCACATGCACATCGTTACACCCGCTTCCGCTGTCGATTTGGCACTGTCCCCCGTCATTCCAAGAAACTTTGCCTCCTCAGCGCAACCTTGTCCGATTTTGCTCCATATTTGGCGGACAATCTCTTCATATCTTTCTTTCCCGACGGAGTCGTAGAGCGCGCTCAGATGGGCATACAACGCACCCGTGAGTCCCTTCGCCGCCATTGCCCACTTTGTTTCTATAGGTATTTCAACAACTTTGACTTCCATTTCTCTCCTCCTCCTTGACTCGTTTTTCCGACTGGCCTTCTTCGCCGGTCCGAAACCGTTGACAGATTTCTCCAATTGAAATAGCAGTATCTGATCGAATTCTTTGAGTCAAACGAGAGTTTTTGAAGGTAACAATCGAAAAAATTGAACGGAGCCAACAATTGGAACTGCGCCAACTCAAAACTTTTCAAACAGTGGCGCGCATGTTGAGTTTTAACCGCGCAGCCGAAATTTTGAACTACTCTCAATCGGCCGTTTCAACTCAGATCAAACTTCTTGAGGAAGAATTCGGGGTATCGCTTTTTAATCGATTGGGGAAACGCATATGCCTTACGGAGGCGGGGCAAATGTTGATGAGTTATTCACAGAAAATCCTTGATATCGAGCAGGAGACGCTAGCCAAAGTATCGGGCTGGGAAGAGCCTCACGGCTCAATCTCAATTCGGATTCCCCAGAGCATAAGCACTTACCTGCTGCCGTCTGTTTTGTGTAAATTCCAGGCCAAATTCCCGAAAGTGGGGTTTGATATCGGCAGCTGCGCCTACGAAGCTTTGATACATGAACTTAAAACAGGAATTACCGATATAGCGTTTCTCCTGGCAGAGTCCATTCCCTTTTCAGAATTAAGAACGGAAGTATTGGGATTCGAGACCCTGGCCGTTGTTTCAAGTCCGGATCATCCTTTGGCTTGCCGGCGTAGCATCCATATAGGTGATCTGGCTGGACAGTCGATCCTTTTACCAAAGCACGATTGCAGCTATAAAATGGTATTCCAGCGTATACTGGCCGAGGAAAAAGTCGAACCCGCAACATATATGGAGCTGAACAGTATCGAGGCAATCAAGCAATGCGTCTTTAAGGGAATCGGAGTGGCAATGCTTCCGTTGATGGCTGTCAAACAGGAAATGGCACAGGGAAGATTGAGGATCTTGCCATGGCCCGAGGAGCAATTGGAGACTGCGATATTAATGATCTGGCACAAGGATAAGTGGCTGTCTCCGATCTTGGAAGCTTTCATGGAGACAATGAGACGGGTGGTAAAATCAAGAGGACCTGGTCAGTAGGTTTTCTGGTGTATTTTCCTCGTTCCCATGCCGAAGGGGCTGTTGCTCAAACGCAAAAGTTACGAGAGGTATGGCCATAACAGGGCGGGGGTCTCCCCTCCCTTGGCGGGAGGGGCTGGGGGAGGGGGTCGTAAGTACTTGAAAATTCAACACCCTCCCCTAACCCCTCCCATTGAAGGGAGGGGGACTCACGTCCGGCTCGATAGTCGCTCAACTTGAATATTGCTTTGGGCAACAGCCCCAGGAGCATGGGAACGAGGGGGTGACCGCGGATGCCGGCTTGTTCGTCTTTCGGATAAACCTACGGGCTGGGCCATCCGCCGGGTGGGGCGCTTCCTTAATTAATCCAGCCGGTTCAGAAATTAATCCATCCTGTTCAGGTTCTCGTCGGAGAGTTCTTGGAGAAAGCGGCTTTTTCCGCTCGGCTTGTTCTGTCGGCTGTTGGCGTAGGAGATGTGGAGATTGTGCTCGGCGCGGGTGCAGGCGACGTAGAAGAGCCTTCGCTCCTCTTCGATATTGTCGCCGTTTTCCCCGTTTCGTTCGACGGAGCGCCAGTGGGGGAGGATATCGCGTTCGCACGCGACCAGGAACACGGTATGGAATTCGAGGCCCTTGGCGGAATGGATGGTCGAAAGGCGGACCCCCCGGTCTTCGGGTTCGTCGTCCTCTTCGTCGGTGCGAAGGGCGCAATCTTCTAGAAACTCGGCGATGGTCTCCTTGCCCTCGGCGATGCTGAGCAGTTCGTCGATGTTTTCCTTCCGTGAAATGAAGCTGTTATCGTCGCCCGTCGTGACGACCGTTTCGAGATATTTTTCGTAGTGGGTCATGTCGATGACGGTTTTAAGCGCCGCCTTCGGGGGCATGTCCCTGATCGTTTCCAGGATGAGCAGGACATTTCCCACTCCGGCGGCGACCTTTTGCAGGGTGATCTTCTTTTGGATCGCAACCGGGCTCTTTTCAAGCAAAGAAGCGCCCGGCAGGTCGATTTCGCGCATCTTCTGGATCGATTTTTTGCCGATCCCGCGTTTCGGGGCATTCAGGATGCGCTCGAACGCAACGTCGTCCCGGGGATTGACCGCGCAGGTGAGATAGCTCGTGAGGTCCTTGATTTCCCGCCGCTCGAAAAACGAAACGCCGCCGACGAGCTTGTAGGGCGCCCCGAGTTCGTTGAAAGCCTTCTCGACGATCCGGCTGATAAATGAGGTCCTGTAGAGCACCGCCATCTGCTCGAAGGCAATGCCGTCCCAGTGATGCGACCGGCACTTCTCGGCCACCCACCGGGCCTCGAGGTAGCTGTTTTCAAAGCCCCTCAGGGCCGGCGGCTTGCCCGGTTTGGCGCTGAAACACCTCTTTTTGATCTCTTCGTTGTTGAAGCTGATTATTTCGTTGCCCAGTTCGACGATGGGGGAGGTGGAGCGGTAATTTTGTTCGAGGAGGAATATCTTCGTCCCCTCGTATTCTTTCGGGAACCGCACAAAGTAGCTCGGCTCGGCCCCCCGGAAGCTGTAGATCGACTGCGAGAAATCCCCCACCACGGTGATGTTGCCCTCATTTACCAGCAGCTTGACGATGGCGTTCTGGACGGCGTTGGAATCCTGGTGCTCGTCGAGCAGAATATACTGGAACAGTCTCCGGTATTTTTCCCGTATTTCCGACTCACTGTCGAGCAAATTCAGCGCGTGGACCAGGATGTCGTCGAAATCCATCGCGTTTGATTCTCTGAGCCGCAGGTTGTAGCACTCGAAGATGAAGTCGAGTTTCCTGAATTCCTTGATCGAGTGGATGTAGGCGTCGGGCCTTTCCGAGTTCTTGGCCCGGCCGATATGGGCCTTGATCGCCCTGGCGTACTTGCCGTCCATCTGGAAGTTGTTTTCGAGGATGTTCTTGATGAGCCCGAGCTGATCGCTTCCGTCGTAGATGGTGATGGGGTTTTTGAAGCCGGCGGCCGATGCGTGTTCCTTGAGGATCTGGAGCATCGCGGAATGGAATGTGCGCACCCACGGGAAATCCCTGGGCCCCCGCCCGGTGGATTTGGTCAACCGTTCCTTGAGCTCGTTTGCGGCCTTATTGGTAAAGGTGATGCAGAGAATGCGCTTGGGATCGTATCCCGCCGTCCCGATCAGGTGCTCGAACTTTGCGACTATGGTCGAGGTCTTGCCCGCCCCCGCCCCCGAACAGATCAGGGCAGGGCCGTCTAAATGCTTGACCGCCGCTGTTTGTACTTCCGATAACGAAGGCAAATGTAGACTCTCCTTTGGAAAGAAAATGCACTCTGATTTTACCGTGTTTCAGGGGGAGTCTTTACCCTAAAACCTCGCCTTTTACCAGCGCGCTGTCGGTGGGGGATCGAAAGGGGCAGCCCTGTAGGGGCGGGAAAAATGGTGGGGAGGGCGGGTCGGTGGGAGGGCGGGTCGGTGGGAGTGCGGGTTTATATGAAAGACGAGCAAGAGTGCAGGTTGGGTTAAGCGAGAGCGAAACCCAACATCTTCCCGGACCGGGAGCGGTCCTTGTTGGGTTTCGCTCTCGCTTAACCCAACCTACGGTCTACGGTCTACGGCGTGCGGTCTACGTCCCCGGCAGGCTGGAAAGCCCGCCCCGCGCAGGTCCGTGCAATGCAGGAATAAGCGTTGACGTTGTTCTTGCCGGCATCCTAATACCTCCGAAATCCACCCTTGCTCGAACGCTCTTTTGGAGGTTTGGCGGGTTCTATCTGGAGGTTCAACCCTTTGACTTCCTGGCCGTCCAAAGCCTTTCTCGCCGTCTCCGCCTGCACCTGGGTGGACATCTCGATGAATCCGAAACCCTTGCCGTGAATGACCTTGGCGTCCTTCACCTCGCCGTGGACGGCGAATAGGTCCCTCAGTTCCTCACTGGTTACGTTGTAGCTGATATTTCGCACGAAAAGCTTGGTGGCCTGCATTGTGATCTCCGATTTCTGATCGCTCTGATTCGATCCGGTTTTTTTGCGCGGCATGACGCGAAAAGGCGGGACCCAATTTTGAGGTGGAAAGAATATCCGGCGCTCGATGGTCTTGAGGCCGGGGCCTGAACGACCCCGGGCTTTCTCAGTCCCTCTTCGGGTTCCAGTTCCATTGTTCCGGCAGAGGCTGCGGGCCGGGTTTGATGCCGGCTATATCCGGGTCTTCGTGACCGGTCCTTGGCTCCATGTTGGCTTTGCGCTCCTTGGCTTCCACGCGGCGGGCTTCCTTCTCCCGTTGTTTCTGTTGCTTCTCTTTTTCCCTCTCCCGCTTCTGGAATGTAGCCTTTGATCTTTGAGCCATATAGCAACTCCACAGTATCCCGGGCCGCCCCGAGACGGTTGAAAATTATAGAAAACGAAACCGGCCGCCCTCCCGGAAGCAAAAGAGCCGGAGGTTTACTCCGGCCCTTTATCCTTCGTAAGGTTTTCAGGTATTTACGGCTGATTAAGTATTTGCTGCCCAAATCGTCTTCAGATTCGCTCGCTCCTTCGCCCTCCCTTCGGGAGGGGCGATAAATCTACGGGTGCTCCATCGCTGAAGCACTCCTCTCGATCACGGGGACGGGGCCGGAGTATGTCGAACCGCGTCCGCTGAACATTCGCATTATAGTCGGTGGGGGCGAAAAAGCAAGGGCAACCCCCAAGTTAACGTTTCGTGAGGATTCTTTGGTTTATCTTGGAGCTTATCCCTTGATTCCGCGGTGATGTTGGATTACTATAGATTGATCGTGTACGATGCGATAAGTGTACGTTGCCGGTGTAGATTACGATCATTTGAGGACCTGACTGTTTTGCCCCCTGGATCGTCCACCCAAAACCAAAGTAATGCTCCAAAGCGGCTATCTCCGGTGAGCCCTCATTCCTGTATTCGGGTCGAGAAAACCTATCGGTTTTAGTTAGCGGCATTAACAAAAGAAGGATTAAAATGAACATTTTTGTGGGAAGTTTGTCGTTCAAGACCACCGAAGATGAATTGCAGAGGGAGTTCGAGGCGTTTGGCGAGGTGGACTCGGTTAAAATCATTCTGGATCAGGCTACCCTCAGATCGCGGGGATTTGCATTTGTTTCGATGCCGGACCGGGAGCAGGCGGTGGCCGCCATTGCCGGGATGGACGGCAAAACAGTAAACGGCTTCACCCTCAAGGTAAACGAAGCAAAACCGCGGGAACCCCGCAGTGGGCCGCCCCGTGAGAGAAGCGGCGGCTATAACAGCGACCGGAGCGGTTCCAGCTATGGAGGCGGCGGCGGCTACGGGGCCAGGCCGAGCGGCGGCTACGGGGCCAGGCCGAGCGGCGGCTACGGGGCCAAAC
>JBAQYM010000109.1:0-6508 GCA_049300095.1 Syntrophobacteraceae bacterium
GGGATCAACCCCGCCCCTACACTCGAATGACGGCATCACCCACCACAAATTCGTAGGGGCGGGGTTGATCCCCGCCCGGACTGCCCGGAGTCGAGATATTCTTCAATAACTCCTGGTTTGGGCAACAGCTCCTTAATGGATGAGCCTTCGCCGCATCACCATGAGCGCAATCGGGAAAAGCACGATGGTGAGCAGGCACAGGTACAGGACGGCCCAGATCATGTCGGGGCGCGGTTCGCCCAGGGTGAGGGCGCGGCAGAGGTTGACCAGGTGGGTGAGGGGCAGGACTTGCGAGAGACCCTGCGCCCAACCCGGGAGGGCATCCGTTGGGAAAAAGGTCCCGCTGAACAGAAACATCGGGGTTATAAACAGGAAAATCGGCAGGTTGAACATGTCGATGCTCGGGACTATCCCGGTAAAGACCATCCCCGCCGTCCCGAAAGCGATGCCGCCCAGGAACGAGAGCGGGAGGACGAGCAGCCCCACAGGGTACTCGACCAGCCCGAAAAGGCTTACCACGCCGAGCATGATTGCGGTGGCGATCACCGATTTCGTCGCGCCCCAGACAATCTCGCCGGCTATGATGTCTTCAAGCGAGAGCGGGGTCGCCATCATGGCGTCGAAGGTCTTCTGGTAGTACATGCGCACGAAGGATGCATACGTATTTTCGAAAAACGAGTTGTACATCATCGTTATCGAGAGCAGGGCAGGGGTAATGAAAACAACATACGGGAGTTCCTTCCCCTCGTAAGGCACCTGCCCGATAAAGGCGCTCAGGCCGACCCCGAACGCCGTAAGGTAAAGCAGTGGTTCGAGGAGCGGCACCAGGAAATTGACCAGCCAAATCTTCCTGTACACCACGAGATTGCGGTTCCACACGCGCATAAACCGCCGCGAGATGTTTCGGACCTGGAGGAGATCGTTCATTCGCGGAGTTCCCTTCCCGTGAGTCTGAGGAAAACGTCCTCGAGGGACGCCATTCTCTTGATGCAGGTCTCCTCGCAGAACTGGTCGCCGACAACTTCGAAAAGGCGCTCGCTCTCCCGGCCGTAAACGATGATCCTGTGGTCGAGCATATCGTGCATGTAGCCGCGCGATACGACGAGGTCCCGCACCTCGTCGCGCGGATTCACAATTTCGACCACGTGGTCTCCGGCAAAGCTCTTAATGAGCTCGGCGGGCTCGCCCTCGACGAGGATCTTCCCGTGGTCCATGATGATGAGCCTGTCGCACAGCCTCGACGCCTCGTCCATGTAGTGCGTGGTGATAAGGATCGAGAGGCCGTTTGCGCGGAGCAGTTCCAGGCGTTCCCAGACCTGGTGGCGCGATTGGGGATCGAGTCCCGTGGTCGGTTCATCGAGGATGAGAAGCTCGGGGTTGTTTATCAGCGCTCGAGCCAGCACCAGACGGCGCATCATGCCGCCGGAAAGGCTCGTCACCTTGTCGTCCCTTCGGTGGTCCAGGGCAATGAATTTCAGCAGTTCGCGGGCCCGCTCGCTCGCGGCTTTGCGCGGAATATCGAAGTAGCGCGCGAACAATTCGAGGTTTTGCATAACGGAAAGATCGGGGTCCAGGTTGTTGTCCTGCTGGCACACGCCGATGCGCGCCTTGATCTCTCTCCATCCGGTCGTGATATCGATCCCGAATACCTTAAGGTTTCCCGAGGTCATCGGCGAAAAGCCGTAGACCATGCGGATGGTCGAGGTCTTGCCCGCCCCGTTCGGTCCGAGCAGCCCAAGGCACTCGCCCCGCATAAGGTGAAACGACACGCCGTCCACGGCCGTGGCGCCGTTGAAGGTCTTCCTGAGGTCTTCCGCGTCGATTATGTTGGGGGTGCTCTCAGCCATGCTTGAATACAGTCCGGCAATATGAGTTTTCGACGGCGATACGAGCGAGCCTCAGCCTATACCAGGTGGATGATCCTCTCCTCGATCGTCCAGTCATCCACATCAACATACCTGAACCCCTTGGGGAGCACAGGAAGGATCACGCGGGAGATGCCGGCGTTTATGATGACCCGCTTGCAGAGCAGGCAGGGCATTATCTCGGCTACCGGCTCGTCCGATTCCACCTCGACGCCCACCAGGTAAAGGTCCGCTCCCACCATATCGAGCCTGGAGGCGTGGATGATGGCGTTCATTTCCGCGTGAACGGCGCGACACAACTCGTAGTTTTGACCGGGGGGAATGTTCCTCTGCGTTCGGATGCAGTACCCCAGGTCGATGCAATTTGTCGTCTGACGCGGGGCGCCGTTATAGCCCGTGCTGATGATCTGGTCGTTCTTTACGATCACGGCGCCGAATCTTCGCCTGAGACAGGTGCTCCTCATGGCGACGGACCGTGCTATCTCGATGTAGTATTCGCTTTTGGTCGGCCTGTTCACTGCTTTCCCCCGTCGATGGAAATTATTCTATCGCCCCTGGAAATTTATTGTTTAGAGCGGGATTGCCGCTTACTTTACCCGGAAACCGGCAGCCTCGGCGGTGCGTCGTTTTTGATGAGGCCGGGTTTCCCGCTCTTGGCGCGGGCAATCTCTATGTATGCGCCCATGGCAAGCGGGGTGGCAATCAGCCGTGTCCATTCGAACCACATGGCATAGCCCGATGCGATGTTTTCGTGCAACCGCTCGGGGACCAGGATAAAGCCCCGCGGATTGGGCCGGCTGCTGGGAAGGTTTACGCCGATGAGGCCGTGACCTTCATCCAGGGTCGCCTTGATCTCCCAATCGACGCGGGCGTCGCTCGGAGTTTCCGGGCCGCACAAAACGACAGTGCAGCATGTGCCGTTGACCAAATCACGGCGGATGCGAAGCACGGCCTTCTCGGGACCTTCGGAAGGGCTGCCCCGTTGCGGAGAATCATCCCGGACGATTTCATAGACATCGGAAAAGACCCGGGAGAACTCGTCCCAAAACGCCTGGTCGCTTTCCCGGTGATAGCTGACAAAGATTTTGCGTTTACCGGTCATTGATTCGAAATTCCCGCCGGGCGGATTATTGCCGCCTCAAAGCTTCATGTCGCCGTGACCGCTGGTCCCGCCGAATGCTTAATACTAGCGTCAAAAGATGAAAAATTCCAACCCTCGATGCCGGAAGAAAGAATAATATGCCTCGGCGCGTGAAGTCAAAATAATTGGCTTCGGCAATCTGTCCGCCCTCGATGGCGGCTGAAATGAACGGCGTCCGGCTCGGTCCCCGGCCGGGCCGAAGCGGCAGGGGGGCGGAAGAACCAGCGCAAATCGTCCCCTAATAGAGAAAGGCCGGGGAATATTATTCTCCGGCCTCGGGATTTCTGATAGGGACTGAGCGTTATTAGAGCTTCTTGACCCTGACCGCCTGGGGACCTTTGTTGCCTTGTTCAATCTCGAAACTTACGCGCTCACCTTCCTGCAGGCTCTTGAAGCCCGCGCCTTCGATGGCGCTGTGATGGACGAAATAGTCTTTCCCACCGTCTTCACCCGAGATAAACCCATAACCTTTTTGATCGTTGAACCACTTAACGGTACCTTGTGCCATGTTTTTTGAATTCCTTCTTCATTTTGTTTGTTTTCAGGGGCCTCTAATAAGGACATATTTTAAATTAGCGATAAAATGCGATAAAAGCAAGGAATAAAGGCCGAGGTCAAGAAAAAGTCTTCACGTGCTGAAAACGACATGACCGGATACTCCAAGAATCCCGTGCGACCCGAGGCGCAATTTAATAAAGCGCCTCAAGGTCAGCAGAACGCCGCGCCGGCGGCCGGGGACGGTCAGCCGTGCGATTTCCCGCCATCAAACTGCTGCTGCTCGCATGACTGGTCCTACTTCAGAGAACCCGTTCACCCATACGATTATTCCGGGGATTGGGACCTTGAAGACGAGTGGAACAGGCGGGAAAAATCGGACTGTGAAAGGAGCCCCGAAGAAAAATGATCGTCAACCGGCCCGGCGGTGAGCCGGGACCGCAAAGGAGAATCGACGCGGGAGACTTTGGGAAGTTCGGCATTCTTCGCAGTGGACAAAGTTTTCCAACGGGTTATGAAGAAGCGAGCAGGAATAATTTGATGTTTGCGGAGCAGACGCCAGGTAGCCGGATTCTCAGGTAAATGTTCCCGGTTGGATAGTCTGGATACCCAAATCCCACCCCCTAAAATCACCCTCAGTCATTTTTTTCGACGCCCACGCCCGTTAACCACTTATAAGATATGGTAAATACAAGATAATATGCCACTATAGGGTAATTAATATCCCCTATTTCTCCCCTCGTTTTTCCCCCTTACTACCGCTGGATGACCTGTTTATTATGCGACCCATCAACGCTGGTACAGCATCTTATAGATGAAACGCATCTGGTTGTGTAATGATAACGTATATTTTTCCAGAGAAGATCGCTGCTGATATCACTTCGCTCGATCTCAAAAAGGGGAGATGGCCCAAATGAAAGCAAAGCTGTTCCTGGTGGCTCTCGTATCGGTTCTGGCATTTGCCGTGCCCGTGTTTGCAACCCCTGTCGACCTGACGTTCACCGGGGTCACCGACTCGCAGGGAGCCAGCGCCTTTTTCCCGGGCATCGGCACAACAACCGCCTCAGCCGGGTACTACCATGTCACTATCAGCGGAATTGGGGACACCTATGGGTTTTGTGTCGATCCCGCCCATACTCAGGGTACAACTCTGCAATACAACCTGATGTCGATTGCCGAGGGCTCCGTTTACGAGAAAGCCGCGTATCTGCTTGCGAACAGCACGACGGCAAATGCCGCCGCCACCCAGGTTGCGGTGTGGAAACTCACTATTCCCGGATTTCAGTACTTCAGCGGCGTCACCGGTGACATCAATGGCCTGTATAACCTGGCGAATAACCTCACCGCCGCGCAGCTTCTGGCCTTCGACCAGAGTGGTTACAGCCTTGCCGTAAATCCCCTTAATGCCGTTCCGTCCAATGGGGCGGGGGCCCAGGATTTCCTCGTGCGCGGTTCTCTGCCCGTCCCTGAACCCGGGACGCTGCTGCTGCTCGGCTTCGGTTTAATCGGAGTTGGCGTGGCGAGCAGATTCAAGCACGCGGAGTGCGGCAAGTAAGCCTTATAACGCTTTGGGATAACAGGGCGGGGCCGGCAACGGCCCCGCCCTGTTGTTTGGGCGCGCGCGCAGAGGGGGCCGCGCGGTAATCAAACCCGCCCGGGCAAATGGGACGGCAAGGTTCAGTGATCCCTCGTTTCCACGCGCCGCCCGGTTACGCGGACCAAAAGACAGGTGGACTCAGGCGGGGTCCCCACAACGAGCATGGGAGCGAGGGATGGATTTGGAACTTATTTGGACGACAGCCCGAAAAGCTGTGCCCCATTCCACATGTTGTCGGAGAAGTCCCGTTGCAATGGCGGACGATCTCTTGATCAAGGCTCTTTGAATATCGATCCCACGTAGGTTTCCCTGCTGACCGCATGCCACTTGTCCGGAGCAAACGGGGCTACCGCGACACCGTATTCACCCGTGGCGGCGCCTGGAGGAATTATGATGGGTATGGTTTTCGTCACCGTACTGGCTGCGGGCGCCGTAGTCGTCAATACGGCCGCTTCGTATCTTCCGTAAACCCAAGTTGAAGTGTACATGGGCCGGCCGGCCGAAATAATAACGTGGACCTCGACTTTTTTTGCCGCCGATGTATCGTTTACGATATCAAGCGTGAGATTTGAGGCGCCGCCGGTCGCGGGTATATGGTTGAGAGAAAGCGCCGCGTTGGTTATCCTCAGGGGAAGTGGTCTCAAAGAGATTGTACCCAGGTTTCTTATCTGGGAAGCGCTCGTGAGCGCCACTGACGCCCTGTTTTCGGGAGCGGTGGCGTTTGAGTAGTACTCGCTCATATACGTGTCAGCCCTAAAAAAGAGGGAGTAGGTCCCCGTCGCAAGACCACTAAGGGTAAAGTTCACTGTGGGGGCGGAAATTGACGCGCTCGTGCTCCAATCCCAACCGCCTGACCCATTCAGTTTGTAAACATCAATATACCCCGAGGTAACCAAACTGGAACTTGTGGCCTGATCGACCAACTTTCCCTTAATGGTTGCGGCTCCCGCCGATACGCAAAAACACCCCAGGACAAACAGGACGCACAGAAAAACGGACAGTCTTTTCATTTTTATCCCTCCTTGCTCTTGATGCATTCCAGGTTGCAGGACTCGCTTAGCGCCACAAGAACCCAGGTGTGTGGCAATGTCAACTCAAATATCGCCGGTGAGTCGCACCCCTGGCCGTTCCCAGACGACCTTTAAAAGACGCGCCCCCGCCGCCGCGCGGGTCCTTCTTTGCTCGGAGAATGGTTCCGAAATGGCGCCGTAAGCCGATATCATGAAGAGATCGGACGTCGTGTGGTACCGGAGCATCATGCCGCCGACAGAGGAAAGAAGAACAGAGGAGAAGAATGGTAAGGAACCGCAACGTAACAGCTTTTACATTTCATGAGTTCGTTCGTAGTTCGTAGGATGGGTGGAGCGCCCCGCGCAGCCCATCACACACTCCTGAGGCGATGGGTTGCGC
>JBAQYM010000110.1:0-29807 GCA_049300095.1 Syntrophobacteraceae bacterium
TCCTTGGCCGGCAGGCTGGAAAGCCTGCCCCACGTATCTGGCTGCCGGTGCAGCTTTAAGTGAACAGTATTGCCCTTACGAGGAAAAAGCGGCAGATTGGCCACGATACCCGAATAGAGGCGCAAAGCCGGCGTTGCGAAGATCGCGCGCATGCTCCTGAAAGGCCGGGATGCGCGTGAACATATTTCCCAATCGTGAAAATCAGTCGGACTTCAAGGGAACCGGATACTGGTCGGGGCTGAAGGTTTTATTCTTCATAAAAATATCGGCGAACTGTTTCATAGTTTCCTTCATGACCTGCTGGTATTGGGGCACGCCCGCGTCGAAGATATTGCCGATCTTTTCGTAGCTCAGCTTCTGCAGGTCCTCGCTCAAGCCGAGGTACTCCTTTTTGAGGTCCTCGGGGAGCGCCTCGATCATGTTCTGCCCGAGCATGCACTCGAACAGGCGGTACATGTCTCCAAGAAGCTTTTTCAGCACTTCCGGCTCCGGCTCCCCGCCTTTTTTTTCCACCAGCACTTTGCAAAAATTCATGATATAGGGATTCTTTGCGGGGGCGGAACGGGCCTGGGCGGTTCCGGGCGTCGAGTCTATTTGCTGGGACATTTTTGGTTCCTCTCCATATGTTTTGAAACGGCCCGCGGGCCTGTGGGTTGTTGCGGAAAAGCAGCCGAATAAAAACCGTTTATCGCAAATAGTTCAAGAATAAAATGCAGCGAGGTGCTCAAACATGCGGGATATCATCGCGGGCTGCTGCCAGTTTTCAGTAAAGCCGGGCGACGTGGACGCCAATCTTGTGACGGCCGAGCGGGAGCTTTCGCTGCTTTCGGCCCAGGATTGCCGCCTGGCCGTTTTGCCTGAGATGTGGTCGTGCTCGTTTCCGTACTCGATCCTGCCCTCGATGGCCGAAAGGACGCCGGAAGTCGTCGAAAAGGTGCGCGACTGGGCGCGCCAAAAGGAGATGGTGATCGTCGGAAGCCTTCCGGAAGCGGAGGGCGACACCATATACAATACGAGCTATGTGATCGACAGCACCGGCGAGATCGCGGGGACGTACAGAAAGGTGCATCTTTTCTCCCTCTACGGCGAACACAAGAACTTCGGGAGAGGCAAATCGGCCGAGGTTTTCTCGACGAGCGTCGGAAAGATCGGCGCGATAATCTGCTACGACCTGCGTTTCCCCGAACTGACCCGGAAGATGGCGCTCGCGGGCGCCGAGATCATCTGCGTGTCGGCGCTCTGGCCGCATGTGCGCATTTACCACTGGTCCCTGCTCCTGCGGGCGAGGGCGGTTGAAAACCAGATTTTCGTGGCGGCGGCAAACGGATGCGGAAACGAGGAGAAGATAATCTGGGGCGGCAGATCGGCCCTGATCTCACCCTGGGGAGAGGTGCTGTCCATAGGGGGCTCGGAGGACCAGACCATCGTCGGGACCCTCCAGTCCCGAGACATGGAGGAATTCCGAAAGATAATCCCCTGCTTCGATGACCGTTCGCCGGAAGCGTATTGAGGCGGATGTTGGATGGTGCGCGGCGGATGTTGGATGTTGGATATTAGATGTCGGATGTTGGATATTAGATATTGGATGGTGGGCTGTGGATGTTGATGATCGGCGCACGCTATCCAACATCCAACACCAAACATCCAACACCAAACATCCAACACCAAACATCCAACATCCGCTTTCTGGAATCTGTTGTCATAACTGCCGGTTAAAGGTTATTATTTCCCGTCCGGGCCGCCTTCGCGCGAAGGGGTCCATTTCTTTCAACAAATCGAGTCGGTGGCAAACATCATGGGAGCAATCCGGAAAACGTACCAGGAAATAAACGAGAAGATCCAGAAGGGCCAGGCGGTCGTCGTCACGGCCGAGGAGATGATCGGGATCGTCCGTAAGAAAGGGCCAGCCAGGGCCGCCAAAGAGGTGGACGTCGTAACCACGGGGACTTTCGCGCCCATGTGTTCCTCGGGCGCTTTCATCAATTTCGGGCACACCAATCCGCCCATAAAAGCGAGCAGGGTATGGCTGAACGAGGTCCCGGCCTACGCGGGGCTCGCCGCGGTGGATATTTATATCGGGGCCACCGAACCCGCTGAAGACGATCCGCTCAACAAGATCCCCCCGGGGACCTTCGAGTACGGGGGCGGCCACGTCATTCACGACCTGGTGAGCGGCAAGAAGATACGGCTGCGCGCCGAAGGCTACGGCACCGACTGCTACCCGAACCGCTACGTCGAAATGGACGTCACGCTCGACGACCTCCCCTACGCGGTGCTGTGCAATCCCCGAAACGCCTATCAAAACTACAACTGCGCGGTGAACCTGTCCAAAAAGACGATCTACACCTACATGGGGACCCTCAAACCCTGCCTGGGAAACGCGAACTATTCCACCGCCGGCCAGTTGAGTCCCCTGCTGAACGACCCTTATTATCGCACGCTCGGCCTCGGCACGCGTATCTTTCTCGGGGGGGCGCAGGGCTTCATCGTCTGGCACGGCTCCCAGCACAAGCCCGAGACACCCCGCCTTCCCAACGGCATCCCGCGCAGCCCCGCCGGGACCCTCATGGTGACGGGCGACCTCAAGGAAATGAGCCCGCGATGGCTGATGGGCACGAGCATTCTGGGCTACGGCTGCTCGCTGGCTGTGGGAATCGGCGTCCCCATTCCGATCCTGGATGAGGAAATGGCCATGTTTACGGGCATATCCGACAGCGACATCGTCACCCAGGTAAAGGATTACAGTTTCACGCAAGCGACGCCGCTCGGCGAGGTAACCTATGCCGAACTGCTCTCCGGGTCGATCACGGTGCAGGGAAAGGAAGTACACACCGTGCCGCTCTCCAGTTACGTCCGGGCAAAGGAGATCGCCACCACTCTGAAAGAATGGATCCGGAAGGGCGAATTCCTTCTCGGAGAACCCCAGAAACCCCTGCCGTCGGCGCCGAGAACCGAGAGCATTTCCGCGGGGGCGAAAAAGGCCTGAGCGAAATGACACCGGCATCACTCGAAGAAAAATGTCTCGGGATCGGGCGCGCCATCGAGGGTTTCGACCACATCGCGGTCGCCTTCTCGGGAGGGGTGGACAGCACCTTCGTCGCCTGGTTCATCCTGGAGAAGCTCGGTAAACGGGTAACCGCCTTTTTTGCCGATACCGTTTTTGTTTCAGCCGCCGAGCGGGAAAACGCCCTGCGCACCGCCGAACGGCTCGGACTGCCGCTGGAAGTCATCGCGTTAAACCCCCTCGATTCGGCCCTGGTACGGGCAAATCCGGTGGATCGCTGCTATCACTGCAAAAAAGAGGTTTTCAGCCGCATCCTTGCCGGGGCGAAGCAGTCCGGCTGCCACGCGGTTGTGGACGGCTCCCACGCCGGGGACGCCGGGGGATATCGGCCCGGTAAGAAAGCACTCGCCGAGTTGGGAATCATCAGCCCGCTTGCCGCGGCGGGGCTGGTGAAAGAGGAAATCCGCCGGCTCAGCCGCGAGGCCGGACTTGCGAACTGGAACAAGCCCTCCCAGTCATGCCTGGCCACGCGCGTCCCGTACGGCTCTCCGCTATCGTTCGAGCTCCTGCAAAGGATCGAAAAAGCAGAAGATATTCTCCACGGTTTCGGCTGCGCCCAGGTAAGGGTGCGCTGCCACGGCGACCTTGCGCGGATCGAGGCCGAAGAGCCCGATTTTGCGGCGATTTTTGCGCTCGAAACATGCAAGGAAATACTCAGACGATTTGCCGCGCTGGGATTTGCCCACGTTACGCTCGACCTCGCCGGATTTCGCAGCGGCAGTTGGGATGAGGGACGGAAAACGGATGACAGATGACGGAGGACGGAGGACGGATGACAGATGACGGAGGACGGATGACGGAGGACGGATGACAGAGGTCGGATATTGGATATTAGATGTTGGATATAGGATACTGGATGTTGCCGGACAGAATAGTCGATTTCAAACCCGCGACCTGCAACCCGCGACCTGCAACCCGCCACGTGAATCATGAATAAGAAAGTAAAGGGCATAGGGCTCCTGTCCGGCGGCCTGGACAGCATGCTGGCGGTGAAGGTGCTCCAGGAGCAGGGAATCGAGGTGCTCGGGCTCACCTTCGTCACCCCCTTTTTCGGCCCCGACGCGGGCCTGGAGGCGGGCAGAAAAGCCGGGATCCCGATGCTTTCGCCGGATATTTCGCAAAAGCATCTCGAAATGCTGAAAAAGCCGAGGTATGGGTACGGGAGCCAGATGAACCCGTGCATCGACTGCCACGGGCTCATGCTCGCCGAGGCCGGAAAAGTGATGGAAAACGAGGGCGCGGATTTTCTTTTTACCGGCGAGGTGCTCGGGCAGCGGCCCATGAGCCAGCGCCGCGACTCTCTCAGGAGCGTCGAGAAACTCTCCGGCTATGCCGGAAAAATCCTGCGCCCGCTCAGCGCGAAACTGCTCCCGCCGACACTCGTCGAACAGGAAGGCCTCGTTGACCGCGACCGGCTGCTCGACATCCACGGCCGGTCGAGGAAGCGCCAGGCGGAGCTTGCGCACGGGTTCGGGATAACCGACTACCCTCAACCGGGCGGCGGCTGCATGCTGACCAAGGAAGGTTTTTCCAATAAGCTCCGCGAACTGCTTCGGACCCACCCCGAGGCGGCTGTGCGCGAGGTCGAGATTATCAAATGGGGGCGCGCGTTCAGCCTACCCGGAGAAAATATCTGCATGGTCGGCCGCAAGGAAAGCGAGAACGGCAAACTTGATTCCCTTGCCGGCCGAGGGGACGTTTGGCTGCGCACATTGGACCATCCCGGCCCGACCTGCGTCGTCGTGGCCCCGGCGGACCCGCTCGTCGGGCTGCAAGAGGCGGCGGAGCTCGCGGCGTCCTACAGCGACGGGCCGGATGACGCCCGCGTCCGCGTCCAGTGGCGGCACGGGGACCAGGGGGGAATAATCGTCGCGGAAGCAGTAAAAAAGGACCGACTCAAGGAAATGCAAATCTCATAGGTAATGCCGTTCCACGGCGCGCCTTCAACCCGGAGGGCGCGCCCGGCGGCGAGATTAGCAGGGTCGGAGGCGGGCTCAGTGTGTGTCGAGGACCCTGCGGATACAATGCGAAAGTTCTTCGGTGATGAGGGGTTTCATGAGGAATTCCCGGATCCCCAGTTTGTGGGCCTCCGCGGGGGCAATAACCTCGCTGAAGCCGGTAACCAGGATTATCGGCATGTGGGGCCGGATGCCGAACAATTTTCCGGCAAGCTCGACGCCCGTCATGTGCGGCATCGTTTGATCCGTTATCACGAGGTCGAACGTGTCCGGCGCGGCGCGGAAGATTTCAAGGGCCTGGGAGCTGTCGCCGCACGCGACGACGCGGTAGCCGAGTCTTTCGAGCAGTGCCTTCCCGACCTCCACCAGGTCGGTCTCGTCGTCCACCAGCAGGATCGACTCGGTACCCGTCAGGAGCGTCCTGGCCGGCATTTGATCGAGCGTCGTCTCGCACCGGCACGAGGGGAAGTACACCCGGAACACGGAACCTTTGCCGACTTCGCTGTAAACCGATATCGTCCCCTTGTGGCTCTGCACGATCCCGTACGCGACCGAGAGCCCGAGACCGGTCCCCTCTCCTGGGCCCTTGGTCGAGAAAAAGGGCTCGAAGATCCGATCCATCGTTTCCCGACTCATCCCATGCCCCGTATCGCTCACGGTAAGACAGACGTACGAGCCCGGCGGTAAATCCGATTGCCACACCTCGTTTCTCGCTAAAACTTTGTGCGAAAGAGCAATATCGAGCACGCCGCCGCTCACCCGCATCGCATGGGCGGCGTTCGTGCACAGGTTCATCAACACCTGGTGAATCTGTGTCGGGTCGGCCAGAATGACGTCGTGTCCCTCCGACCCCGGTTCGATTTTCTGCCTGATCTCGATGTTCGAAGGCACAGCCGCCCTCAGGAGCCTGTGCGTTTCGGCAATGATCGAGCTGAGTCGCACCGCGCTCGATGCGTGCTCGCCCTGGCGGCTGAAGGCAAGAATCTGTTTTACCAGTTCCCGTGCCCGGTAAACGGCGTTCTGCACCTGTTCGAGCTGATAATGGACGGCGGATTCCCTGCCGGCGCCGATCAGTCCCAGGTCGGTATACCCGAGAATGATGCCGAGAATATTGTTGAAGTCGTGTGCGATCCCTCCCGCGAGTGTCCCTATGGCCTGCATTTTCTGAACGTGGCGGATCTGTTTTTCGAGCCTGCGCTGCTCCGTGAGGTCCCTGGCCACGTTTATCACATTGACGACGTTCCCTTGCTCGTCTTTTACCGGGACCGACCTCACTTCGAGCGTCCCGCCCTCGGTTGTCGAGATTTCTCCGCGCGCCTGCCGCCCCGTGCCGAAGACCTCCGATACGGGACAACCTTCGCAGGGTTGGCCGAGTTGATGCCATTGCACGAAACAAGGTGTGCCGATAAGGGAGGATACGTCGTCTTCCTTTCCGATCTCGGCGGCGGCCGCGCGATTGGCCCAAACCACCTTGTAGTCCCGGTCGATGAGAAGCAGACGGTCGGGTATGGCATCGAGGAGGGCGTGGAATTCCTGGGAGAGGTCCCGGTATTTTCTTGCATTCTCGTGTGAAATAGCCTCGGATTCCCTCAGCGCCTCCTCGGCTTCGAGCCTCAGGTCTATTTCCCAGCGCAGGTCTTCGACCATTTTTTTCAGGGGACTGAGGTCCCGCGCAACGCAAACGCTGCCGAACACCTCGCCGGCGCCGTCTTTCAAGAGCCCGATCGAGATCTCGTAGAGGCCGACCGTCCCGGCCTTGTGGTTCATGTGGATCTCGTATTTCTTGACCGCCCCCTCGGCCCGCAACGTGGCAAGCATCCTCTCGGCTTCCTCGCGGTCGGCGTACATGTCGAAAGCGGATTTCCCCCTGAGTTCCCCGAACGTGTATCCATAGAGTTCGGCCGCCATCCTGTTCCAGCGGATGAACTTTCCATGCCTGTCGACGATGCCTATCGCGTCGGGCGAGTTTTCGAAAATGTTTTCGAGATACTCGTTTGTTTGCCTCAGTTCGTCCTCGACCCGCCTGCGCTCGGTGGTGTCACTGCCCACGCACAGGATTTCCCGGATGCGCCCCGTACCGTCTTCTATCGCCCTGTTCGTCCAGTTGACCCAGACCGGCTCGCCGCCACGGCGGATGTTTTCGCATTCGATTTCTTTGTACAGCCCCGACCGCCGACCGATATTGTCGATCATGGCCCGAAGGTGCTTCTCGCTTTTTTCGGTCGTCGGCGCGATGGTGCCGATCACGCTTCTGCCGATGATCTCATTTTCCGGAAACCCGAAGAATTTCTGCGCGAACTCATTGATGAAGACGATGTTGCCCGCGGTGTCGATCCTCAGGATGATGGTCCGCGCGTTTTCGACCACCTCCCTGTACCGGCGCTCGCTTTCCCGCAGGGCCGCCTCGGCTCTCCTGAGGTCAGTAATGTCGTTCATCACCCCGACAAATCCGGCCGGGTTCCCGTTATCGTCTGCGAATACGGCCTTCTTGAAGATCATGTGGCGCCGGTCCCCGTCCGGAAATCGGACCGGGAGTTCGTAGACCTGCTGGCCGCCGCCGCGAAGGAGGCTCATATCCGTTTGGTGATATATGTGGGCGAATTCCAGGGGAGACAGTCCGTAGGACGACTTCCCGGTGATTTCATCGCGGGGTAGACCGACGAATTCTTCAAAAGATGAATTGCATCCCAGGAAAACGCCGTGGGTGTCCTTGTAGAAGACCGGGCACGGGATGGCGTCCAGGAGGTCCTGGAAGAACCGGTCCTGACCGAAGGGTTGTGTTACGGGCTCGCCGCCGGCCGCGGCTTCGGCCTTCATCCCTCCGCCCCGGGGGACCGCGCGCGCGCGTTTTCGCCAGGTCACGTCGAGAAGGGTGCCCGTAAACCACAGCGGGCGCCGCTGATCGGACCATCGGACGACTTTGCCCCGGCTGAGGACCCAAATCCAGTTTCCCGATTTGTGCCGGACGCGGTACTCGCATTCCGCGAGCGCCGTTCGGCCTTCCAGGTGGAGCTGAAAGGTCTTGAGCAGCCTGGGCAGGTCCTCGGGAAAGACTAGCTTCTTCCAGTTTTCTATGGCCGGGAGCAGTTCTCCTTCCGCGTATCCCAGGATGTCGAGGCAACCCGCGTCGGCAAAAAACTCTCCCGTTTCAAATGAGATATCGTACATACCCAGGCCCGCTCCGATGAGCGCCAGTTCGAGACGCTCGCCCAGATGCCGCGCACCACGGGAAAATTCCGGCCAACCGCCGCTCGACGGGCCTCCCTTGCCCCCGACGGCATTCCGGACCTTAAAATCGGCCATATCGGCGGGAAAATGGCCGGGACGCCCCCTGTCTGTCACCACGATCCTCCATTCCGGCCCTCAAACCAATCGGGACGCGGAAAAACCATATTTCAGTCCTCACGCGAACTTCTGTGCCGGCTCACTTCAATCAATCGGATTAAGTTTCATTATACCTGACGAAAATTTGGGTCCGATGCGAGGTTTATTTTTAACCGTTCATGATTCTTTTAAAACCTGTCGATAATAGGAGAAAGCTATTCTAATCGAAGTTCCGAACAAGATCATCCAAGTGGGGTGATTTTATGGCGGACCGGTACGCCGGGGCGCCGGGCGCTCCGAACTGGCGCCGTTGATTCCGAGGACATCACCATGCATCTCAGCCCAAGTGTCATGCAGATTGAAGCCTGCCCCCGGCCGGACCGGAAAATCTATCCGCCCGTGCCCGCGGCGAATGGCGGATCGAACGTGAGCGCCGTCAACGACCCCCTGTCGCGCCTGCGCGTCCTGGTGGTGGACGATGAGACCGAATACGGAAAGGTCATCCGGAACTATCTCCAGAAGATCGGCCACACCTGCGCGGAGGCGGGCAACGCCGGCGAAGGGCTCGACAAATTGTCCCGCCAGGCCTTCGATCTTGTGATCTCGGATATAAAGATGGAAGGAATGGACGGGCTGGAGCTGATGCGGGAAGCAAAAGCGATCCATCCCGACCTTGATTTCATCCTCATGACGGGTTACGCCGCCGAGTACTCGTTTAGCGACATCATCGCGGGCGGGGCTTACGATTACATATTCAAGCCCTTCGACCTGGGCGAGCTGCATGCAAAGCTAAGGCGTCTTCAAAGAGAGAAAGCGTTGTTGAATCGGCTCAAAAAGGCGAACGAGGCGCTGTCGTGGGAGGCGGAGGTAAATTCGACCGTCGCCAAGCTGTCTCGAAAGCTCATGGAGTCGGAATCACTCGATCAAATGGCCCTGCTCGTGCTCGAAAACGCCGAGCGGCTCACCGGAAGCCGATTGGGCTACATCGGCTATGTCGACGCGAAGAGCGGGACCATCACGTGCCCGGAGGTCGCCCTGAAGAGCATCGACTCCGCGGGCGATGTCGCTGTTCAAATGGCCTTCGAGGATGTGGCGCAATGGGCGCTGCGGCACGGACAGTCTCTGCTTGCGAACGGATTTGAAGACCCTGAACTGTTGGGCATATCATCCAATGGATATTTTCCACTGGACCGGATACTCTCGGTCCCCGCGATCGCGAATGGAAAAGTGCTGGGGCAGATAGTCCTTGCCAACTCGACCCGCGATTACACCGAACAGGATGAGGCGCTGCTCCAGAGCCTCGCCGCCATGTACGCCCTGGCCACGCAACATATGCAGGCGGCCCTGAATCTGCGGCGGACGAACGACTACCTCGAGAACATCTTCGAAAACTCGCCCGACGGCATAGGGATCGTGGACAGGGAGGGCAAGATTCTCAAATGGAACCGGAGGGCGGCCGAGCTGTACGGCTATACGCTCGAGGAACTCAAGGACAAGACGGCCTTCGACCTGTATGCCGATAAGGACCAGCTCGAAGCGATGCTGGCCGAATTGCGGGTGGAGGGCACGGTAAAGAAGCGCGAGATGAGCATGATGAGAAAGGACGGCACGGCGGCAGCCTTCGAGATATCGATAGGCCTGCTGAGCGACCCCGTGGAAGGGGCGCTCGGAAGCGTTTGCGTCGCCAGGGACTTGAGCCCTCTCAAGGAAGTGATCGAAGAGCTTCGCAGGACATACGGGGAAATGTCCCAGTTGGTCGCCGCGATCCCGTCATTTCTGATAGAACTGGACCCGGATCATTTCATCACGAGGTGGAACGGTTCTGCGGAACGGACTTTCGGAATTTCCGCCGACAACTGCATGGGAAAGCCCATCGATAAATGCGGCGTCCGGTGGAACTGGCGCAGGGTGACGGAAGCCATCTCGGGCTGCCGGGAAAACGGGGGGGCCACCATGCAGATCGAGGACCTTCGTTTTTGGCGCCCCGACGGCAGACGGGGATTTCTCGATGTCATGATAAGTTCGGTGGCGACCGCCGACGGTTCTTCCGGCACACTCCTTCTGGGCTCGGATGTGACCAGGCGCAAGATACTGGAAAGCCAGCTCGTTCAGGCGCAAAAACTCGAATCGATCGGCCAGCTCGCGGCGGGGATCGCCCACGAGATAAACACCCCCGCCCAATACGTGGGGGACAATACCCGGTTCCTCCAGGAAGCCTTCAGCGATCTGGAAAAATTTCAATACCAGTTCGACCTGCTGCTCGATGCCGCCAAGGCCGGAAAGCCCGGGGAGGACCTCATCAGGACCGTCGAGGCCGCCGCCGAGGCAACCGACTTGCAATACCTCCGCCAGGAAATCCCCAAGGCCGTCCAGCAGTCTCTCGAAGGCATCGAGCGCATAAGCAAGATCGTTCGGGCAATGAAGGAATTCTCGCATCCGGGGACCGACGTCAAGACCAATGTCGATCTCAACCGGGGGATCGAGAGCACGATCACCGTCGCCCGCAACGAATGGAAGTACGTGGCCGACGTCGTGACGGATTTCGATCCCTCGCTGCCCCTGGTGCCCTGCCTGCCCGGCGAATTCAACCAGGTGGTTCTGAACATGATCATCAATGCCGCGCACGCCATAGGGGAAAAGCTGGGCAAGGGGGCACAGCAGAAGGGGACCATCACGATCGGCACGCGGCTGCGGGGCGAAGAGGCCGAAATCCGCATAAGCGATACCGGCTGCGGTATCCCGGAACAGATCAGGTCCAAAATCTTCGACCCGTTCTTCACGACCAAGGAGGTCGGACGGGGGACCGGCCAGGGGTTGGCCATCTCTCATTCGGTAGTCATCGACAAGCACGGCGGGACCATTGACGTCGAAAGCGCGGTCGGCCAGGGGACGACTTTTATCATCAGGCTGCCCATTATGAAACTTCCCGCCCAGTAAGGATGGAAATGAAGAAGCGACTTCTTTTTGTTGACGATGAGCAAATGGTGCTCGACGGTCTTGGCAGAATGCTTCGCGGCATGCGCAACGAATGGGAGATGGAGTTTGCTGCCGGAGGATCGGAAGCGCTTGAAATATTGCGGGAAAGACCATTCCACGTGGTTGTCACCGACATGCGGATGCCCGGCATGGACGGCTCCGAGCTCCTGCGCCGTGTAAAGGAGCTGCGGCCCCAGGCCGTGCGGATCATTCTCTCCGGGCACTCGGACAAGGCAATGATACTCCAGTCTATTGGACAGGCGCACCAATACCTCTCGAAGCCATGCGAGCCCGAGGTGCTCAAATCCACGCTGGCGCGGGCCTGCACCCTGAGCGATCTGCTCCAAAACACCCTGCTCGTGAATCTCATATCGAGGATGGATTCGCTGCCCAGCATGCCCGCGCTTTACGCCGAGGTGATGGAGGAGGTCAATTCTCCCAACGGGTCGATCAACAGGGTGGGCGAGATCATATCCAACGACGTCGGCATGTCGGCAAAGATCCTCCAGCTCGTGAACTCCGCGTTCTTCGGGCTCCCCAAAAACATATCGAACCCCGTAAGGGCGGTTAATCTTCTCGGGCTCGAAACGGTCAAGGCGCTCATACTTTCCGTAAAAGTATTTTCTCAGTTCTCCAAGTCGGCCTTTCCCGGCTTCTCGGTGGAAGGTCTGTGGGACCACAGCATAAGGACCGGCGTCTTTGCCAGGTCTATCGCCAGGGAGAGAAAGCTCGACCAGAACGACGTCGACGAGGCTTTCATGGGGGGACTGCTCCACGACGCGGGCAAACTCATACTCCTCGACAAGCTTCCCGTGAAATACCGCCAGATTGTCGACAGGATCAATCAGAAACACTGTTTCGACTGGGAGGCCGAACAGGAGGTGCTCGGGACCACCCATGCCGCCGTCGGGGCTTACCTGATGGGCATTTGGGGCTTATCGGAGCATCTCGTCCGGGCCATCGCCTTTCATCATGATCCGAGCAGGTGCGGCGAAGAGCGCTTCAGCATCCTGAGCGCCGTGCACGTCGCCAATTTTCTCGAACACGAGCAAAACGACCGGTACGGTGCGCAGGTTGGCGCCATGGCGGATATCGAGTACCTCGAAAAGCTCGGTTGTGCCGACCGCATCGATTTATGGCGGCGGGTTTGCGCCGATTCCGTGGACGAGGAGGCGGCGGATGACACCAAAAGTACTCTTTGTTGATGACGATCCCAATATACTGGACGCATTTCAGCGGCACTTGCGGAAGGCGTTCGCCCTGGAGACGGCCGGGGGGGGAGAAGAGGGGCTCGAAGCCGTTCAAGCGCGCGGTCCGTTTGCCGTAATCGTCTCGGACCTGCGCATGCCGAAAATGGACGGCATCCAGTTTTTGTCCCGTGTGCGGGAGACCGCCCCCGACAGCGTGCGCATGATGCTCACGGGAAACGCCGACCTCCAAACCGCGATCGACGCGGTCAACGAGGGCAATATCTTCCGCTTCCTGACCAAACCCTGCGATTCGCAGCTTCTCGTTAAGGCCGTTGTCGACGGGGTTCGCCAGTACCAGTTGGTTGTCTCCGAGCGCGAACTCCTGCAAAAGACGCTTCGCGGCAGTCTCAAGGTCCTCTCCGAGATACTTCAGCTCATCAATCCCGAGGCTTTCGGCCGGGCCTCCCGAATCACCCACTATGCGAAAGAAATCGGCAAAATTATGCGGGTCTCCGACCAGTGGCAACTCGAGACTGCGGCGGCGCTGTCGCAGATCGGGTGCGTGATCCTGCCCGAGACGGCTTTACAAAAGCTCTACCAGGGCCGCAACCTCACGGGTGAGGAAAAGCAGCTCTTCGAAATGCACCCCTTCATCGCCTCCGATCTACTCACGCATATTCCGAGGATGCAGGGAGTTGCCGAAATCATCACGTACCAGGAAAAATATTTCGACGGCTCCGGAATTCCTCAGGATGCTCGGCGGGGCAAGGAAATTCCGCTGGCGGGCAGAATCCTCAAGGTCATCCTCGACTTCGACACCCAGCAAGCCGGGGGGGCTTCGAAAACCGAAGCGGTGGAACGGATGTCGGCAACCGAGGGCCGCTACGACCCGGAAGTCCTGTCGGCGCTCGAGGCCATCATCGGCTACGAATCCGGCCACCTCGAACGCAATGTCGACGTCGAGGGCCTCGAAGACGGCATGATCCTGGCCGAGGACGTGCGCATTCTCGACGGCCGTTTGCTCGTGGCGCGGGGCTACCAGGTGAACCGGACATTGCGCGAGAGGTTGAAAAACTTCTCCCGCAAACCCGGCATAAAGGAACCGATCCGGGTGCTCGTCCCCCTGCCGAGACACGATGCCCGATAGAAGAGGGAAAATGCGATGACACACAAAGTCCTCCTCGTAGACGATGAGCCTCTTGTCACCGAAGCCCTGGTGCGTGCTCTCCACAGGGAGTCCCTGGAGGTGCGCGCCGCGAACTCGGCGGAGGATGCCTTCGGGTTGCTCGCCCGCGAGGCGATAGACGTTGTTGTCTCCGATGAGATGATGCCGGGGATGCTCGGCTCGGATTTTCTCGGCGTTGTCTGCGCCCGATACCCGGAGACCATCCGGATAATCCTCACGGGACATCCGAACCTCGACACCGCGCTGCGCGCCATAAACCAGGGCCATATCTATCGTTTCCTGCTAAAGCCGTGCAGCGGGCCGGAACTCGCCCTGACCATCCGCCAGGGCATCCAGCACAGGGAATTGTCCAGGAAAAGCCAGAGCCTTCTGGAAACGGTAAAGCGGCAAAACACCATGATCCAAACCCTCGAGAGCCGCTACCCGGGCATCACGACGGTCAAGCGCGATGTCGAGGGGGCCGTCGAGATTGCCGATGTGGAATACGACCTGGACACGCTGATCGATGAAATAAAACGCGAGGTGGAAAAAAGCGAATCGTATCTCAAATCAGGCAAGTAGTGATATTACCGCTCAAGAATTTCACCGGGTTTCCGATTATGTCTTGTGGTGGGGATCATCTTCACCATCCCCACGGGCAAGGTGCTGAAAATCGGAACTTATTGAAAAGAAACGGGAAAGAACGCCCGGACACGTCATTCCGGCGAAAGCCGGAATCCAGACAGTTTTGGTGTAAATCCAACGGCTTGGGACCGATAGGCCCCGGATCCCGGCTTCCGCCGAAATGACGGACGCGCAGATTACCGGCCCGCTGCCGGCTATCGAGAGGCCCTATTTAGCACCCTGCCGGACCGGATGCGTGAATGAAGCACCTTCTTCACGGTTTCCGAGCCGTGGAACGGTCTTTTTCGGTAACCTGCCATTAAGGAACAGATATGCTGTCTACGTGTCGCGTGCTTCTCGCTGAGGATAATCCCGTCAACCAGGACGTCGGGCGGGCGATGATCGAGACATTCGGGTGCCGGATCGATGTGGCTTCAAACGGGCGCGAAGCTCTTCGACTCCTGGAGGCGAACAGGTACGACCTGGTTTTCATGGACTGCCAGATGCCTGAAATGGACGGCTGGACGGCAACCGTGAAGATCAGGGAAGCCGAAAGCGCGGGCGCCGCGAGGGTCCCTGTCATCGCCCTGACCGGCTCTTCGACGGATACCGACATCGAGCGGTGCCGGGCGGCCGGAATGGACGATTATCTGGGCAAGCCCTTCAGTCTGCGTGATTTATCCCAAATGCTGAACCGCTGGCTTGCTCCGGCCAAGGATAAGGGCGCGGCGCAAGGACCCGGCGCGGCCAAGACCGGGCCGGAGGCCGCGCGGCGACAACGGCCCTGCCTGGACCCCGAAGCGCTCGACAACTTGACGTCCATCCTCGGAACGCGCGCTCCCAGTATGATCGCCGCGGTTATGAACGTGTACCTGAGCGATTCCCCCCCTCTCGTCGAAGCATTGCGAAGGGCCCTTGAGACCGGCGATCCGGATGGCCTGGGACGGGCGTCCCACGCCCTGAAATCGTCGAGTGCAAACCTGGGGGCGAACGTGCTGGCCGGACTGTGCGGGGAAATAGAACATATCACGCGATCCGGTTCCACCCGGGGCGCGGAGGAGCTTGTACGCCAGGTTGAAGCCGAATACCGCGGCGTTGAAGAGGCCCTGAGGGAAACACTCAACAGGGGGAGGTGACGGTGGAGGTCCCGTGTCAAGAAGAGCGCCCTGTCGCCCTGGTGATCGATGATGACAGGGCCGCGCGTTTGCTGGCATGCGCGCTGCTGGAGGAGGCCGGGTTCAGCGTCGAGGAGGCGCCGGACGGTCTCGAAGGTTGTACAGCCTTCGAACGCCTGAAGCCGAACCTCGTACTGCTCGACGTCGTCATGCCGCAAATGGACGGGTTCGCCGTCTGCAGGAAAATTCGAACGGCCCTCGGGGGCGAGCACATCCCGGTGCTGATGATGACGGGACTCGACGACATCGACTCGATCAACCGCGGGTACAAGGCCGGCGCCACCGACTTCATCACCAAACCGATCAACTGGACCATCCTGCGGCACCGTTTGCGCTACATGTGGCGCGCAAGCCTTGTGGGCGACGATCTGCGCAAGAGCGAAGCAAAAAACCGCGCGCTGATAAACGCCCTCCCCGACCTCCTTCTGCACATCACCCGTGACGGGGTAATCCAGGAATTGAGGTCCCACAACGGTTTCGATCGGATCTTCTCCCCCACCAAACTGCTGTCGAAAAGAATCGATGAGGCATTCCCCCGGGAAGTGTCCCATCCGATAATGGAGAACCTCGGCCGCGCCCTGTCACTGGGCGAGATGCAGTTTTTCGAGCATAAGCTGCAGGTCGAGGAAAACCAGTACCACTACGAATGGCGCATCGTGAACAGCGGCCCCGACGAAGCCCTGGCCATCGTGCGCGACATCACCGAACGCAAGCAGACGGAAGAACGGGTGGCCCTTCTGGCCTACCACGATCCTTTGACCGGGCTTCTCAACCGTCACTCCTTCAAGGAACAGCTGGCCCAGGCCGTCCACCACGCCAACCGGCATCAGCGATACGTGGCAACGCTGTTTCTCGACGTGGACCGGTTCAAACGGATCAACGACACCCTGGGCTATCATGTCGGCGACCTGCTGCTCCAGGGGGTTGCCGAGCGCATCCAGGAGTGCGTGCGCAAAAGCGACCGCACCGCCCGACAGGTCGGCGGTTTGAAGTCGAGCAGCATTTCGCGGCTCGGCGGAGACGAGTTTACCGTTCTCTTGCCGGAGATAAAGCAGGTTCAGGATTCGGCCAAGGTGGCCAAACGCATCATGGACAGCCTGTCGAGGCCTTTTGTGATCGCGGGGCACGAGGTGTTCATTACCGCAAGCATGGGCATAACCGTCTTCCCCCTGGACGGTGAGGACGCGGATTCGCTGCTCAAGAATGCCGACTCGGCAATGTATAACGCCAAGGAACAGGGAAGGAACAACTATCAGTTCTATTCCGAATCGATGAACGCGTCCTCGTTCAAGCGGCTGGCCCTCGAGACAAAGTTGCGCAAGGCGCTCGACAGGGAGGAATTCATCGTCCACTACCAGCCCCAGGTGGATATCGCATCGCTCAGGACCGTCGGAATAGAAGCGCTGATTCGCTGGAAACATCCCGAAATCGGCCTCGTCCCCCCGATGGATTTCATCCCCCTGGCCGAAGAGACCGGGCTGATCGTGTCGGTTGGAGAATGGGCCTTGTGCGCCGCCTGCATGTTCAACAAGTCCCTCCAGGACCTCGGGCTGGCGCCCAGGCGCGTGGCCGTAAACATCTCCAGCCTGCAGTTCAGGCGTCAAAGCCTCGTGAACACGGTGACCAAGGCCCTCAGGATGTCCGGCCTCGACCCCTCCCACCTGGAGCTGGAACTGACCGAGAGTTCGATCATGAAAAACATGGAGGAGTCTTCGAAGATACTGGAGGAGTTAAAGGCCATGGGCCTGCGGGTCGCAATCGACGATTTCGGGACCGGCTATTCCTCTCTTGCCTATCTGAAACGGTTTCCACTGGACGTGCTGAAGATCGACCGCTCCTTCATCAGGGACATCCCCGGCGACCAGGACAACGCGGCCATCGCCACCGCGATCATAGCCATGGCCCACAGCTTGAACCTAAAGGTCGTCGCGGAAGGCATCGAGACCGAGGAACAGCTCGCGTTCCTTCGCGAGCAGGGCTGCGACGAGATCCAGGGTTATCTCTTCAGCCCCGCCCTGCCCTGCGATGAGATCGAGACATTCCTCCTGAACGAGGACAGGGCATCCGGAATAATCAAATAATTGCGGGAGCGACCCCTGGATCGCCGCGTCCTCCACTCTCTCAGGGCCGAAAGTGCGGTGGAATTTCAGGGTTGCCGACCATCTGCATTTTCATTTGATAGCCGGCTTTCTTCTCGACGACCTTCATCAGGTATTGCCCCCTGCTGCCGTATCGTCTTTCCACATTCTTTTGGCCGTTCGACTTCAGGTCGACAATCAGGGACACCAGTTGATACGGAATAATTATCGTGGTGTCGGTTGCATACGGTTCGAGCATGTCGATCACATACCACCAGCCGGGGTAATGGCCGAGAAAAACGCACGCAACCGCATGCTTCCTGAAATTCACACGGGGCGCGTTCTTGCGGAAAGCGTTTTTCCAGAGTTCCTTCCAGGTCTTCTCATCGCTCACAACACTAATGAAATGGGCAGCCAGATCCGACTCGGAGCCTTTCCATTCCGTCGCGGCGCCCGTATTGGCTTTCGACCCGCTTTTCGCCCCCTGCCGCGCGTCGGCCGGTCCCGCCGCAATAAAAACGAAAAACAGCGACAAACAAAAGATCCCGACTATTGCCCGTCCGGCATGCATTGTCGCATTCCGCATCCGTGTGTTCATGAGCTTTCCCTCTCTCCGGCCCCCGCAACGGTATCCGCGTCTCTATTCCCGCCCGGCGTCCCTAGCCGGGGTTGTTGTCCTTCAGCCCGGCGAATCGCCATTCGTCTTCTCGGCCGGGAACAGCGCGGACCTGGAGGTGTCCAAGCCATTCCTCATCGTTCTGGTTCGGGAAATCCTCCCGATAATGGGCGCCGCGGCTCTCCAGCCTTCGCAGGGCCCCCTCGATAATGAGACCGGCCACCCTTGCGGCCGAACGTAATTCAATGGCGAGCCCCGGGTTTGCGCTTCCCGAAACGGGGATCGATTCGGAGACTTCCCGGATCTCCCTTACGGAGATCAAAGCCCGGGTTAGCCCGGCCCGGTTTCTGATAATCCCCGCGCCTTCCCACATGACCCCCCGAAGCGTCTTCAAAAGGTCGGGCACGGCGGGCCCGGCGCCCTCGCCCGCAAAAAAGGCTTCATGCAATCGTCTCAAAACCGCCTTCGGGTCCCGGCCGCAGCCTGCTTTCGCCCATGCCGCGGCCGCCTCTCCCGCTCTTGCCCCGAAAACCAGCGTCTCGCTGAGCGCGTTTCCCCCCAGCCTGTTCGCCCCGTGGAGGCCTCCGCACACTTCCCCGGCGGCAAACAACCCCGCCACGGAACTCGCCCCCCCGCCGTCGATCCTTACTCCACCCATGGTATGGTGCGCGGCCGGAGCGACCCGCAACGGGCGGTCCTTGACCCCGTAACGTCCTTCGAGGATGGGCCGCATCAAGGCCGAAAACGGGTCGACGTTCCACTTTTCTTCGGTGAGGCCTCGCAGGTCCAGGAAAACCTGACGCCCGTCCCGGTATATTTCCTGAAAAAGGGCCTGCGAGAGGCGGTCCCGCGCCCGCGCCGCCGCCGGGCGCTCTGCGATTCCATATTTTTCGAGGATATTTTCACCCTGGCCGTTCACAAGTTTTCCGCCGTCGGCAAGCCTCGGGGGAATCACCATGGGCGCGTGCCCGGGCTCGGCGAGGCATACGGGAAAAAACTGCACGAATTCCATGTCCCGCAGGACCGCGCCCGCGTCCAGGGCCAGCCGGCAGCCGTCTCCGAGCATCCGCCGCGGATTGTCGTGTCGCAAATAGAGCGCGGAAGCCCCGCCTGTTGCCAGGACCACCGCCCCGGCGGTGAAAGCGACCCACTCACCCTGTGGCCCACGCCGGCCGATCAGCCCCGCCGCGCCGTTATCCATCACCAGGTGGGCAACCGTCAGGTTCCCCAAAAACCGCGTCCCGATCTCGACGTTTTTTCGGATCAGGCAGCGGACGATCTCCTCGCCCAGCAGGGGAGGACGGCCTTTGCAGAAAAGAAATCCATTCCGGAACTCCGCCTTTATACCCCATCCAACGAGTTCATCGAGCCTTCCGGGAGATTCTTCGGCAAGAATTTCGACAAGCTCGCGCTGATTGATTCCGCGACCGGACACCAGGGTCTGCTCCCGATGGTCATCGGATGGGTTCGCGCCGCGGGCGCCGCCCAGGACTCCCGCGCTGAACCCGGTGCACGTGGACTTGCCGGGCGCCGCCTTGGACAGCACACAGACATCGAGCCCCGTCGCCCGCGCGGATATTGCGGCCCGCAACCCCGCCGCCCCGCTGCCTATTACCAGGATATCGCACGATACGTGTTCCACCAAATCCCTCCTCCCGGGGCCGCCCCGACGCGTTTTGCGTGAACCATACCGGCATCGAGCCAAGCTACCAGAGAGGCCCGTTGATGTCAAAGTCGGCGGCGGCGACCGCAATTACGCGCCGGAAAAAATAAATGGACTTTTCCGGCCAGGGGCTTGCCAATCGCAAATTTATCTCTATTTTCTTGCGGTTGATAATTTCGTGATTCTCCATTGTGTTTCAAAGAGGATGCGGTAGACTGAACAGGACGCCGAAAAAGGCTTCCCGATAACCGGCGGTGGGCCGGACATTGGCGCATCCGTCATGCCGGCGGTGGGCCGGACACAGGCGCATCCGTCATTCCGGCGAAAGCCGGAATCCAAGGCCTGTCGGTCCCAACCACTTGAATTCATGCCTAAAATTCCTGGATTCCGGCTTTCGCCGGAATGACGCTTTTTGGTGCTCTCGCTCGTTTCGTTACAACAAGTTCCCTTTTCCAGCACCCTGTTGAGATTCTTGCCGATACGGAAACTCTCTTATCCCACCAGATATGCGGGGCTAAAAATGGAAGATCCCGGCAGCGAGGCATCGACCCTCTCGATCCTTATAATCGATGATGAACCCAATATCCGAAAAACGCTCGGCATTTCATTGAGGGCCGAGGGCCACCAGGTGATGGCCGTCGGCAACGCCGGGGATGCGCTGATCGAGGCGGATCGCCGCCATTTCGACCTGGCGCTGGTCGATCTGCGCCTTGGGACCGAATCCGGGATGGATTTGATCCCGAAGTTCAGGGCGACCTGTCCGTGGATGAAATGCGTCGTGATCACCGCCTACGCCACCATTGACAGCGCTGTCGAGGCAATGCGGCGCGGCGCTTTCGATTATTTGCCCAAGCCCTTTACCCACGACCAGGTGACCCTCGTGGTCCGCAAGGTTGCCGAGGTCCGCGCGCTCGAGCAAAAGGTGAGCGCGCTTCAGGACCTACTGAGCGAAGCGGTGCCCGAGACCGTCCTGGAGAGCCGCAGTCCCGTCATGCGGCGGACCCTGGCCATGGCCCGCCAGGTGGCGGACAGTGAAGCGACCATCCTTATCCGCGGCGAGAGCGGCGCCGGAAAAACCATCATCGCCCGTTTGATCCATTCCTGGAGTCACCGGACATCAAAGCCCTTCGGGACCGTGTCCTGCCCTTCCCTGTCGGCCGAGTTGCTCGAAAGCGAGCTTTTCGGACACGCAAAAGGGGCGTTTACCGGGGCCTCGCGTGATTATCCGGGACGAATCGCGGCCTGCGAAGGGGGCACTCTCCTGCTCGATGAAATCGGCGACCTGCCCTTATCCATTCAGGCCAAGCTGCTGCGGGTGCTCCAGGATAAGGTTTACGAGCGGGTGGGCGATCTCGAAACCCGGAAAGCCGACGTGCGGTTTCTCGCGGCGACAAACGTCGACCTCGAATCCGCGATAAAAGCCGGACGCTTTCGCGAGGACCTGTTCTACAGGCTCAATGTTATCGAGATAGTGATTCCGCCTCTGCGCGAGCGCCCGGAAGACATTCCCGCAATCGCGGAAGGATTTCTGGCTTTTTTTGCGCGGCAGAACCACCGCCGTACGCTCGGGCTTGCCGGGGAGGTCCGCGAGGCCCTGGTCCATTATGAATGGCCCGGCAACGTGCGGGAGCTTCGAAACGCCATCGAGCGCGCGGTCCTCCTGTGCAACGAGGAGTTGCTCACCATGCGCTGCTTTCCCCTGAAACTCCGGTCCACCGGGCACGTGCCCGGAGCGGGGGACCTCGTCACGCTCGACGAACTCGAAAGAGCGCACATCCGGAGGGTGTTGGCGTCGAGCAAATCCATCGATGAAGCCTGCCGAATACTCGGAATGGATTCCGTGACACTCTGGCGAAAGCGCAAGAAATACGGGATGTAAGTCGGGCATTTCATTTTGAAATGTCCGCAACCGCCTCACCTTTCATTTTGCAATCCAAGGGTCCCCCTCGCCACCTCTCATCCTACGCCAAGTCATTGGAATCACAATAAGTATATTTGGTATCGGCTGGGCATGAAAATTGCCTTTATACCGCGCACGGGGGTAGAGCATGAGTCTCAAGACCAAGTTGATTCTGGCATTCTGCGGGCCGCTGGCAATCCTGCTCGTGGTCGGCGTGACCGGCATCCAGACCATCACGCAATCGAGCAAGACCATAGACCGGATCTTCCGGGAGAACTACGACAGCGTGGCCGCCGGTCTCGCTATGAAGGGCGCGGTCGAACAAATCGACCGGGGGGTCGTGGCCTATCTCTGGGGGGGCGTCGCGGATCAGGCGAAGTTAGAGGCGGCTGCACTCGATTTCGAAAAGAACCTGAGATTTCAGCAGGGCAATATTACGCTTCCCGGCGAACGGGAGCTTAGCGACCGGCTGACGGAACTCTGGAACACATACCGGGGCGAGTTGGAGAGCTTTTTCCAAATGCCGGGTCCCGAGGATTCCCGCCGGGAATTTTACCGCAAACGGCTGCTGCCGCGCTCCGATGAGGTCCTGGACGCCGCGCGGCGCATCATCTCGGTCAACCTGGACAACATGGTTTCAACCGACGGCCAGGTGCGCCGGCAGGCCGCCGACACCAACCGCAGGGTTGCCGTCCTGGTGTTTTCCGGGGTGATCCTGTCGCTCATCTTCGCGGCAATCATCGGACCGGCGATAGTGGGGCCGATATCGAGACTGACCCGGTCGGTGCGGGAGATACAGCAGGGGAACCTCGACCTTTTCGTGAAGGTGCGCTCGGGGGATGAAATCGGACAACTGGCGGCCGCGTTCAACGAGATGACATCGAGCCTGCGCGAGTTCAGGCGAACGGACCGCGCGCGTCTTATCCGCACGCAACAGGCAACTCTGTCGGCCCTGAACTCGCTTTCGGACGCAATCGTCATTTGCGATCCCGGCGGCGAGATCGAACTCTCGAATGACGCGGCCCAGTCCCTGTTTGCCCTCAAACCGGGGGCGACCGTTGAATCGGCCGGAAACGACAAGATAACCGAACTCTTTAACCGGGCCCGCCGCGAAATGCGGCCCATCCGCCGGAAAAGCTATGATTCGGCGTTCCAGATCTTCCGGGATGGAGAGGAGCACTTCTTCCTGCCCGAGGCTACGCCCATTCTCGACGAGCAGCGCCAGTTCGTCGGGATAACCCTTATCCTCTCGGATGTCACCCGCCTGCGCCAACTCGATGAAGTAAAAGGCGGGCTGATCGCGACCGTCTCGCATGAGCTCAAGACCCCCCTGACTTCGATAAGACTTGCCGCCCACGTGCTCCTGAGCGAAAAGCTCGGGCCGCTCACCCCCAAACAGGCGGAAATCGTTTCGGCCGCGCGCGAGGACAGCGACCGGCTCCACCGCATCATCGAGAACCTGCTCGATATCGGCCAGATGGAGTCCGGGCGCACCCGGATGGAGTTGCTTCCGTTGAACACGGACCAGATTCTTCTCAATGCCGTCGAGGAGATGCGTACGGCCTTTGTCGACCGGGGAGTCACACTCACGCTCGACCTGCCCGGGGACATCCCCCTCGTCCTCGCCGACAGGTTCAGGCTTGAGATCGTGTTTGCAAATCTTTTGAGCAACGCGCTCAAATGCACCCCGCCGGGCGGCCGGGTAAAGGTTTCGGCGCGGACCGAAGGCGGCCGGGTCCGCTTTGCCGTTGAAGATACGGGCTCGGGGATTCCCGAAGAATACCTGCCCCACATTTTCGAAAAATTCTTCCGCGTCCCGGGCTGCGGGCAGCAGCAAAGGGATTCGGGATTGGGGCTCGCCATTGTGAAGGAAATAATCGACGCTCACGGCGGCACTATAAACGTGGCCAGTGAGCATGGACAGGGAACGAAGTTCACGTTTGCCCTGAGCGCGGCGGAAACCGCTTCCGGACACGCGCGGGGTCCATTGGAATCTTAAGGGAGAAACATCGATGGACATTCCATATATCGCGATCACGCTTGCTTTTTTTGTCCTCTGCGGACTCTACGTGCGCTTTCTGGCGGGAGAACGGAAATGATTGAAAACTGGATTGTGCTGAGCGTTGCGGTCGCGCTGGTCGTCTATCTCTTTGCCGTGCTCGCCCGGCCGGATAAATTTTAAGAAGGAGAATTCCGCATGGCTCTAATGGGCTGGCTTCAACTGGCCGTCTTCATAGTCGCCCTGGTGGCGCTGACAAAGCCGCTGGGAATATACCTGACTCATGTGCTGGACCGGGATGGGAGGACCTGGCTCGATCCCGTTCTAAAGCCCGTTGAGAGGACCGCATACGCACTGATCGGCGCGGACGGAACCAAAGAGCGGGACTGGAAAGGCTATGCCGTGTCCGTACTGGTATTCAGCGTTGCGGGGCTGCTTTTCACGTATGCGATATTGCGGCTGCAGCAATACCTGCCCTTGAACCCGCAAAATCTGGGCGCCGTTTCGCCCGATCTCGCGTTTAACACCGCCGCAAGCTTTACGACCAACACCAACTGGCAAAGCTACGGAGGGGAAAGCACCCTTTCCTACATTTCGCAGATGGTGGGGCTTGCGTTCCACAATTTCGTATCGGCGGCGACGGGAATCGCGGTGGCGGCCGCGCTCGTGCGGGGCATCGCCCGGCAGAAGACCGCAAGCCTCGGTAATTTCTGGGTCGACCTGACGCGGGTGAGCCTCTATCTCCTGCTGCCCCTTTGCCTGATTTATGCCGTGTTTTTGATGTCCGAGGGCATGATTCAGAATTTTAAGCCCTACGATACGGCCCAACTGATCGAGCCCTACACCGCCCAGGTCGCGCAAAAGGATGCAGACGGCCAGGAAATCAAGGATGCCGAAGGCAAAACCGTGACGGAGGACAAGCGGATCGAGACCCAAACGATTGCCCAGGGGCCGGTCGCATCGCAGATAGCCATAAAGATGCTCGGCACGAACGGCGGAGGCTTCTTTAACGCCAATGCCGCCCACCCTTATGAAAATCCGACCCCGCTTTCGAACTTTATCCAGATCCTTTCGATCTTCGCCATCGGGAGCGCCCTGACATATCACCTGGGGCGCATGGTGGGCAACCGGAAGCACGGGTGGTCCGTCTGGTCGGCCATGTTCATATTGTTTCTCGCGGGGGTCCTTATCTGCTGGTGGGCGGAATCGACCGGCAACCCCCGCCTGGCGGCCCTTGGAGTTGACTCCTCGTCGGGCAACATGGAGGGGAAGGAGGTCCGGTTCGGCATATTCAATTCCGCGCTTTTCGCAACAGTTACCACGGACGCGTCCTGCGGCGCGGTCAACTCGATGCATGACTCCTTTACGCCCCTCGGGGGCATGGTCCCCCTCTTTAACATGCACCTCGGTGAAGTCATCTACGGAGGCGTGGGAGCCGGCCTCTACGGCATGCTGGTATTTGTGGTCCTCGCCATTTTTCTCGCCGGCCTGATGGTCGGCCGGACACCGGAGTATTTGGGCAAGAAGATCGAATCCTACGACATCAAGGTGGCGGCGCTCGCAGTTCTAATTCCCGCGACGGTCCTGCTCGGATTTACGGCCCTGGCGGCTACGGCCGAGTGGGGACTAAAAGGACTGAACAACACCGGCCCGCACGGCCTGAGCGAGATGCTCTATGCCTATACTTCGGCCGTCAACAACAACGGAAGCGCATTTGCCGGACTCACCGCAAACACGCCCCCGTATAACACGACGCTTGCGTTGGCGATGCTGGCGGGCCGGTTCTTCGTGATTATCCCGGTACTCGCCCTGGCCGGAAATCTCGCGGGCAAGAAGGCCGCACCCGTGAGCAGCGGGAGTTTCCCGGTTTCGGGAATCACTTTCACCCTCCTGGTGATCGGGGCCGTTGTCCTCGTGGGAGCGCTGACGTTTCTTCCGGTGCTGAGCCTCAGCCCGGTGGTTGAACACTTTCTAATGGTGAATTCCACCCAGCTCTTCTGAGGGGTGAATTCTTTGGGATATTTAAGGGATATTCGAGGGATTTTTGAGGGGTAAATCAATGAGCAGAAAAGCCCATTCACTTTTTGATAAATCGATCCTGACGCCCGCCATCCGGAATTCGTTTCTGAAACTGAACCCGGTGCATATGGTAAGGAACCCGGTGATGTTCGTGGCCCTGGTCGGCGCCGTCGTGACCACCTGCGAGCTGTTTTTGCCCTCCCGTGATGAGTCGGTCGGGTTTCTCGCGCAGATTTCGATCTGGTTGTGGTTCACCGTACTCTTTGCCAATTTCGCCGAAGCCATGGCCGAGGGGCGCGGCAAGGCGCAGGCGGAGACCCTGCGTAAAGCGCGCACGCAAACCACGGCCAACCTCCTGGATATGAACGGCTCGACCCAGGCCGTCGCCGCGGAGTCACTACGGAAAGGCGACATGGTGGTCGTCAGGGCGGGCGAGGCTATCCCCGCCGACGGCGACGTGATCCAGGGGGCGGCGAGCGTGGACGAATCGGCGATCACCGGCGAATCGGCCCCCGTTATCCGCGAGGCTGGAGGCGACCGCAGCGCGGTAACGGGAGGGACCCGCGTCCTTTCCGATGAGATTATTGTCCGCGTAACGGCCAACCCCGGCGAGAGCTTCCTGGATCACATGATATCTCTTGTCGAGGGCGCGCGCCGCCAGAAGACGCCGAACGAAATCGCCCTGACGATACTGCTCGCGGCCCTGACGATAATCTTCCTGATCGTGATAATCACCCTCAAGCCCTTCGGCGTCTACTCGGAGGCGCGCTTTACCGTGCCGGTCCTCGCCGCCCTCCTCGTCTGCCTGATCCCGACCACGATCGGGGGACTGCTGAGCGCTATCGGCATCGCGGGAATCGACCGGCTCATTCAAAGAAACGTTCTGGCGATGAGCGGGCGGGCGGTGGAAGCCGCCGGGGACGTGGACGTGCTCCTGCTCGACAAGACCGGCACGATCACCCTCGGCAACCGCCAGGCCGTCGAATTCCTGCCCGCGGCCGGGGTCAGCGTGGAAGAGCTGGCCGATGTGGCGCAGCTCGCCTCGCTTGCCGATGAGACCCCCGAGGGACGCAGCATCGTGGTGCTCGCAAAGCAGTTCGGCATTCGCGAGCGTGCGCTGCACGATTTCGAACACGCCCGGTTCGTTCCGTTTACAGCCAGGACACGGATGAGCGGCATCGACCTGAACGGAAAACAATACCGGAAAGGGGCCGCCGATGCGATCCGGGACTATGTGGGCGGCAGTCTGTCCCCGGAGGTTAACGCGATACTGGAAAAGCTCGGCGCCCAGGGAGCGACTCCCCTGGTCGTCGCCGGCTCGGACAAGGTGATGGGCGTCATCCACCTCAAAGACATCGTAAAAGGGGGACTCCCCGACAGGTTCCAGCGCTTTCGCGCCATGGGCATCCGCACCATCATGATCACGGGGGACAACGCTCTCACCGCGGCCGCCATTGCGAAGGAAGCGGGCGTGGATGACTTTCTGGCCGAAGCCAGGCCCGAGGATAAACTCGGCCTCATTCGCAAGGAACAGGCCGCCGGACATCTTGTCGCAATGACCGGCGACGGCACCAACGACGCCCCGGCGCTTGCCCAGGCCGATGTGGGCGTGGCCATGAACACGGGGACCCAGGCGGCCAAGGAAGCCGGCAACATGGTGGACCTCGATTCGAACCCGACCAAGCTGATCGAGGTTGTCGAGATCGGCAAGCAGCTCCTCATGACGCGAGGCGCACTCACGACCTTTAGCGTGGCAAACGATGCGGCCAAGTATTTCGCGATCATCCCGGCCATGCTGGTGGGCACTTTTCCGCAGATCGGCGCTTTGAACGTGATGGGGCTGGCTTCCCCCCAGAGCGCTATCCTCAGCGCCGTTATTTTCAACGCCTTGATAATCGTCGCCCTCATTCCCCTGGCGCTCAAGGGCATCAAGTTCCGGCCCCACGGCGCGGCGGTGATCCTGCGAAGAAATCTCCTCATATATGGGCTTGGGGGAATCATCGCCCCCTTCATCGGCATTAAACTGATCGACCTCATGGTCGCCGCGCTGGGACTGGCTTAGGCCGTCCGCGCGATTCGGGGTGATATATGGGTCTTAAATCGCTACTTCAGGAATTCAGGGCGTCGGTTGCCGCGATATTCGTCCTGGGCGTCGTGCTGTGCGGGGCCTATCCACTGGTCGTATGGGGAATAGGCCAGGTTGCGTTCCGCCACCAGGCAAATGGTTCCCTTATCGAACGCGACGGCAAAATTATCGGGAGCGGCCTGATCGCTCAACCCTTCAAGGGCGATCAATATTTCCATCCGCGCCCGTCGGCCGCCGGGGAGAACGGATACGACGCGGCCGGCTCGGCCGGAAGCAACCTGGGGCCCCTGTCCCGGAAGCTGATCGAGCAGGTCAAAGAGCGCGTCGAGGCCTACCGGGCCGAAAATAACCTTCCCCCCGGCGCGAAAATCCCCGCCGATGCGGTAACCGCTTCGGGAAGCGGCCTCGACCCGCACATCAGCATAAGAAACGCGGAGCTTCAAGCCGCCCGCGTCGGACGGGCGAGAGGGATGACGGAAGAAGATGTGAAAAAATATGTCGCCAGGTTCAGCGAGCGCCCCGATCTTGGCATATTCGGGGAGCCGCGCGTGAATGTGCTGGAACTCAACCTTGCGCTGGACGCGCGAAAGGCGGAGTCCGATGTCCGAAGACAAGGCCCTTAGCTTTCTTCAACTGATACGCCGCTCGAAGCGGGGCAAGCTCAAGATTTACCTCGGGTATGGGCCGGGGGTCGGCAAAACATGGCAGATGCTCCTCGAGGGTCACCGCCTCGAGCGCGAGGGCGTGGACGTGGTCGCCGGGCTGGTGGAGACGCACGGGCGGGTCGATACGGCCGAACTGATCGCGGGACTCGAGGTCGTTCCCAGAAAACAGGTTCAGTATCGCGGGATCACCCTCGAGGAAATGGACCTGGACGCGGTGCTGGCGCGCAAGCCGGAGGTCGCCCTCGTGGACGAGCTGGCGCATACCAACGTTCCCGGCAGCGAGAACCCGAAGCGATACCAGGATGTGCAGGACCTGCTCGCGGCGGGCATCAACGTCATCACGACACTCAATATCCAGCACATCGAAAGCCTGTACGACACTGTCGAAAAGTTCGTCGGGGTCAGGGTGCATGAGCGCCTGCCCGATTCCCTGCTTGCCGAGGCCGATGAGATCGTCAATGTGGACCTGGCCCCCGAAGACCTCCAGCAGCGGTTGCGCGAGGGCAAGATTTACCCGAAGGAGAGGGTGCGCGTCGCCCTCGAAAACTTCTTCCGGCGCACCAACCTGGACGAGCTGCGCGAGCTGGCGTTCCGTGAGCTGGCATCCCAGATCGACCTCAAGCGCCGCAGCGCGCCGGAAGAAGAGCACGGCACGGCCCCCGACCAGGTGATGGTGTGCCTGAGTTCCCGGGGCCCCAACAGCGCCGCCCTGCTCCGCTACGGATCGAGGCTTGCCGGTCGCCTCAACCGCAACTGGTACGCCGTCTACGTCCAGACCCCCCGTGAGGCGCCCACGGCCATCGATGCAACGACCCAGCGATACCTCTCCGAGACCCTGACCCTGGCGAACGCGCTCGGCGCCCTTGTCTTCACCTATAAGGGCGAAGACATCGTGGACACCATCCTCCACTTCGCCAAGGAATACCGCGTGGGCCACATCGTGATAGGCCGTCCCGGACCTCTCCCGTTATGGAAGCAGTTGCTGGGCAAAAAAACCGTGGTCGAGCAACTGATCCTCAAGGCTCACGGCTTGACGATAGTGGTCGTGGACGCAAAGGCCGAGGCCGAAGAGGTCATTCAGAAAAACAGTCCGCCCCTGATGGTGGGCGAAGGGGTCAAAATCGCGGGGGTTGGAGGCGAGGAGTGAATGAGCGGGGGCATCGTTCTCGGGCTGTTGCCCAAATCCTCATGACCGAAATGGTGGTTGCGCATCACCGCAAAAGACAACCGGAATAAATCCGTGGGAGCGGCTTGCAGCCGCGAAGGAATAAATCCGTGGGAGCGGCTTGTAGCCGCGAAGGGCGT
>JBAQYM010000111.1:0-20497 GCA_049300095.1 Syntrophobacteraceae bacterium
ACCAATGTTTCCCTAAACGTTTCTTTGACCGACTTGGACTTGTGTCACTGCTGAATCAACTGAGAAGACTTCAATGTGCTTCATGAACCGCCGTGTACGGAACCGTACGCACGGTGGTGTGGGAGGACGGGGGAGGCGACTCCCCCTCCTACCCGATATATCAGGTAGAAATTATAGGGTTTTTGTACTTCCGTTGGGAAGGTTTCGAGTCAGCCCGCTTGCAGTGCAGTGCACTGGAGGAACGGATTCAAGGAGCCTGGTCGAACATGCCGGCAATCTGTCAATTCTTCGGGGTAATGGTTTATATGTAATATAATGATCACAGCCCACCTCATTTTCATGCTGAATACGCAGGCGAGGAAGTTCTTATCGAGATCCAAACGCTTCGGATTCTTTCAGGTTCAATTTCCCGGCGAGCGCATGCATTGGTCATTGAATGGGCTGACTCGCATCGGAATGAGTTATCGGCAAATTGGCAAAGAGCTCGGGATGGGGAAGTTATGTTCCGCATAGAACCGCTTGAATAAGAAAGATAGATTATGGAACGAATTCGACCGGTTCGCATATGGTCAGCACAGGTCCAGGAGGGGTTTCGCGTCCGTCTGGGGTTTACTGACGGAACTGTGCGAGAAGTCGATCTTGAAAAATATCTTCATGGTCCTGTTTTTCAGCTCATCAGGGAAGACCCTGACGTATTCCGGTCTCTCAAAGTTGACGAAAAAATGGGGACGATCTACTGGGACAATGGAGCCGACATTGACCCGGACGTCTTGTACCAGGGGCTTACACCCGCCTGGATGGAACCTGAGACGGATGCATCCAAAGTGGCGTGATCGGCTGCCTGGATAACTGAGAAAACCTCTTGCGCTTCGCGCCCGGATAACGAGTATCCGGGCCACCCGCGTTAGAACAAAGCTTTCTTAAATAGTTTGCCATGGTCGACTTGAAACGTGAGGTAGGCACATGGATGGATTTATTCGGTATTTGGGAGGGATGGCCTTTGTATTCATGGGTCTCATGACCCTAACAGGTCGGGGCATATACCATGGATACTCATTGCCTCCTGCGGTCGGTTTTTTCATGATTTTGATCGGTATCCTTAGTCTGCTTCCCGATAAGAAGTAGCTCATATAAACACTCGGAGCGAATTCCGTCGCGTTTCAAATAGCTGTCCCATTATAAACTGATCCGCTCTTCCCAGTGCCCAGTTTGGTCCGAACTGGGGATCTCGACACAATGGGCCAGGCAGAAATGCCTGGTCTTCTTTGTTTGCTTTTTCGAGTCGTGTAGGGTGGGCACAGTTTTTTCGTGCCCACCGGCCTTTGCCCACCGAATGCATATTGGTGGGCACGAAGATGCAGTGCCCACCCTACATGGCTACATGGCTATAGAAGCTCTGGAACAACCGCTTGTCAGCGCTGTGCGGGGGTGAAATTCTTGGGAATGGACCCTGAGTCGGAAGCGGCCGGACCTTCCGTTTGGCCTGCTCCCCGAGGCAGCGCCCGTGCATCGACTCTATAGAGCAGCCCGGCCACCAGCACGGTGAACGGCGCGACGGTAACAACCCCGAAACTGCCCACCAGGATGTTCAGCACCTCCGCGGCCACGAACGGCGCGTTCAGCAGGTTTTCCGCGGGGAGCCCCTTGCCGAGAAAAACCAGGAACATGGCGATGTGGCTTCCCGAGTAGGCCAGGAGCAAAGTGGTCGTCATGGTCCCGGTGACGGCCCTCCCGACGCGCAGCCCCGCGCGCATGTGCTCGACAAAGCCGATCGAGGGATTCCCGAGCTTGAGTTCGTCCATGGTTGCCGCGATATCCATTGCCAGGTCCATAACGGCGCCCGAGCAGGCGATGAAGACGCTGGCGATGAAGATGTCCACCAGGTTGAGCCCATAATAACCCGAGTAGAGCAGCATCTCGGCGAAAGGCTGTACGGCCCCGTGCAGCCGGAACATGTGGGTGAACTGATAGGTGAGGCCGCAGGTGAGCAGCACTCCAAGCATGGACCCGGCGAAGGTGGACAGGCCGCGACGGGTCAGGCCGCCAATGGAAAAACAGACCACTCCGACGAGCAGGGCGACGATGCCAAGGCCCGTGGATATCGGCGCATAGCCCAGCAAGAGCAGCGGGAAATACAGCTTCCACAGGACCATGGCCGCAAAGATAAAGGAAAGAGCGGCCTTCAGCCCCGTCACGCCGGCCACGGCCAGGAGCAGCAGGCAAAAGAGCGCGATGAGCGCGATCTCGAGGTTCAGCCGGTAGTAGCCGCGCGCGACGGCGTTGGCCGGCTTGCCCTCGCGCACGCCGTACTCCACGAGGATGACCGTGTCGGGTTCGTAGAACTCATCGATCTCCATTTTGCCGGTCAGCATGTTTATGACCGGCATTTCCTCCCCCTCATGCGGACCGTCCAGCAGGCGCACGGTCAGGGATTGGACGTTGGTCTTGACAATCAGGTTCACCCGGACTTTGCTGTCGTCCACGGCGGTGATCAAACCGCGGCAACGAATTCCGCCCGGGGCCCGGGGGACCTGAGCAATGTCGATGAAAGCAAGTACGGCGCAGATGGCGGCAATGATCAGGGTAAAGACCCATTCTCTCCCCGGGGTTGACATTCGGCCTCCAGTTACCTTACAGAGAGCGAAAGCGGCGCCGGAAGCCGGCGCCGCTCAGCGGTTCACGATAAAAGACCCGGTTTATCTTTGGACGGGAAGACGTCCAAGGCCCATCGCCAGCCCCAACCGCTTGGCGATGTCGGTGTTGTCGTAGAACCCCGAGAAACGCGAGGCCCCTTCTCCCACGGCGAGCACCGGCACGGGAACGCCGGTGTGCGAGTAGCTGGTCCAGCCGATGCTCGAGATTTCATTCAGGATATGAGTGATCGTCACGATGATGGGCTCGTAGCTGCCGTAGAGCAACGAGTTTTCGGCGCCGAGGTTGTCGTTGGCGCCGCACATTGACTTGTCGTAGGCATCTTCGAGTTTGAGCTTCTGGTAATCATTCAGGGTGGCCCAGTCGAGACCGAAGAGGTCCACAAGCAGGGTCCTGAATGCCGCGTCAGTCTCCAGGTTGTTTGAAAGCGCCACATCCGGACAAACGGTGGCCTGGTTGGCAGTCTTATGGGTCGCCCACTGGTTCTGAGCAAAATATGTGAAGCTGACCTTCTGCCCGAGCAGCTTGCCATAGGTGCCCGTGTAACCGGTTGTCGCGTGACCGACGGTCATGCCGCCGGTTTCATGGTCGCCGGTGACGATGATCAGGGTCTCGGCCGGGTGCTGCTTGTAGAACGCCACCGCTCTTGCGATGGCGCTGTCAAAATCCAGCATGTCGCCGATTGTCGCCATGGCGTCATTGGCGTGGCCCGCCCAGTCAACCTTGCCCCCTTCGACCATCAGGAAAAAGCCGCGCGTCGCGTGCAGGTTGTAGAGATTGCTGATCGCAACCTGGGTCATTTCCGCAAGCGAGAGGTTGCCGGTGAGGTTAGGGTCCTTGGGGTCCTTGGCCAGCTCGAACTGCCTGTCTATGGCATAGGGCATGGCCGAGGAATCCTGCAGCCATTTATTGATGCATACCACTTTGTCTTTTGGTTTACTCTTGAGCGCCATTATGGAGGGCCGGCTGTTAAGGACGGTGTAGCCCTCGGCCGTGAGCATGTCCCAGATGTTGTTGGCGGTGTCGCCGCCGGTATTGGCGGCCGTGGGGGCGACCAGTCCGCCGCCGCCGAAGAACTCATAGCCGCTCGCAACCATCTGCGTGGCGATGTTGTTCATGTACGACCGGCTGGGCACGCTGGCGTAGTACGCAGCGGGCGTGGCGTGATCGAGGGACACGCTGGTGATAACGCCGACCGCCTTGCCTTTTTCGTGAGCCAGCTCCGCAACGCTTTTGTAACTGGTGGTCTTGGTGTCATCCATGCCGACGACGCCGCTCAAGGTCTTGATCCCACAGGCGAATGCCGTGCCGGCCGAAGCCGAGTCGGTAATCAGCGCATGCGCATCGTAAGTCGTCTGTATGCCGGCCACGGGCATCTTGGACATTGTCAGCCGGTTCGTGGGCTTCATGAGGTCCGCGGCCAAAGTTGCGTTTCCACCGTGCAATGTCGTCAAGTAGGCTTCCGAAGCCTGGATTTGCGAGGCGGACATGCCGTCGCCAAGGAAAAAGAAAACGTATTTCAGTTGACTGGCGTTTGCCGTTGTCGTCAGGCACAAAATGGCGACGGTCAAGAAAAAGGCTGTCACGTTGCGTCGATTCACCAAACCGAACATAATCCCTCCCAGGAGTTGAAAGTATACCGAATAGTTATTGTCCGCTCTTAAGAACTGATGTACTTCTCGGGCGCTCTATCACTCTCCTTTCCTGTAATGTGCGGCAAATGAGAACACCGATCACAGGCCCCCACCGGAGATGCTGTCACCGGTCCCCAAAGACTGAGCTTCAAGGTAGCTGGCGGTGCGATGGAGAATCAAAGCTGACTCGACTAAATAGTGCCGAGGGAGTATTCGTCTTCGGCTTGGATACTCATTCCGGTTCGCCGTCAATCACCGAAGATTGCCCACTCGCCGCGGTCGGGAGACCGCGTCCACGACGGGGATTATTTGCCGCCCCACAGCGAATCGGCATCAGTACATACGGCCTTACGACAGCCCCGGCGAATCTGGATCGAGGTTCATCTTACAGGCGGGTTGTTGCGTCCTTGTGACGGACAAGCGGCATTTGCGTTAAGGATGGAAACATCGGGGTCGGGCGGAAATGCTTGGCTTTTTTCTTTTTTTCCAATACAAATCAGCCGATATGGTTTTCCCAACGGTTGGCCCGTGAGGCTTTTTGCCCCGGCCTGGAGTCGTTCATGACAAAGTCTTTTATTTTCGTATACCTGGCTCACGGGGGCCGGCAGTTCCGGAAGGGGGCGGTGCTGAGCATTTCCTCGCTTCTGGCGACAGGGCCCGTTCCCGGAGATATCGTCGTGTTTACGGACCGTCCCGGGGACTTCGAGGGTCTTCCGGTCGAGATCGCGCCGCTCACGAAAGCCCTGCTCAAGAAATGGAAAGGCCCGTACGGGTTCACTCACCGCGTCAAGATAGAGCTTATCCGCGACGTGTTAGAAAAATACGGCAAGTCCGTCATATTTATGGACAGCGACACCTTCTGGACCGAGAGCCCCGCCGGTATCTGCCGGTTTCTCGACGAGGGGTTTCCCGTCCTGCACGAACGGGAAGCGGTGCTCTCCGAGACCTATTTTCCGGAATACCTGGCCGTGGTGCGGGACAGGGAAAAGCTTGCGGGCGCGGGTCTGTCTCCGGCCGACCTCAAGGAACTCTGGGTCCACAACGCCGGGGTGATCGGGATTCCCCGCGCCATGGACCCGGATATCCTTGAGCAGGTGGCCCGCTTCTGCGATTTCATGAGCAGGGATGTCCCCAGGCTGATGGAGTGGTCCGAGCAGTTGGCTTTCTCGTATACTTTCCACAGCCTGGGGCTGGAGATAAAAGCCGCCGACGGATGTGTCTTCCACTACTGGCGCGACAGCTTCGAGTTCATGCGCCAGATCGGCAGGTTTTCGAACCGGATGCTCTTCGATCTCGGCCGCGACACGGAGCGGATTTTCAAGCTCATCGAAGTCGGGAGGAGCACACGAAGAAGCCTTGGAAATCAGGTCCTCGTCAGGACCAGGAGGCTGGGGCGCTCACTCAGGAAGCGCAGGAGGGAGCTCCTGGTCTTCCTCGACATCCTCAAACTCAAATTTCCCCGGGACAAATTCCACATACGGAAGTTCTTTGCCGGATTCAGGTCGTGATCGGCCGCGCGCCTCGCCCATAAACAGACGACGCCCGAGTTCGTGAAGACAAAATATCGCGGCATCACCCGCAAAAGGGCGGGCGGATGAACCCTTGCCCATCCCACAAAGTCCTTGCATTTTTGCGGAAAGCCGCTCATTATGCGAGAATTGCTATCTTTGTAGATAGACTTTCCACCGCCTCCTTCTCTTGGGCCTCAGCGCTTCTTGTTCATGGCCCCGGATTCGCACCCCCAACAGTCTTTGAGAGGGTTTCGAGATGGACAAGACCAGAGCAACCGAAAGGCATTGGCAGGTAGCGGCGTTGATCTTCCTGGCGGCACTTTTTGTGTTGAGCCAGTCCGCGGAGGTCTTTGCCGCCGGGTGGGTTCAACGTTACAGCGAGCCCGGAAAGGGTATGGACAACCCCAGGGCCGTCGCGATAGACGCCTCCGGCAACATCTACGTCACAGGCTCCACGACCGGATTTCTCCCAACTTCCAGCTCCATCATGACCACGATCAAGTACAACAAGAGCGGCAAACAGATCTGGGCGCGATACTACACCATCGAGCAAATCCTGGTTCCCGCTTATACGACTGGGGCCAATGCCATTGCACTGGATAGCGCCGGCAATGTCTACGTTGCGGGCTATATGGGAAGCACCACGAAAAATGAATATTTTTTTCTGATCGTGAAGTACGACGCTGACGGACAAGACGTAGGGGGGGCGGGCTACAGCACCCCCGACAAGGGCTTTCAGTCGGCCACGGGGATTGCTCTGGACAGCGAAGGAAGCTTCTACGTCACGGGGGTGGTCCCGGGGGCCGGCGGCACCACCATGACCGATTATATGACCGTCAAATTTAACGCGGACGGAGATCAGCAATGGGCCAAGCCTTACAACGGGCCGGGAAACGGCGCCGATTACCCGACGGCCATTGCGGTGGACCAGTATAACTCGCGGATTTATGTCACCGGGTATTCGCAGGGGCTTACCAGCGGCAATGACTACGCGACCCTGCAATACGACGCGCTCGGAAATCAGAAGTGGGTGAGACGCTATAACGGGCCCGGAAACCTCTCGGACCAGGCCAATGCGCTTGCAATCGACGGGAGCGGAAACATCTACGTTACGGGGCAATCTGTCGGGACGAACTCCAGTTATGATTATGCGACCATAAAGTACGACATCAACGGCGCCCTGATAGGGGGGGTGAAGCGCTACAACGGGCCCGGTAACAACTATGACGTTGCAACGGCCATCGGTGTCGATAACAACAATAACGTCTACGTAACCGGTTATTCCTTCGGATCGGGGACGCTGTATGACTTCGCGACCATTAAGTACGACGCCGCCGGAAACCAGAGTTGGGTAAGCCGATACAACGGGAGTGCGAACGGTTACGATCTGGCCACGGCACTGGCCGTCGACAAGTCGGACGGCAGCGTGTACGTTACGGGATCATCCCGGGTGACGCCCACCGACTTCGACTACATCACGGTGAAATATGGCACGAACGGGACTCAGAGCTGGGTCAAGAGCTACAGCAATGCGGGAGGCTCGGACGACAGCCCTGTCGCCATGGCCCTCGACAGCTCGGATGGGAGCGTTTGCGTTACCGGAAAATCAAAAGGGGCTGCCACAGGCTATGACATCGCCACGGTCAAGTATGCAAAGGCGGGCGCCGAGCTTTGGAAGAAGCGGTTCAACATGCCCAACGGCCCGAACAGGTCGGCTGCCATGGCAGTGGATGGGGCCGGGAATGTCTATGTCACCGGACAATCATTCCACTCCAAGAGCTCCATGGACTGGCTCACGGCAAAATACGATACTACCGGAGCGCTGCTCTGGACAAAGCGCGGAAGCGGCCCCGGTTATGTCGCGGACGCTCCGACGGCGATCGCTCTGGACAGCGATGGAAACGTCTATCTGGCCGGTACCTGGGGAGGGTTCGGCACCCTGAGTGATTACGGGACGGCAAAGTACGATACCAACGGTACTCTAGTATGGTCGAAGCGATACAATGGGCCCGCCAGCCACATGGACACAGCGACGGCCATTGCGGTCGACAGTCAGAAAAATGTGTATGTGACGGGAGCCTCCGTTGGGACTAACAACAACTATGATTTTGCAACCGTCAAGTACAGCTCGGCCGGGGCTCCGGGTTGGGTGAGGCGATACAACGGCGCCGCGAATATGAACGATTACGCCGCCGCAATTGCCGTGGATAGCGACGGGAACGTCTACATCACGGGCGAATCCGAAATTAGCGATGCCATATCCAGATACGTCACCATCAAGTACGACCCGAACGGTCTCAAGCTGTGGGAAGCGCAATACGACGGTCCGATCTCCCCGGCCTCCGGTCACCATTACCCGATAGGGATCGCGGTGGACAGCGCGAAGAATGTCTACGTGACCGGGGCCTCCCAGGACGGCGCGAACGGTTATGACTATGCGACGATAAAGTATGACATTAACGGCGTCGAGAAGTGGGTGAAGCGCTACAACGGTCTGGATAAACTCGATGACATCCCTGCCGCCCTTGCGTTGGACAGCGCAAAAAATCTCTATGTGACAGGGAAATCGACGACCCCTTCCTATAATTCCGTATTTGCCACGGTGAAATATGACACAAACGGCGCCCCGAAGTGGGTAAAACGGCTTGGCGGTCCGGCAAAAGGGACTAATTATGCGGTTGCAATCGCCCTGGACAGTGCGAAGAATGTCTATGTCACCGGGAGATCATGGGGAACCGCCACCACCAAGGGCGATTATCTGACGGTGATGTACGATACGAACGGCGTGCCGCAGTGGACGAAGCGCTACGACGGCGCGGTCGGAGGCTATGACACCCCGGTCGCAATCGGGGTGGACAGCGCGAAAAACGTTTATGTGACCGGGTCTTCCAGGGGAGTTGACGGTTTCGACGAGTATGCGACCATCAAGTACCCGGCGCAGTAATCAGGGACCACCCGGTTCCAACGAAGCCCATCCACGAGATACTGGAACCAAAAAGGGGGACCCGAAAACCCGGAATTCCCCTTTTTGTATCCGCCAAAAGCGACTCAATTTGGGTGGTTATCTGCCACGGCCACCACCTCCACGGCCGCCGCCACCTCCACCACCGCGGCCACCGCCGCCACCGCCGCCGCCGCGAAATCCGCCACCGCCACCGCCACCGCCGCCGCTACGAAATCCGCTGCTGCCGCCACGGAACCCGCTACTGCCGCCACGGAACCCGCTACTGCCGCCACGGAACCCGGACGAAGGCGCGCTACGCGACGTCCGCTGTCCGGAAAAACCCGAGCCGCCAGACCCACGACCGCTCGTGGACCGATTCGACGTAAACCGGTTCGAACCAGACCGACCGGAGTTCATGCCGGAAAAGTTCGACCGGCCGGCTCCACGGTTAGCCGTAGGCCGATTCCCAAAAGACCGGTTTGACGAGGACCCGCCGGTATTCCCGCCGGCAAGCCGGTTGCCTCCCGACGCCCGGTTGGATGCCATATTGCGTCCCGTCCGCGACCCGGCGCCGGCAAGGGCGTTCCGGCCTCCGTTTTGCGCCGAGCGTCCGGCGCCGCGGTTCATGATGGATCTTGCGCCGTCACGGCCCCCGGCCATTCTCGACCCGCTCGAACGCCTGTCGGCGCGCGTGGCGCCATGGCGCGGCTGGACCCTCGAGAACCTGCCGTGCCCGTCTCTGACGTGATTGCTCACATGGGAACGGTGATGGCCGTGATGGCCGTGATGGCCGTGATGGAAACCGTGCGACCTGACATGGAAATCGTTGAGGATGAAGTACCCGCCGAAACCGAACCCACCCCACCAGAAGGGCCAGGGGACCCATGAGTAGAGGTATGCGTAATCCCAGGGGGGCGCATAATAGGTCACAACGGGAGGACCTGTGTCATAGTAGTAGTTGTCGACAACTTCCGGGCTCGGACACGGAGGAGGAGGGGTGTCGCTCGGCTGGCCGTCACAGTCGGTGTAGGAGCCGGCCGCGGAGCTGTAATCAACTCGATCTCCGGCAACGGCAATCGCCAGCCCCATATCGGTGCTGACGTTTTGCACGATCTGAACCGCCGCGTCCGCGGGTATCCCCAGTCTTCCGGCCGCCGCCGCCCGTTGCACCGAATCCCGCAAATCCGCAAAAATATCGGGCGTTACCGGGTAGTCGGCGATCCATCCGTTCGAGGGAGCAATGCCGCTCGATGCCAAGATGTTTTCCGCCTGGACTTCATCGTCAGAGTTCGTCAGTTTGAGTGCCTGGGCCAGGCTGACGGCAAAATCACCTTCCCGCACCAAGGGCTGTGCGATAGGCGGGGATGACGAGTCGGAAGGGCCGTCCGCAAATGCTGTCAAGGATAAGGGCAGCAGAAGCAATCCAGCGGCAACGATTGTTGCGAGCACTTTTTTCATTGTCCGCTCCTTTCCATTTTTATGTACCTTTTAATTTAAGGACGAAAGCGCATTAATTATGGTCTACAAGCCTTAATGAGCATAGGAAAATTTTTCCTCATCAATGCGGCGGGTGTTCGAAAGGACCGGCGATACCCGCAATGGCGGGAAGTTGTCGAATCCGCCGTTTCGGAAAAATGAGAAGCCTGCGTTATTTCAGTAAGTTGCGCATGGGATAGGTTTCCCCCGGTTGGTCGGAAAAAAGCAAGGGCGGGCGGCGCTGGGTCGCCGAAATGAGGGGTTGGCCAGGTTTGGTGGTTCCCGCACTTCTCGGATGGTCGCAGGTCCTTTGAGACCAAATTCAGGCGGCAGGTCTTCGGATCGCAAAATTTGCTTGTTTTAGATGAATTCTTTCGTATACTGACTCCTGTATTGTTGGAGACAGGAAGGCCTTCTCACGGGCTGTTCGGTTCCCTCCCGCGCCGGTGATTGGACCACAAAAGTCGCCGGCCCGTTAGGGTGAATGTTTTGACCGCGCACTTGAAGGGGACGGCGGCACACGTTCCGGCAGTGTTGGATATGCTCGAGAGGTCCACGTTTTTTTCGTGCTGAACCAAAAGGGGGTTTGCCATGAAAAAATGCGTTCTTTTCATTGCTCTGGTCTCTTTGCTTGGAAGCCCGATCCGGCTGGACGCGGCTGAGGACAAGTACGGCACCGGCAAGCTGCGCGACGCGGACCCGGACACGTTTATCAGCCTGGGTGTCCCGCTCATGACGTTCCCGGCGACGGGCGAAACGAAAACCGAAGAGACCACCAAGTTGGAAGAAAAGAAAAAGCAGGCGCTGGATAGTAAAGTCGATGACGCCATCAAGAAGGCATGGGGAGAAAAGTAGCGGCCGCGCGCCCGAGTTCCCTTCGTTTGTGGAATAGTCCGTCAAGGTCCTTTTCGAGCGAATTGCGTCCTGCCGATCGCCATCAGCCATATCGAGTCAAGAAAGAGTTGATCGTTTTCGTTGCGCATGCCGTGCCGTATCACTGCCGGCCTTAGATGCCGGTGAGATCGCACCGTACCTTATTCGGCCCCGCGCGGAAACGAAATCGAGGACCTTCCCGAATCCGTTCGTTTACTGTCCGCATGCGGGATGCGATGCAAATTTGGCGGCATCTGAAGAAATCTTGACGGGTTCTTGCCGGCGTTTTATTCAACTGACCGGCAGGTAAATAAACCAGCCGGACAGTATCGAATTCCGCATATCCAGTCATGGAGGACATGGGAATATCATGGGACTCAAACTGAGCATCGCAGAGAGAAAGAATTACATCGCAAGGGCCGCCACAACGGTTTTCAGCCTTAAGGGTTACCAGACGGCATCCCTGGAAGAGGTAGCCCATGAGGCCGGTATCAGCAAGGCGGCCATTTACTATTACTTCAAGTCGAAAGAGGATATTCTGGGCTATCTGTTGATAACCCATTCCGATCTGTTTCTTCAAAAATTGGACGAAACTATAAGAGACTGCGGTAAGAATCACTTAAGTGAAGAAGAATCCTTCAAAAGATTAATGCGAGCCTATGCCGGCTTTATAAATGAGGACAGGCACCATCGAACTGTGGGGCTCCGTGATAGACATCAATTAACCGGGGAATGGAAGAAGGAGCTTGTTAAAAGAGAGCGCACCATCTTTCGAACACTCAAAGACGAGCTGAGGAAAATTCCAACCCTGGACCCCGCAATGGACCTCAGTGTTACGACTTTCCTATTCATCTCGATGAGCCACTGGCTGGGTTACTGGGTCAAGGAGGGAGGGCCGTTGACGCTGGAGGAGGTCATAGACCAGAATATCCGCGCCGTTCTCCATGGAGTGCTTGGAAGCGACAGGAGCAAATGAAAGACCGCGGCGCGACATACGCTCTTTGGGTCGAGCGCCGGTATGGCGCGCGCGTCTAGCCGGAGCGGTGCAGTTCGATGGCGCTTGCTATGACGTTTTCCAATTCATCGACAACGTCTTCTTTGATACCCAGAATCTGCACCTCCTTCAATGATCGCAAATCGATTTGTCTTTCGGAAATTGTATTCACGCCATATTTTACGCACGCCTGGTTGGCAACCCGCACAGTCATCAACAACGCATCGCTCGTATCGAATTCATCCACATGGTGATATCTGGCCACTTTGCAGTATTCATCGAGTATTCCCCATTCCCGCATCAATGTGTGCCCGAACTCCGCATGCAGCGACACAATAGTATCTGATATGAACGCGTCCGTAAGCGGTAGAGATTTGCAGATAGATATTAGCGACTCGATTACCTTGATTATTAGGAGTTTTCCGATATCGTGAAGCAATCCTGCCAAAAATGCCGCATTGGACAGGCGTTGATATCCAATTCTTGGCGCCAGCCACTGCGAGCCTGTCGCCGTGCAGATGGCATGTGTGAAGGATACTTTTAGGAATGTATCCATCAGCGGGTTGGATGAACGGTAGTAATTCCCCTGCTTGATAGCGACTACGTGGTTGAAAACGTTATTCATTCCGAGGCGAAATATGGCGTCGTCCACAGTGCGGACTCCCTTTATCCCCCTGTAAAACCCGGAATTTGCCAGTTTCATTATTTGGGTGGTGAGGCCCTGGTCCTTGCAGATTGCTTTAGCCACCTGCCCGACTGAAACATCAGGGTCCGCAAGCAATTGATGCAATTCCAACGCAACCTCCGGAAACACCGGCAATTTCAACCTCTCTGAGGCCGCGCACTCTTTGACGATTTCCAGGAACGATCGAGAGGGTTTATCGGCATCCATCGCGTGGTCCTCCCCGATACGGTTTCTCCGTGTCGTTGATGCGGACCGGCGGCCTGAAAACTCCACCCTGTTCTTCCACCGGGACTGCGAGGGCCTCAGCGGATAGAGATGGCGAAAGTACAAGCAATGGAATGAAGGGGACCCGGCAATATGGCCACATTGCGTGTTTTCCTCCCGTGGGAACGGAGAAATCCCAGGCTATGATTCACGATATACCTGAAATGCCCTGGTCGAAGTACGCAAATTCCGGACCGCGCGCAATGCGGATGCCACTTCCAAACGCGGGGATGAAGTGAGTTTCCTGTCCGGATGCGCTGTTTTCCCATTAAAAGAAGGTTAGCCCAATTTGGGGCTAACCGATGGATCTGACGTATAAGTCTGCGAAAATAGGCGAACCCCGACCTGCTCTACACTAATCCGTGGGTCGACAGCCAAGCCGCGCATCGCGGAAATTCTTGATTTTAGCGATGAGCAGGGGCAAGAAACTATGGCAATCTTCGACGATGCCTAGGTCGACCTGTTGAAAAACGGGGGATTTGGGATCGTTGTTGACCGCAACCATCAGGTCGGCCCCGGAAATCCCCACCATATGCTGCTGTTCCCCCGACAACCCGATGCCGATGTATATCCGGGGACACACCATCTTGCCGCTCTGGCCGATCATGGTATCCTTGGGGGCCCATCCCTCGTCAACGACCGGACGCGTGCATCCCAGGGCCGCTTCGAGCGTATCCGCCAGTTCCCGGATCGTTTTCCAGCCCTCGGGGCCGCACGCTCCGGCCCCGCCCGTCACGATGACCCGCGCCTCTTCGAGTTGAAGTCCCGCGGATTTTTCCCTGACTATTTCGAGCGTCCTTACGGGCAGGTCGGCAGCTTCGGGCGTGGCGACCGGAATAATTTCCCCCTCGCGCCCCCCGTCCGGCTCCGGGGTTTTGAAGACGCCCCTGGCAACGGTTGCCATCTGCGGGCGCGTTTTGGGGCATACGATCGACATCAGGCCGCCGTAAGCGGGGACCTGCTGCTCGAGGTTCTTGTCCTTGTCATGGCGCAAGCCGGTGCAATGGGCGGCCAGCCCGGTTTTGAGACGGGCCGCGACAATCGGCGCGAGTTCGCGGCCCATGAAGGTCGAGCCGATCAAAATGATTTCGGGTCCGTGCCTTTCGGCCAACGAACAGATGAGGTCCGCGTACAACACTGGCTGATAGGTCTCGAGGGCGGGGGCGTCTCCGAGATAGACCCTGTCGGCGCCGGCGCGAACGAGGTCCCGCGCCGTCTCCGCGATAGCGTGCCCGCAAAGCACGGCCTCGCAGGCCACACCCAGCTCGTCCGCCAACTCCCTCGCCTTTCCGAGAAGCTGAAGGGATACGATTTCCGCCTTGCAATCATCCTGCTCGGCAATAACCCACACCGGACCGAAGTTCTTACTCATTACGACAACCTCTCTGGGAATTGAGGGATTGAGGAATTGGGGAATTTAGAGGGTTGATCACCACTCCTCAATCCCTCAATCCCTCAATCTTGCCATGGACTCGATCCACTATAGAACACCCATTTGCGCTAGGCGCGAAACGAGCTGATCGGCTTTTTCCTCCGCCGTCCCCTGGAGCATCTCCACGTTTCTGCGGTTTTCAACCGTCGTCATTTCGGAAACTATCGTCGGAGACCCCTTGGCCCCGGCCTTTTCCGCGGGGATTCCCAGCGCGTCGAGGTCCCACTCTTCGATGGTTTTTTTGCGCGCCTTCAGGATCCCCGAAAAACTCAACGCCCTCGGGCAGTTCAACTCTCGTGTAACCGTTAACAGGGCGGGCAGGCGCACCTCGACCCTGCGGCACCCGTTCTGCCAGTCCGCGCGAACGCGCCAGAAATCGTCGCCCCGGGCCTCGAACTCCCGCACCATCGTCACGACGGGTATATTCAAAAAAGTCGCGATTTGAGGGCCCACCCACTCGGTGGCGCCGTCGCTGCTCGCCGTGCCGCAGAGGACCAGGTCGAAATCGCCGGCCTTCTCGATCCCTCCGGCCAGGGTGAAGGCCGTGGCGAAGGCGTCCGCCCCGCCAAAAGCCCGGTCGCAGAGCAGTATCCCCCTGTCGGCGCCAAGCGCCATGCACTCTTTGACAATGTTCCCGGCTGGAGGAGGCCCCATGCTGATGACGGTGATATGGCCCCCGGCCGATTCCTTGAGCTGGAGAGCGGCTTCGAGGGCATGCTTGTCAAGGGCGTTGACCACCAGCGGGACTTCGCATCGCATCAAAGTTTTGGTGGCGGGGTCGATCTTAATCTTGCAGATTTCTTTGGGGTCCGGGACCGCCTTAACGCACACGATAATATTCATTGCAGCCTCTGTTCGAAAGAACAAGCAAACATCTCACCGCAAAGAACGCGGAGGCAGAGCGGGAGAAGGCGGGAGAACATGGATAACCTTCCGTCTTTCTTCCAATATTTTCCTCCGCTTTTTCTCCGCGCTCTCCGCGGTGAATGCTTTTCGCCGCCCGCCGTTCGATCAGCCGAGGACCCACCGGGCGACGATGACCTTCATTATGTCGCTCGTACCCGCCGAAGGTCCCAGGACGAAGGCGTCGCGCAGGTACCGGGTGACGGCGTATTCTTCCATGCACCCGTAGCCGCCGTGGATATCGACCGCCATTTTTGCCGCCCTCTGGGCCGCCTCGGTCGTAAAATACTTGGCCACGGCAAACTCGTTGCCGCTCCGCTCGCCGCGGTCCTGCATCGCCGCCGCCCGGTAGGCGAGAAGCCGGCCCGCTTCGAGGTCGATCTTCATGTCGGCCAGTTTATTCTGAATGGTTTGGAGATTGCTGATCGGCTTCCCGTAAAGGATGCGCTCGCCGGCAAACTTGAGCGACGCTTCCAGGCACGCCGTCTGAAGCCCGAGCGCGCATCCCACCATGCCGCCGCGTCCGACATCGCCGATGGAGGACATGCTGACCCGCAGTCCTTTTCCCTCGGCGCCCAGGAGGTTCTCGGCGGAAACCCTGCATTTGTCGAGGCTCAGCTCGCCCGTGTTGCAGCCTTTCATGCCGACCTTGTGCTCTTCATGCGTCGCTTTGAAGCCCTCCGTGCCCTTCTTTATGACAAAGGCCGAAAAAGCCTTGGGATCGTTCTCGTCTTTCGCGATCACGGTAATGATGTCGGCAATGTGGGAATTGGTTATGAAACACTTGCGGCCGGTAATGATATAGTCTCCGCCGTCCCTGGCGTAGGTCGTCCGGCCCCCGGTCGGGTCCGAACCCCCGGTTGGCTCCGTTACGGCCACCGACGCCAGGAGTTCGCCCGTCGCCAGCTTGGGGAGGTATTCTTTCTTCTGCGCTTCGCTGCCGAAGCGGACTATGGGGTCGATTCCGAGCGCGAAGACCTGGAGCATCATGGCGGTGGCGACGGAAACCCGGCTGATCTCTTCGAGCGCGATCATCCTGGCGACAAATCCAAGTCCCAGCCCGCCGAATTCCTCGGGAATGGTGATTGCCAGCATCTCCGCTTCGGCCAGCGCCTTTACCAGGCCGGGAGGCACCTTGCCCGTTTGTTCCATTTCCGGGATAAAGGGCGCCACGCGATTTTCCGCAAACTCCCGAGACGCCTTTCTGAACATTTCCTGCTCGTCGGTAAATGTGAAATCGATCATACGTATTCTCCTGTTTGGGTATGATTGCCACGGGTCGGCTCGCGGAGCGAAGGGCCGTTTATGCTCGGCTGACTCCGCGGCGGTATCCGGTATGGACGTGTTGATTCGCCCGGAAAAAAAGCGACCTTTCCGGTATAGTTCTCTAGTTTTCAGTGTGTCGGCAATCAGGACGTAATTGGACGGGTCGGGTTCAGCGGTATTAAAAACCCCGAATCTTGTCAAGCAAAAAATCGGACGCCGCCATGGTGCGTTGTCTCCGTCCGGGGATATAACCTTGGAGATTTGTTCAAATTAATAATGATTGGTATATTTTATAAATAAGGTCATGCTGCTTGCATTTTTTGAATTGTCAGGATATAATCTCTTGTCAGCTAAATGAGTTCGATATTTTGAATTATTTGGAAATCGATCTTCCGCCTGAGTAGAGGGTGCGGTTTCCGGGTAAGTTCGAAGTGCCGCAACCAAATGCTACAACACCAAATACCACAAAACCAGGGAGTAAACAAATGGCGGAAGGTCGAGTAAAATGGTTTAACGACAGCAAGGGCTACGGATTTATCGAAACGGACAGTGGACACGATGTATTCGTTCATTTCAGCGCTATCGAAGACAGCGGCTTCAAGTCCCTGAGCGAAGGCGAGAGGGTCAGTTTCGTCGAGGAAAAAGGCGCCAAGGGACCCCAGGCTTCCCAGGTAAAAAAGCTGTAATTGCGGCCCGATAAAAATGTCAGCCGGAGCGTTTACAGCTCCGGCTTTTTTTTTCTCAAAATGGCATGAGTCAAAGGACTTCGAGCCGAAAAAGTCGTCGGCGGGAGTCCGAGAGAGCAGGCAAATGAAATGGCAAAATTCCCGGTCGGTGGATTTAAATCATTCCGCAAGCCCACGAGGCAGGTGAGCGCCCTGCCTCAGGCCCCGAAAAGGACCGTCGCAGTCCCGCGCCCCCAGCTCCATGACAGGGTGCAGGTCCCGAACGGTTACGGGACAGTCGAGGAAATCGACGGCGATATGTACCTGATCGATTTGGAGAACCAGCCTGCAAAAATCTGGGAAAGGCTGACGTCTATCAAATTTCCCAGATAAACCGTTGCAATAAGGCCGCCCGACTACGCCCGAAGCGGGCTGGGCGGCAGATTCTCGGCAAAATGATCGTGGCTTGGGAGAAATCCCAGGCTTTTTTTGTTTTTGTGGGGCGCTGCCAGGGCCGTCCGTGGCGCGCCGGGCAAGGAACTCGGTAAGTTCGGCCGCGGGAATTCGCCTGTTGGGTTCCACGGCGAACCGCCTTGACGCGGGCGCGCCGGGTCCTTACATCTCCTGAACTTGAAGCAGGTATATCCAGCGGAACTTAATTCGAGAGAAGGAGTACAATTCTTATGGAACGAACCGTGACTATGCGCGGAAACCCGCTCACGCTGAGCGGGAACGAATTGAAGGTGGGAGATCAGGCGCCGGATTTTACGGCAACGGACAACAACCTTGCCCCAACCGGCCTTTCCGCCCACAAGGGCAAAGTGGTCGTCGTTGTGTCCGTCCCCTCGCTGGACACCCCCGTTTGCGACATTGAAACCCGCCGGTTCAACGTGGAGGCGGGAATCTTCGGGGCGGGCGTGGCGGTGCTCACCATCAGCATGGACCTTCCCTTCGCCCAGAAAAGATGGTGCGGGGCCGCCGGGGTTTCGCACGTGACGACCCTGTCCGATTATAAGGACGCAAGTTTCGGCCAGGCATACGGCGTACTGATAAAAGATCTCCGCCTTCTGGCGAGGGCCGTGTTTGTAATCGACGCGAACAACATCATAAGACACATCGAGATCGTTAAAGAGATCGCCGGCGAACCTGACTACGAGGCCTGCCTCAAGGCGGTCGCCGCGTGCCTGTAGGGAAGCGGCGCTCCCCTCTTTCCGTTCCCTGAAGCGTCAACCGATGCTTTCCAACAGCGGGGGGAGACGCCATAGGGGCTGTTGCCCAAAGCAATATTTAAGCTGTGCGACTATTGAGCCGAACGTGAGTCCCCCTCCCTTGCGACGGGAGGGGGGGGAGGGGATGTTGAATTTTCAAACACTTACGACCTATCCCCCTCCCCCAGATCCTGTCTGTCCCGCATGTCCTCACTTGTCTTGCGCGGGATCTTTTTGTGTTGCTTTATGGGGTTTACCGATATAAACCATCCGACTGGCGGCCCGACAGATTTTTGTCTTTCCGGGACAAATCTTCGACAACTTTTCGCGGGCCTCGATAATATCGGGGGAGGATCGATCCCGCACGGGCCGGACCCATGCCTGCGCGGTTGCCTTGAGCGAGAAACCATGTGGGGCGGGCTTGGGGTAAGAGATATACCCACGGGAGGAATTCACAGTGGATTGCGGGCATGATGTCACGAGATAAACGATACGCGACGGGCGTCGCGCTCGCCTGGGTCCTGCCCTTTGCGGTCGTGGCGGCGATGGTGGCGGCCGACCCGTCCGGCCATACGGTGACGCCGGTTTATCACCGGGCGGTTGAAGCCTGGTGGGCGGGCAAGTCCCTGTACCTGGGCACGAACTTCGGGTATTTCTATTTTCCGCAGTTTGCGATCTTTTTCACCCCTTTCAGCCTTCTGCCGGTTTGGGTCGGCGACAACCTGTGGCGGCTGGTCTCAATCGGCCTGTTGGCCTGGGGAACATGGCGGCTGCTCGCGCGTCTTCAATGGCCGGACCCCGAAAAAGCCTTCCTTTTGGTCTCTATTCTCACGATCCTTCCTTCCCTGGGGGCGCTGCGCAATGGACAGGCCAACCTCATTTTTGCGGCGGTCCTGGTTCACGCGACGGTTTTCCTTGCCGAGGAGCGCTGGACGGCGGCCTCGCTGTGTCTTACGGGACTGCTGATCATAAAGCCGATTGCCCTGGCGCCGCTGCTGCTCGCCCCGGTGGCGTACCGGAAATTGCTGAAAACTCTGCCGGTGTTTCTCGCCGTGTTTTTGGCATTTCCATTTCTTTTCGGCAATGCGGACTATGTCTTCACGCAATATCGTCAACTGCTTGACCGCCTCCTGACATTTTCCGTGACGCACAACCACATTTTTGCGGATATCAACGGATTGTTGCGCACCCTCGGGGTGTATCTGCCCGGCGGGGCGTCCCAGCTTCTCCGGATGTTGACGGGGGTGATCGCCCTGGGCTTGTGGATCTTCGCCGCCCGCCGGAACCCCGAGCCCGGCCGCGCACTCGTCCTGCTTGCCCTCGCGGCCACCTACCTGATGTTGTTCAATCCCATGACGGAGGTTAACAGCTACGCCATCGTGGCGCCGGCCGTCGCGCTTTTCGCCGTCTATTACATCGAGGTCGAAGGGCGCATGGCGCTCGGTTGGTGGCTGGTGTTCGCGGATTTGTCGATATCATTGTTCCCCGAGGTTTTTCGTTTCCTCGACCGCAATTTCGGCTTGTGGTGGGACCCATTGATGATGTTGGCCGGCGGCGGCCTGCTGGCGACCGGCATACTGAGAAACACGGTGTTTACCGAAAAGTTTTCCCTCCATGGCTGATCCGGCCTGGGATGGCCTCCATATGTGCTAGAATCGGTCGGACATGGATCAACGGGCTGTCGCTCAAATGCAAAAGTTACGACAGGTATGGCCAAAACAGGGCGCAGGTCTCCCCTCCCTTGGCGGGAGGGGCTGGGGGAGGGGGTCGTAAGTACTTGAAAATTTAACACCCTCCCCTAACGATCCCATCGCGGGGAGGGGGACTCACGTCCGGCTGCATGGTCGCACAGCCGGAATATTACTTTCGGCAACAGCCCCGGTTTGACCGCCCTGCCCCGCATTCTCACCGGCGATGATTGTCGCCAAAAATAAACGTGGCGAACGGCAGTTATCTGAATTATAGAAGTATCCAGGGAGTGAAATCTTCT